>NZ_CP109162.1:7384594-7707668 GCF_035920445.1 Nocardia sp. NBC_01730 | reverse complement strand
CTGCCGGTCGCCCACGAGGGCGGAGCAGAACGCCACGAACACGTCGCTGCGCTCGGCGCCTATGCGGTCGCCGAGCTCGGTGAACTTGCGCCGAGCGCGGGTGAGCACCGTGATCGCGCGCGGATCGCCGCGCACCAGCATCAGCTCGAGTCCCCACATCCATTCAACCGGAGCGGGCAGCCCGAAATCGACGTCGGTGGAGCGCGGACCGGTGCACGCATCCTGCGGCCCCGGGAGAGCGACACAGCCCGCGAGCAGCTGCGGGATGTGATCGGGCCGCCCCTGCCAGAGCGCGATCCAGCCCAGCAGGGCGGTCGCCAGCTCACCAAGGCCGGCGGGACCGAGCCCGGACCCCTTGGTGGCCTCCAGCGCGCGTTCGGTCAGCCGGGTGAGCGCGCCGGCACCGGATTTCACGAACGGAACTTTCATCGACAGCAGGACGGTGGCAGTCTCCAGCGCGACGACGGCCTCCGCGGGATCGGCGAGGCCGGATTCGATGCCGAGCACGATGTCGTTCCATGCCGACCGCGCCCACTCCAGCCACGCCCCGTCCTGCGGGCCGAGCCACATGGCCTGTGTGGCGACAACCCTGTCCCGGAAGTACCGACGATGCCGGGCGGCGAGACGGTCGGACTCGCCGCGGTCGCGGTGGCGTAGCCGGTCTCGGGCGAAGACACGGACGCTTTCCACCAGGTACCAACTGACCGTTTGCGCGGTGAGATGCGCCGACACCAGCGATTGTTCGATCAGCCGTTCCAGTAGGTGTTCGATCTCCCCCTCGGGCAGGGCATCGTCCGCACACACCGCGATCGCGGCGTCGAGCTCGATGCCGCCGCGCAGAGACTCGTCGTGGGTCTCGTAGCCCGCCGCGAAGACCGAGAGCCGCTCGAGCAGCAGCTGCTCTTGCGCGCTGCACAGTGCGAAGGACCAGGCGACGACGTCGTACACGCCACGGTGGCGCTCCTCGGCGCCCGCGCGTGCCCCGTGCGTCCAGTGCAGACGCTTGTCATCGGCGTCGCCGGTCAGCTCACGCAACACCATGACCGGCGGCTGATGCCGTAGGCGCGCCGCCGCCAGCCGGATGAACAGCGGGTTGTGATCGACCCGGCGGCAGATCCGCGCGGCGACGGCAACCTGCTCGCGGGCGTCGGGGATCGCCCGCCCGATGAGTTGGGCCTGTTGGCGGAACAAAGCGAGGGATTGGGGCGGGGACAGCGGGGGCACGGCCAGGATGTACTCGTCGACCCAGCCGATCGGCTCCCGGCTGGTGGCCAGGATGGTCAGCCCCGGCGCGGCCTCGCGCAGATCGGCGATCATCGCGGCGACGGCGCCGAGCAGATGCTCGCAGTTGTCCAGCACCAGCACAGCGCGGTCGGCGGAACGGTTACCGCTGCTGAACGTGCGTACCAGCGCGCCACGGGTCGGCCGGGACTCGAGATCCGTGCGCACCGCCGACTGCATCACATCCTGCGCGGTGGCCGTGCTGTCGGGCTCCAACTCGGCCAGCCGAGCCCAGTAGATCGGCCTGCGCCTGGCACGTGCGCCGCGGCGTAGCCCCTCCGCCGCCAATCGCGTCTTGCCGATCCCACCGGGGCCGACCAAAGTGACCAGGCGCGCGTCACCGTCCAGCAACGCGCCCAACCGGTCCAATTCCGTTTCCCGGCCGATGAATTCACTGGTGGATGCAGGCAGCACGCCGCCACGTGCCTGAACCAGAGACATACAACAAAAGCTAGCCCACGAAAGCCGCTACGCGCTCGACAATGCCGACTCGAGTTCACGCGACGTCCGTCACCGTTCTGGTGGCGGGGCCGCTACCTCAGGGTTTGCGTGCGCTAGCCCGAAGACACCGAGGCCATCTGCTGGTAATGCATCTGGACGACGGCGCTGTCGAACGTCATCACATCGACGAGCTGCAACCCAGACACCACCGCGGGGGTCGGGAACAACGGGATACCGCCACCCAGCAGGATGGGGTGGACGAACAGCCGGTACTCATCGATCAGATCGTGCTTCATGAACGCCGACGCCGTCTCCGCACCGCCGAACAGGACCATGTCGCAACCAGGCCGCGCGCGCAGCGCGGCGATTTCCTCGACCAGATCCTCCCGGACGATTTTCGTGTTCCAGCCGGCGGTAGGCAGGCTGCGTGAAAAGACGAGTTTGGGCGTTTCCTTCCAACACCGCGCGAAGTCGACATAGAACTCCGATATCGCCGGATCTACGTCGGCGGTCGGCCAGAACGATGCCATGATCTCGTACGTCTTCCGGCCGTAGAGGAACAGGTCGGCCGAGCTGAGTTCGTCCATCAACGACTCGCACAGTTCCTCGTCCACCACTGGCCAGTGGACTTCCTGATCCGGCCCCTCCGCGAAGCCATCCAGCGACATCTGCATCCACAGGGTCACGCTTCCCATTGCCCACACCCATCTGCTGCCTTGTGCGATTGGGAGATTTTCGGCGAAAGCGACACTCGCGCGCATCAGTAGGTTGCGCACGACATACCTAGGTACATGGTCATAGGTAGCTCCGCGTGCGGCGAGCACGCGGCAGATGGCACCAATATACCGCTAATTAACGGCACGTTACTGCCACGTATCTCCAGCGATGGGAAAGTGGGAACAGAAGCAGTTCCGGTCGGCCCGCCCTGGCCGAGCAGGTCATGCCTCCGGCAGCGCGTCCGCGAGTTCGGTGTCCTGACTGAGATACCGTGCGATGAACAGATTTACGAGCTCGGCGGTCGCCGCGCCGGGGACCGCGCGCGTCGCCGTCAGCTGTTCCGCTAGCTCGGCGACCTCTACCGGGCCTCGGTCGGATTCCTGGAACGACGCCAAGGCGGTGCGGCGGAAGAGGTCGACGAAACGGCGGGCGATGCGATCGGCGTCAGCGCGCAGCTTCTCCAGTTCGCCGAGCACCTCGTCGGCCGGGATACCGGCGTCCACGATGCGATCGAGGCTGTGCACCAGCCGACGATCCGCGATCCGATAGGTCGCCGCGTCCACCGGCTCGTACAGCCCCGCCGCGACGACCCTCGCGAGACCGTTGGGCACTTCGCGGTAGCGCTCGGCGAGTTCGGTCGCCGCGATCATGTCTCCGGCAGCCAGAACGGTCGTCTCGGCCAGGTCGGGCTCGACGACGCCGAGAATGTCACCCAGGTCGTCACCGCGATCCCAGGCTTTGAGCAATTCCTTGATGCCATTGATTTTGATCCCCCGATCGAGCAGCCTGCTGATGGTCCGCACCCGGTTCAAATGGTCGGCACTGTAGAAGCCGGTACGCCCCTTGACCTGAGGCGGCGGCAGCACGCCACGCTCGTGGTAAACCCGCAGGCTGCGCACGGTCGTACCGGCCTCCCGCGCCAGCTCGTCGATCGTGTACTCCACGCCCGCAGTCATACCTCAAGGAAACCACATCGCAACACGAACGGATGGCCGGTGCGCGGGCGTTTTGGTGGCCGACGGACGGCCGGCGACGAATCAGCAAACTCTACGTGATCCGCGGCGATTCATTCAGACAAGGCACCGCGGCGTCCGGCCGTGCCCGCGCGGGCAGGCCGATCTTCCCGCCCTTGGAAAACTCACGTGGTGCACGGCTTTTGCCGCTACGCCTATCCTTCCGACATGGGTGAATCTGCGGGTCCCCCGGCCAGCATCGCGGACCGCGAGCGAGCGATGCGCGAGCTGACGCAACACCTCGGCGCGGGCAGACTGAGCCTGACCGAATTCGACGAACTCAGCGCGGTCGTCGCAGCGGCGACCAGCAAGACTCAGCTGGCCGAACTGTTCGCCGACCTGCCAGGCAGCACACCGCAGGCACCGGAGATGCCACCGACCAATCCACTGCCACGCCTCGTGGTGGTGGCGGGGGCGGCCGTGGTCCTCGCGATAGTCCTCGCTCTGACCACCGGCAACTGGCTGTGGTTGCTCGTTATCCTGGCCGCACCAGCGCTTTTCATACTCACCGCACGGACGGTCTGAGCCCGGTCACCACCTGGACTTCGGCCGCACGTGATTGGCCAGGTCGACGAGCCGATACCGGTGCAGGCGGTGCGGCGCGATCCGGGCCAGCGCGCGCAGACTGGACTCGAGCCCGCGCTGCAAGCCCAGCGAGGTGACCGGGAAACCGAGCAGGGTCGCCTCGGATTCCGCCGACTGCCCGCCGGCGCGCACCCACTCCAGCGCCGCACCTACCACGATGACCTGTAGTTGCAGCGCCCTCGGCTCGTCCGGCGCGGCGTCGAGTCGCGCCGCCGCCTCGATGAGGTCGGCCTCGGTGGTCTCCGGGATCGGCTGCGAGACCAGCAGCAGACAGCCGGTCATCCGCGCCACGCTCTGATACCGCGAGGCCGCAGGCACCTGGTCCAGGACGGCGACGGCCTCGAGCAGTGCGCCGTCGGCCGCGAGCCTGCGGGCCAGTCCGAAGGCCGCGCTCACCACGCCGTGGTTGGTCCGCCACACCGTCCGGTAGTACTCCATGGCGAGCTGATGCCAGCGGTTGTCGTCGTCGGGCTGGCCGAGATGCTGCAGCGTGAGTTCCGCGGTGGCCGCCAGCGCAAGGGCGGGCGCGATCTCACCGGGCAGCATGCCGTGCACCAGATCGAAGTACTCGTAGGCGCGCTCGTACTGGCCGTCCAGCAGCGCGGCAACGGCCGAGTACCACTCGATGCGCCAGTCGGTGGCGTAGCTCGGTCGCAGGTCGGCGAGCCGGTCGCACGCGGGCACCACCTCCCCCAGGTCGAGATGCGCGCGGACTGCCGTCAGCGTTCCCTCCAGCTCGAAGGTCTCCGGCTCCCGGATCGTTCCGGAGACGATCCGGTCCGCAGTGCGGCGCAGCGCGTCGAGGGCGTGCCTCGGGTCGCCGTGCAGCAGGGTGGACAGCAGGTCGGCGCTGGGATCCTCGCTGTCGATCAACGGAACCGGCAGGGCCGCAACGACGCTCGGCGCATCCAGCGCGGGGAGCCGATGACGTCCGTCGGCCATGCCGTCGGTCTGTCCGATCAGCGTCTCGATGCCGAAATCGCCACGCATGGAACCGAATTCGAGCGAAGCCTGGGGATGCTCCGTGCCCGTATCGGCGGCGAGTACCATCCGGAGAACGCCCGCGAGCTGGCCATACATCGAATAGGCGGTCGGGAAGCGGCGCTGCGGATCCAGGTCGGTGGCCCGCCGCAACAGCCGGTCCAACGACGGATAGCGCAGGAGCAGCGGCTGCTCGTCCGCCGAAGGAATCCCGGGCAGCTGGTGGCCGTCGGAGGTCTTGGGCATGTCCAACACCAGTGCGGCTAGGGTGCGGCCGACGGAGTAGATGTCCGAGGCCACTGTCGGGCCGGTCTCGGTAATCTCGGGCGCCTGGTAGCCGGGGGTGCCGTAGATGCTTCCGTAGGACTCCATGGCGGCGACCGCGCCGAGATCGATCAGCTTGACCTCGTCCTCGCTGACCATGATGTTGTCGGGCTTGAAGTCGTTGTAGGCGAGTCCGAACGAGTGCAGATAGTCCAGCGCGGGAAGGATCTCCATCATGAAGGCGATCGCCTCCGAGACTGGAATGCGTTCCGGTGCCCGCAGATCGAGCATTTTCTTCAGTGAGCGGCCGCCGACGTACTCCATGACGATGTAGCCGTCGGGAACGTCGCGGCGGGACTGGTGCTTGACGAAGTTGTGGATCTTGACGATGCCGGGGTAGGCCACCTCGGAGAGGAACTGGCGTTCGGCGAGCGCGACTACATGGGCCTCGAAGTCGAGCGGATTCTGCAGCCCCTTCAGCACCACCCAGCGGTCGCTCACATTGCGATCGACGGCGAGATAGATCCAGCCGAGCCCGCCGTGGGCCAGACAGCCCTGCACCTCGTACTGGTCGGCGACCATTTCCCCTGGCTGGAGCGAGGGCTGGAAGTTGAACGGCGATCCGCACCGACCGCACTCGCCCTCCACCACGCCGGGTCCAGCATCGGTGGTGCGGCCCACCGGCTGCTGACACTTCCAGCAAAACCGTTTGTGCTCCGGCATTTCCGGGCTCTGCATGACCGCGGAACGCGGATCGAGCGGGCTCACCTTGGGCATGGACACGAGGCCATCACCCAACCTTCGCCCACTCGGTCGGGACCGGCCGCTGCGGCCGGAACCGGGATCCGATTCGAGGCCGTCGAGCAACTCGGCGGTGCTGATAGTGAGTTCCGAAGAGGTGGTGGCGGCGATGGCGGCGATGTCAGCGGCGGCCGTACGTTCGACGATGCTCGGCATCGACTCGACAGCGACGGCATGCTGCTTCGGCTGTCCCTCGGCAAATTGAGGCGTCGACCACGGATTGGGCAGCCGTGGGGGCATCTCGGTCTTGAGCAGGAGCCGAGTTGCCCATGGGTGAGAACTTCGCCGAGGCACCTCGGTGCCGCGCATTCGCCGATTCGCCCACGGATGTGCGAGTGGACGGTCGGATGCGCTGGGGTGCTCCGGCATACGAACCTCTCAGACCCACCGTTCGATCGGGGTTTCATTCTGGTCCGCTACCTGTCGATGCGCGCTAGTATTGTTCCCAGCGTTGGGAATAGGCTATCCGCCCCGGGCGGTAGCGCCCGGGACGGAGACTGACTCACTCCTCGTCGGGCTTGTCGAGAATCACCACCGTCTCGCCACCCGCCGTGTTCTTCCGCGGCGGCCGCTCGGCCAGAACCGGGAACTGACCGGTGACGCCCTGGCGTACCTCCGCGACGCGCAGCACCCGCTTACGCGCCAGGAACCAGCCGCCGACCAGCGCCGGAACCACGACCACGACCATGGCGATCACCGCACCCCGCTGCACTTCGTCGTCACTGAAGGCCATCAGACCGACCACGGTGACGAGGAATGCCAGCGTCGCGAAGCTCGTGTAGGGCGCGCCGATCAGCCGGAAGGACGGACGTTCCGCGCGGCCGGTGCGCGACCAGCGCCACAGCTGCAGCTGACAGACCACGATCGCGGCCCACGCGACGATCGTGCCGAGCGCCGACATGTTCAGCACGATCTCGAACGCTTTGTCCGGCACCACAGCGTTCAGGCCGACGCCGATCAGCGCGACCGCGCCGGTAGCGAGGATGCCGACGTAAGGCACACCGCCCTTCGACATTCGCGACGCAATGGTGGGCGCACTGCCGTTCATCGACATCGAGCGCAGGATCCGGCCGGTCGAGTAGAGCCCGGCGTTCAAACTGGAGAAAGCCGCCGTCAGCACCACGAGGTTCATCACAGAGCCTGCGCCATCCACGCCGATCCGCGAGAAGAATGTGACGAAGGGGCTCTCACCTTCCTTGAAGGCGGTGTAGGGCAGAAGCAGACCGAGCAGCACCAGTGATCCCACGTAGAACAGCGCGATCCGGGCGATCACGGAGTTGATCGCGCGCGGCATGATCTTCTCCGGGTTCTCCGCCTCACCGGCCGCCGTACCGACCAATTCCACTGCGGCATAAGCGAAGACGACACCCGTGGTGACCAGAACGAGCGGGAGGATACCGCTGGGGAACAGGCCGCCGTGGTCGGCGATGACGCTGGGCCCGGTACTCTGCCCATCGACCTTGAAACGGCCCGCGAGGAAGATCGTGCCGATGATCAGGAATGCGACGAGCGCGACCACCTTGATCAGCGCGGCCCAGAACTCGAGCTCGCCGAACCACTTCACCGAGATGAGGTTGACGCTCACCACCAGAGCCAGTGCGACCAGGGCGATCAGCCACTGCGGTATCGCCTCGAAAGCTCCCCAGAAATGGACATAGGTGGCGATGGCGGTGATGTCTACGATCCCGGTCATGCACCAGTGGAAGAAGTACATCCACCCGACCGCGAATGCCAGCTTCTCGCCGTAGAACTCACGGGCGTAGGAGACGAACGATCCCGAGGAGGGGCGATGCAGCACCAGCTCACCGAGCGCCCGCAGGATGAAGAACACGAACACGCCACAGATGGCGTACACGATGAACAATCCGGGGCCGGCACTGGCCAAACGCCCACCCGCGCCCAGGAACAGTCCGGTGCCGATGGCGCCACCGATCGCGATCATCTGCAGCTGACGCGGGCGAAGGGACTTGTGGTACCCCGCGTCCTCCTCGTGGAGCGTGCCCGCCGGCGCGGGCAGCTCCGAGGGAGGTCGAACTGTGGTCATGGGGATGGCCTTTCAGGTGACGGCGATCATAACTTCGCCCAATGTACCGTTATATAGCGGCACGTTCAATAGTGACTTGCCTCTTGTAACAAGCTGGACATCAAAAATTGCGAGAAAAGGGCACAGAGCAGCGGCGATCGCGAGTCATTCGTTGATCGGACCACTGGATATCGGTACGCTCAATGTGAAAATCGGCTGATGGAGCGCAGATGGCGTGGTTCGAGCGGGAGTTCATCGCGGTCCCGGAGGACCGCAAGAACCAAATGGTCTACAAGTGGCCGGATGTCAACATCCGCCGCTACAGCCGTGCGATCGTCAACGCCGACGAGATCGCCCTGTTCGTCAAGTCCGGGCGGGTGGTCGCCGCTCTGGGCCCCGGCCGGCATCGTATCGACGCCGATGAGCTGCCGGTGCTCGGCGCGCTCGTCGACACCGTCACCGGCGGGAACTTCTATCGTGCCGAGCTGTATTTCGTCGCCACCCGGGAAGTCCCCGGCGTCCGGTTCGGCGGGCGACTGGCCGACATCCTGGATCCGGTCAGCGAGCAAGTGATTACCCTGCGCGTCTTCGGCGAGTTCGCGCTCGCCGTCCGCGATCCGGCTGAACTGCTCACCTCGCTGGCGGGCACCGCCGATCTCACCGAACAGGAACGGGTGCAGAGCTGGTGTGCCGATCTCCTGCTCAAGTCCATGAAAATCGCTGTCACCCAGGGTATTTCGCGCGGGGACTGGCAGGTGCTCGGACTCTCGGCACAATTGCAGCCGATCGAGGCCGCTGTCCTACGTCAGACGAACACCGCGCTCTACGAATACGGACTGCGTATCCCACGGATGGGCAACTTCGACATCACGCTGGCGCCGGAGGACGCCGACCGGCTGAAGCGACTCGCCAAGGACGTCAAGTACATTCGCCTGACCGGTGACTTCCAGCGCTATGCCGCGGGCGAGCTCGCGCTCGGCGCGGGCCAAGGGTTCGCGCACGGCCACGGCGCCGAGGGTGGATTTCTCGGTGCCGCGCTGAGTGTGAATGCCATCGGACAGCACGTAAGCAACCAGTCCAGTACACCGCAACTGCCGCCTGCCCCGGCCGATGCCGGGCAATCCCCCTGCGCCGCTTGCCAAGCCGTAAATCCACCAGGTGCGCGGTTCTGCATGAACTGCGGAACGCCGCTCGCGCCGCAACCGCGGCACTGCCCGGGCTGCGGCGCGGAATCGACTGCGACGGCCAAGTTCTGCGGGAGCTGCGGAACGCCGATGCCCGGAGGCTGACGCCGAGCGCGTCCAACCTCCGGGCATCGTCCGGTTTACACTCAGCCGACGACCGTCGGTGCAACCGTGGTCGACTCACCCCCGGTCACCATACTGCGGACCTGTCGCGCCGCGACCGAGAGCGACGCCAGATCCTGGGTCTCGACGGCGAAAATCTGCGCCAGCGACGCGCTGGCGCGAGCAAGCCGGGACCGGTTGGTCGACTCCCAGTACGTGATCTTCTCCGCCGTGCTCTCCTGAGGTTCGGTCGCGGTGAGCACGTCGAGCGTGAGTGACCGCAGCGAATCGTAGAGATCCTCGCGGACCGCGAGCCGCGCCAGCGCACTCCAACGTCCGCCCCGCTCGAGCTTGCCGACCGCAATCAGCAACCGCTCGATCTGGAAGTGCTCGTTGAGCGCGTAGTACAGCACCGCGACCTCCGACGGATCACGCTCGGCAATCTCCGCCAAGTCGATCACGTCGAGCAGCGGGAAGCGGTGGATCAGCCCGAACGCCTCCTCAGCCAGCTCCCGTGGCGCGCCGCGGGAGATCGACCCGCGCGAGCGCTCGGCCAGGTCGTCGGCGAGATAGCCGGTCAACAGGGCGGGCACCTGCCCAGCCAGGGCCCACACTCGGTCCCGGTACCTGGCGATATCGGCGCCGATCGCAATCGGTTGTGGACGGTTGGACAGCAGCCACCGGGACGCACGGTCGAGGGTCCGCTTGGTCTCCAGTTCCAGTTCGTTGCGGGCCGCCGTGGACATGGGGGTCTGCCTGATCCGCTGCCAGAGTGCGTGCAGATCGAAGATCTCGACCGCCGCGGTGTAGGCGCGTACCGCGTCGTCGGTGGTGGCCCCGGCCTCCTCCGCGAGGCGGAAGGCATAGGTGATTCCGCCGTAGTCGACCATGTCGTTGACCACCACCGTGGCCACGATCTCGCGCCGCAGCGGGTGCCTGCCGATCGCGGACGCGAACCGCTCGCGCAGCGGCGCGGGGAAGTACGCGGGCAGCACCGGCTCGAACGCCACGCTGTCGAGCAGGTCACCGGCGAGTAGATCGGCTTTCAGCGAAAGCTTCACGTGCGCCATGAGATTAGCCAGCTCGGGCGAGGTGAGCCCGACTCCATCGGCGGCACGTCGCGCCAGCTCCGCGCCCGTCGGCAGCGCCTCGAGCTCGCGGTCGAGCCCACGGCGTGCCTCGAGGTCGTTGATCAGCCTGGCGTGCACGCTCGACATGCCCGCCGCGTCGGCCCGCGACATTCCCAGTCGGAAGTTCTGGGAGATGTTGTCGCGCAACACGAGTTCGGCGACCTCGTCGGTCATCGAGGCGAGTAGCGGGTTACGGTCGGCCACAGCGAGCTCTCCGCCGGAGACGACGGCATCCAACAGGATCTTGATGTTGACCTCGTGGTCGGAGCAGTCCACGCCCGCCGAGTTGTCCAGCGCGTCGGTATTCATCCGGCCGCCGTTGCGGCAGAACTCGATCCGGCCCAGCGCCGTCGCGCCCAGGTTACCGCCCTCGCCGATCACCTTGACCCGCAATTGGTTCGCGCTGACTCGTACCGCGTCGTTGGACTTGTCACCCACATCGGCATTGGTCTCGGTGCTCGCCTTGACATAAGTGCCGATGCCACCGTTCCAGAACAGGTCGACCGGGGCGAGGAGGATGGCCTTGATCATCTCCGGCGGCGACAGCGTAGCCACCCCTGGCGCCAAGTCGAGTGCCGCGCGCACCTCAGGGGTCACCGGAATCGCCTTGGCGGAACGGTCGTAGACACCGCCGCCTGGGCTGATCAGCGAAGTGTCGTAATCGGCCCACGAGGAACGCGGAAGCGCGAACATACGCTGACGTTCCTGGAACGAACGGACCGCGTCCGGAGCCGGGTCGAGGAAGATGTGGCGGTGGTCGAACGCCGCCACCAAACGAATGTGCTCCGACAACAACATCCCGTTACCGAACACATCACCACTCATGTCACCCACACCGACAACAGTGAAATCCTGCGTCTGCGTGTCGATCTCCATCTCACGGAAATGCCGCTTGACACTCTCCCACGCACCCTTGGCCGTGATACCCATCGCCTTGTGGTCATACCCCGCGGAACCACCAGAAGCGAACGCATCCCCAAGCCAGAACCCGTAACTCTGCGCAACATCGTTCGCGATATCAGAGAACGTCGCAGTCCCCTTATCCGCAGCAACAACCAAATAAGTGTCATCACCATCACGACGCACCACCCGAGCCGGCGGCAGCACCTCACCGGACACACGATCCACATTGTCGGTGATATCCAGCAAACCAGAAATGAACGTGCGATAGCACGCCACACCCTCCGCACCCAGCGCCTGACGATCCGCCACCGGATCACCCGTCGCCGCAGGCGGCTGCTTCACCACGAACCCGCCCTTCGCACCCACCGGCACGATCACCGCGTTCTTCACCGCCTGCGCCTTCACCAAACCCAAAACCTCGGTCCGGAAATCCTCCAACCGATCCGACCACCGCAAACCACCACGCGCCACCGAACCGAAACGCAGATGCACACCCTCCACCTTGGGCGAGTACACAAAAATCTCGAACTGCGGCCTCGGCTTCGGCAACTCCGCAATCGCATGCGGATTCAGCTTGACCGACAGGTAGTCCAGCGGGTTGCCCTCGTCGTCGCGCCGGTAGTAGTTGGTGCGCAGTGTCGCCTCGATCAGGCCGAACAGAGCGCGCAGAATCCGGTCGGTGTCCAGGCTGACGACGGCGTCGATCTCCGTCTGCACGCGCTCGGCAAGCGCCGCGGCCCTGGTGTCGGCCTCCGCGCCGACACCGTCCGGATCGAAGTGCGCGGCGAACAGCTCGGTGCACGACCTCGCGGTAGCCGGATGGGTCAGCAGCACGCGGGTGATGTTGCCGAAGGTGTAGGCGAATCCGGCCTGCTGTAGGTATTTCGCGTAGGCACGCAGCAGCACCACCTGACGCCAGTGCAATCCGGCGCGCAACACCAGCTCGTTGAGGCCGTCGACCTCGGCACGGCCGAACCACATCGCGGTCACGGCCTCTGGGAAGCGTCGGCGCACACTGGTTTCCGGCAGCGACTCGAGCTCCACCGAGTGCTCGAGGTGCGCGGGGGGCTCGCCGTCGAGTGCGTCGCGCAGCGGCGCAGCGGCAACGCGCAGTCCGAAGTCGTAGATCCAGCGATCCGGCCGATCCGGCAGCGTGATCTGGTAGGGCCGCTCGTCGACGACTTCCACACCCAGACTCTGCAATACCGGAAGGACGCGGCTCAGCGAGATCCCCTCTCCTGCGACATATAGCGTGAATCGCCATTCCACCGAGGAGGATTCGCTCTGCCGGTACAGGTTTGTGTCGATGGCACCGTCGTCGAGCCGCTCGAGCCGCTGCAGATCGGAGAGCGCGTGCGCGGGCTCGTGTTCCTGCTGGTAGCTCGCCGGGAACGCGGCCGCATAGTCGGTGGCCAGCGCCTGCGGTACATCGGACGCGCCCGCGGCCTCGGCCACCAGGCGGTCGCCCCAGGTCCAGGTCGTCGCCAGCAGCAGCTCCTGGATCCGCTCGCGGTTCTCGTCGGAGATGTCGGCCGGTTCCGCACCGGGCTTGCGGTGCACGGTGAAGTAGACGACGGCCAGTTCCGATTCGGTGGCCCGCGCCGAATAGGCGATCTGCTCGGCGTCGAACTCGGCCCGCAAGATGTCACCCATGCGCAGACGGACTTCGGTGGAGTAGCGGTCGCGCGGCAGATAGACCAGGCAGTAGATGGCGTCGCTGCGCGCGTCGCGCCGGATGAACAGACGCACCTGCCGCCGCAGGCCCAGATTCATGACCGCGGAGACGGTTTCGAACAGCCTGCGCGCATCGGTGGAGAACAGCTCGACCCGCGGGAACGACTGCATCATCTCCAGCATCGCCTGCCCGGAGAACGAATCGAGCCCGAAGCCGGCCCATTCGACGACCTGCAGCACGCGACGCGAGATGACCGGGATGTCGAGGATGTTCTCGTGCAGACCCGCGACGGTGAAGGTACCCACGAAGACGTGCTCGCCCTTCACCATGGCGACGGTGTCGCCCCAGGACGCGCGACCACTGGGATCGGTGCCGCCATAATCGGCGACGCTGATGAAGTACAGATCCCGCGAACCCGGCACCAGCGAGTCCACCGAACCGTTGGCCATGCGAAGGACCGTCCGCTTCGCACCGACCACAGGCACACTGATATCCGCGACGGCGCCGTTGCTGAGCACGCCGAGCCCGGTGCCCGGCAGCTGCCACGGCTCAAAAGCCGCGTCCGCACTCGGCGCGGAGCGACGGAAGTGATAGTAGCCATACCCGAGCGGAGTGAAGTGCCCGTCGGACAACCACCGCAGCAAGTTGGAGGTTTGGGGGATCTCGGCGTCGTCAGCCCATTTGGCGGCCTGGTCGAGCTGGTCGGCGACGGTGTTCAGCACCTCGACCATGGTCGGCGTGTCGTCGGCGACCTGACGCAGGTCGGCCAACAGCGGCGGCAGCGCACGCTCGATCCGATCCACCAGCTCGTCGGCCAGGCCGACGCCCAGCTGCACGTGGATCCACGACTCGCGCAGCGTCTTTCCGTCGGTCTCGCCGGTCGGTTCGGCTTCGCCGCCCCGGTGCACGATGGTCAGCAACTTGCCATCGGCGTCGCGGGAGACATCGAATACCGGGTGCACCACCTCGGTGACCGTCGCACCGAGCCGACGCAGCGCAGCGGTGACCGAGTCGACCAGCAGCGGCATGTCGTCGTTGACGATCTGGATCGCGGCGCCCAGCTCGGTGCTGTCCTCCGGGCGGTAGACCCGGGTGGTCGCCGACCCTGGCGCACGGGTGGCGGCCAGCTCGAGATGCTGCCGGAAAATCCGCTCGGCCCGATCCGTGATCGCCGAGGTCGAGGAACCCGGCTGGATCCACCGGAAGTAGACCGCCTCTAGATCGGTCGGATCATTGCGGAACCGCTGTGGTGTCATCGTCTGCTGGGTGGTTGCCGCCATCGATCCGTTGCCTTCCCGAGAACTGCGCTCGTACGTTTTCGTACTTCAAATAACGTACCGCTAGATAACGGCACAATCAACAGTGTAACAATAATTACGCTCGCCGGACAGCGATCATGTGCTTCCGGATCAGGGATTTTTCCGGCCGAGAGAATGCCAACGATGTGCCGTCAGCGGACCAGTCCCGCTCGTGAGAGAAAGGTCTGGGCGGCAGCCTTACCGGCGAACGTCCCCGTCTCCAACCGCAGACCCACCCGGGCGTCCGCGTACCAGACGGTTGCCGACGGCCCGATCGCGGCGTAGACGGGGCCATCGACAAGAGCCGTTCCCCCCGCGGCACGCCAGCGAGAGATCGTCTCGGCCAAGCGATCCGGCTGCGCGCGCTCGGCATAGAAGGTCAGGTCCTTGCCGCCCGCGATGCCACCGAAGAGCATCGGATGATTGGCGGCGATCACGCACTTCTCGCCCTGCCCACCGGAATCCATTGGCTGACACGATGCCGCCGACCGCAACGGCTCCGGCACGACTTCCTCCGACATGGCCCCGGAGAGCGAGGGCAGGTCGATCGAACAGGACCGGGCGATGACGACACCGAACACGACCAGGACCAGGATGGCCACGCCGAGCGCGCGCCACTGCCAGCGCGGATACCCTCCAGTCACAACCTTTTCCGCATCAGCACCGATCTTTTCGGCGACCTTGACGAGCTTGGCGGGTGCATGCTCGACAAAGGACTCCACGGCGTGCACGACAGCGCGCAACGGCGCCCCACAGTGCCCGCAGCGGGAGTCGGCACCGGTATTGCGGTGCGCACAGTACTGGCAGATCAGCTCGGGTGGCCTCGACACGTCAGCGCCCCGTGACGACGACCGAGGAGATCGCGACGGTGTTGATCGACGCATCACCCTTGGATTCGAGCACGGTCAGCACGATTTTCGAGGTGCTCACCGGCGGATCGATCTTGGTTACCACCAAGGTGCGCTGGTCGAGCGTCGGTTGGGTGTACTTGTTCCCATCGTCGAACTGATACGAAACCCGGCTCACCGTGCGGTATTTCGCCCACTGGTCGGTTCCGTCCGTACCTATGTTGTCCCAGCCGGGCATGATACCGATCGAGTCGACCTGATAGGTCTTACCCAAATCGATCGTCATGACCTGGCCATCGACCTTGTAGGCGCGCACGCACGACCACGCCTTGCCCGATTGTCCGCCGAAGGCGTCCATCGCCGACGTGCTGCCCGGCGGGCATTTCGAATCCGCGGACTTCACCGGGATCAAAGAGCCCGCCGATGGAGCGGCCGAAGTCGCGGGTGCCGCCGAGGTCGGCGGCGGGGTGATGACCAGGAGCTGATCCTGCGCCGTGTCCTTCTCCTGGCCTCCGGTGGTGATCAGCAGCAGCACGAGCAGCACCGCGACAACCGCGCCGACAGCCAGCGCCACCTTTGGTTTACGCAGCTGGGTGAGGGCGTCACGCCCGATCTGCTTGGCAGGCGCGAGCCGGTCCGCCGGGGTAGACGCGGGGCGTTCCGGTTCCGGCTCCGGCTCCGCGGGCGCGTTCGCCTTAGCGGCGACCGCGGAATAGTCGGCCGCGTAATCCATTGCGGGAGTGGAGTCCTGCGACTGACCGTTCAGCAGAGCGAGGATTCGCTCGCTCGCCCGCGGGCCGTCGCCGGTGCGCCGCCGTGGCGCGGACACTTCCGGCTCCTCGTCGAGGTCGGGAATAGCGAACGTGGCCGCGCTGTACTCCGGCTGCTCGGGATTCTCGCGCGTCGCCACGCTGGACTGCCCGAACACCGGATCGGACAGCAACGCGTCCAGGACCACACCTCGATGACGGAGAAATACATCTCCCGGGTCCTCGTCGGGCATGATTCGGATCGTATCCGGACCGGGACGCCCGCCGATCCAGCACTATTCCCGCTGGAGAGAACAGCTGGCCGGTCCGGTCAGCGCTTCTTTTCCTCGGTCACGAAATACTCCGGCGGCACATCGAACACCCGGGCCAGTGCGATCACCAGATCCAACCGCGGGATCGCGTCACCGTGGATGAGCCGGTACAAACCGGACTGCGACACCGGCACGTCCGGATACGCCAGTTCCAGATGCTGCGCCAGCGAGTACAGCGTGAGCGAGCGCGTCGATCCGTCCTCGGTCGAGACGACGGATTCCGCGATCAGCTCCGACAGCCGGCTGGAAAATATCGCCGCTGCCGCCTGCCTCGGGGTTAGTGCGTCCCCGGCGTCCGGATGAGGGAGATCGCCGCCATCGGAATGGGTGTCCGCTACCACGGTGATAGACATTAACCGACCACTCCCATCAGCTCACGCGACGGCCACCAGGTTGCGGCGGCGCAACCGTGGAACCAGGGGCTCCCGCGCCAATCGCGGGTGGGCCGTCGACGGAATCGAAATAACGTGTTTCGCCTCTCGGCTCGATGAGGTCAACCCGGACCGTGCGCATCGGAATGCTCACATCCACCGCGGTCGCGCTGACCTGATTGATCGCGAGATCGACCGAACGCCTGCGCGGACCGCCAGGCTCGCTGATGGTGACCGTCGTGTGCGCGCTGGACGCGCGCGGCGGCAGGTGGTCGAAGACGGCAATGGTCGCGGGAGTCTCCGCGCCGCCCTCGCTACCCGGTCCCCCCGTACCGTGGCCCGCCATGCGCAGCGAGTGGGGGTCGCCGACCGCGGCGACAAGCTGCCGCCAGCTGTCCGGCCGCGCCGAGTGGATCTCCACATCCGCGCCGACCACCATCGCCCGCAGTACGATCTGCTGGGCGACCGGCAGCATCGCGTGCACGTCGATCGTGCGTCTGCGCGGGTTGTACCGTGCCGGGTCGAACAGCGGCAGCGCCAGGGTGTGCCGCGGCTGACCGCTGATCGAGCCCAGGATCTGGCCGTTGGGGCCGATGGCGATGGCCAGGTCGGCGACGAGGTCGTCGGGGGCGATGTCAGAGCCGGACTCGGCGCCACGCAGGACACGCACCGAGCTGCCGGTAGGCAACGAGGCCATCAGCGCCGTCGACTGGCTGCCGCCGAGCAGCCGCAGGTAATCCGGCGGCGCGGTGGTCACGGCCGGGCCGATGAACCGCACGAGCGCGCGCGGACCCGCCACGTCGTCGGTCAGGTTGACCACGAGCGTGGTGCGGCCGCGGTTCCAGGTCCAGCAGTCATCCAGGCCGACGCCGTCCAGGCGCGTCCAGTCGATCAGGAAACTGGTGACGCAGCGGCCGGGCACCGAAGATTCCAGGCAGCTCCAGGTCTCCCGCAGGTCGGTCAGCTCGACCCCCGCGTGCAGCAGCCGCGTCGCGTCCCGCAGAGCCGCCGCGGGAAGCGCGTGCGCGGCGATTCCGCGTTCACGTAGCCGTCCCGCGATCCGGTGCGCGGCGGTGGCCAGCGCCTTGGGGGCGACCACCGCGCATGGGCCACGCTTGCTCAGCGCGGCCAGGTTGCGTTCCTGGTCCAGCCGCACCACCAGCCAGGTCAGCCGGTCGCCGACCACCGGATGGGAGCCGATCAGCTGGTCGTACAGCATGCTGTAGCTGCCGGTCGACCGGACGCGCTGCCCGGTCGTCACGATGTCGATGTCGACGGCGATGCCGAAGTGGTCGAGCATCGGGTGCAGCATGTCGACCGGAATGGTGTCCTCGGTGTAGAGGGTCCGCTCCGCGATGACCGTAGGAAGATCGAGGTTGGGGGCGAGCTGGATCATCGCGACCAGTGTGGTGTCCGCCTCGTTGATCCCGCACACACCTGCCGCGACCTCCACGTCCCGGATCCGGGCGCGTGCCACCCGTTCGCTCGCCCTGGCGGTACGGCCGAATCGGTACTCCGCCCAGTCGATCAGCCAACGGGCGCTGGTGCGTCCGTTCACCCGCACGGTCACGGTCGTGACCAGGAACGTGACAACCACCGCGCTCACCCACCACGGCGTCTTGGCCGACAGACCGACCAGCAGCGGGCTGCCGACGAACACGATCGCGGCGAAAGGAGCACGTTCGACGCCCCCGACCCGAATACTCGGAAGGCTCACCGCCGCCTCCGCATCACGGCATTCGCACGGCTCCCGCCGAGCCCGAGCAGCACGGCGACGACGATGACGATGGTCGCAGTGACCGCGGGCCGCAGATCCTTCGCACGCGGCGGCGCGGGCATGGTCAGCTCCGAGGAACGGAACAGCCCGGTCGGCTGCTGCGGCGGCGTACGGTAGCTCAGTGCGGCCAGCGGGTCGATCATGCCCGCGCCGACCGCGTTGTCGATGCCGCGGGCCGGAGCGTGCGCGCTGGCCTGAAGCCGGGAGGCGATCTCGGCCGGGGTCTCGTTCGGGAAGCGCGACCGCAACAGTGCGGCGACCCCGCTGACGTAGGCCGCGGCGAAGGACGCGCCGCCGACCGGCACCAGTTTGTCCGGTGACCCGACGCCGTTGATCAGACCACCTCCGCCGGGCCCGAGCGACTCGATGCCGGTCCCCGGCGCGGCCACCGAAACCCACGGTCCCGTCAGCGAATCCGGCATCGGTGCGCCGGTCGCGCTGGTGAATCCGACCGTGAGCACATCGGCACCGAACCAACCCGGCGTCGAAATCGTCTTCACATCACGCCAATTCCGCGCGTCGGCGGGCCGGGTCGGGTCGATGTCGGGGTTCTGTGCGCAGTTCGCGGTGCCCGCGGTGTTGCCCGCACCCGCGACGATGAGCGCGCCACGGACGTGTACGGCGTGTCCGATGGCCGCCGACAGCATGGACTGGTCCAGCCGCGAGTCCGCGGGCACGCAGATCGGCAGCGAGACCGTGATCACCCCGGCACCCTGGTTCGCCGCGCGGGTGATCGCCCGCGCCATCGTGCGGATATCGACGGCGATCTGCTGGGTGGGATCGGAGTTCGGCCGTTCGGGGCTGAACGCGCCGGAGCGGGTGCGAAGCGAGATGATGCGCGCGTCGGGAGCGACGCCGGCGAATCCGTCGGTGGGGTCGGATGCCGCGCCGATGATTCCGGCCACCAGCGTGCCGTGCGCATCGCAGTCGGACAGTCCGTCGCCGCCAGCCGCGACGTAGTCGCCGCCGCCGACGAGATTGGGTAGCCGCGGGCTGGGCTGCACGCCCGTGTCGATGACTGCGACGGTGACGCCGCCACCCCGGCTCAGCGCGCGGGCGCGCCGCAGGTCCAGCGCCAGTTCCGGCGGCGGAGTGCGGGTTAGATCGCTCTCGGGCAGCACGCCCGCGGCGAGGCATCCCTTGTCCTGCTTCGTCGGGAGTTCCGGTCCCGGCGGGTCGTCCTGCGGCGGTGAGCCGACCACCACTTGCGGCGGCTCCAGCGCACCCGCGGGCGCGGCGGTGATGGCAAGCAGTACCCCGGCGAGGACCGCGACGGCAACGCTGCCGACCTTCATCAGATTCCTCGCATAGCGGTGTAGACGCCCATTATCCAGAAGGCGATCACCGGAACCACCAGGATGAGCACATACTCCACCAGATCGATGACACGGCGGGTCACGGGCGACAATCGCTTGCCCGGTAAGCGGATCGCCGCGACGCATGCGGCACACGCCGCGAGAGTGACCACCACTCCGACCGTCAGATCCGCGGCCGGGCTCTGATACGCCCCGACCAAGACGAAACTGACGCCGCACGCCGTGACGGCGGCGGCGGTGATCAGCGCGATCGCCTGGACGCGGTCCGGATGCCAACGCGACCGCATCGCAAGGAGGCCTGCGATGGCCGCGCACATGACGATCTCGCGGATGCCCCCGGGACTGACCGCGGCCGTGATCACAGCGGAGACCGAAAGCAAGGCCGAGATCGCGGCGATCAGTCCGCGCAGGCTGGTCACCGCCAGCCGTGCCCGGCCCTCGATGCCGACCTCGTTGCTGCGGCGCTGCCGTTCGCTGTCCTCGGTGTGCTCGTGGTCCTCGCGCACGGTCTCGGCGTCGAAGATGTCGGTCAGCGTCGTCGGTGCGACCTCGGTGCCGGGGTCGGGCAGATCCGGCGGCCGGATCCGCGCGATAACCACGGCCAAGCGCGGCGCGGCGGTCAGCAGCACGATCCCGACGAACACCACGCCGCCCGCCACCTGCCCCAGCGACAGATCGAGATACGTCAGCGGCAGGGCCGCGCCGGTCACTGCGACGCCGAGCACCGTCACCGCCATCAGGGTCGCGATCCCGAGTCCGCTCAGCCGCATCATGGTGGCGGCGGCGACTGCGGCCACCACCGCTCCCGCCGCCAGATTGGCCGCGGCGAATGGACCCGGCTGGTCGTAGGCGGGCGGCACCAGCATCGCGCCACCGGCGAACAGCAGCGGAGTCGCCGACAACGACAAGCCGAGGCACACCTTTGCCGTGGCGCCGCGGCGCCGGGTCGCCGCGGCAGCTGCCCAGCAGAGCAGGCCGAGCAGCAGGGTGGGCAATCCACACCACAAGACCGAACCGGTCCGGGTCCACGACCATGACAGCATCGCGGCCACCGCCGAGGCCCCCACGCCCAAGGCGGTGAGGCCGACGACCGCGGCGGTGTTCGCGTCGAACTCCGCGAACTCGCGCTCGTTGATCAGGGCCAGCGCGTCGGTGATGTCCTCGACTACCGGCGTGAACACCTCCGCCGATTCGACCACCGACAGCATCAGCACCGTGCCGTCGGTGACATCGTGGTCGCCGAGACTGCGCCAGCGCGGGATCGGCGGCTCGCCGGGACGGGCCAAACTCCACTGACCCTGTGGTGGGGTGAAGTCGACGCTCTCGTCATCGATCGCCGAGGCCAGCACGACCAGCAGATCGTCGATGAATGTCTCGATGGTGAACTTGGTCGGCACCACCACATCGACCTGGTAGGTGGAGATCATCACGGCGATCCGGGCCCGTGCGACCTCCGCCGATGGCTGCGTCCCGGCAGGCGCGGGCGCGACGGCAGTGCTCATCGCCACCCTCCGCGGTCACCGGAGTTTTCGGCGCCGCCGGTCAGGTACCCGGGGAACCCGTCCGCCAGCCAGGCGGCCAGTTCCTCGAACGCGAGCAGCGACTCTTTCTCGAGCAACCGCAGGTCGATCTCTCCTCCTTCGGCCAAGTGGGCGTCGTAAGGCAGCACGGTCGTCGGGCGCTGGGC
The DNA here is from genome assembly GCF_035920445.1 of Nocardia sp. NBC_01730. Classification (NCBI taxonomy): domain Bacteria; kingdom Bacillati; phylum Actinomycetota; class Actinomycetes; order Mycobacteriales; family Nocardiaceae; genus Nocardia; species Nocardia sp. NBC_01730. The sequence continues at coordinate 7,686,190 of NZ_CP109162.1, read as the reverse complement.
GGTCGCGAACAGCTTCTCGATGGCGTCGACGTCGACGGTCGGCTTCACGGGCTGGTGGTGCACGATCGAGACGATCGACTTCGCGATCAGGTGCTGCAAGCCGTGCGCACTGAGCCAGTTGAGCGTGGCCACGGCGCCGGTCACGCCACCGACGGTGGCCGGGGTAACCACGACGACGGCGTCGCTGGTCTGCAGAACGGTCGCGGTCGCGGAATCGAGCACACCGGTCCCGCAGTCGACCATCAGCAGGTTGTAGTGGCGGCGCAGCACCTCGACGGCGGTGGCGTACTCGCGGCCGGACAGCGCTTCGGTGGCCTCGGTACTCCACGGCGAGGCGATCACGGCGAGGTCGGCCGAATTGATCGAGGTAAACGACTGCACCGCGGAGAATGCGTCCAGGTTCTGCGACAACGCCAGGTCGCGCAAGGTGAGCCCATACGGGTGCCTGCTGGTGCGGGTGGCGAGATCGCCGAAGTCCGGGTTCGCGTCGATGGCGACCACCCGGTCCGGACGCAGACTGGCGAAGGTCGAACCGAGCGTCGCCGCGGTGGTAGTGCGGCCGACGCCGCCCTTCACGCTCACCACCGCGATCTGATAGGTCGAGGTGAGCTGCCGCCGGATGCGGTTGCGGCGGTCCTCGGCGCGCTGCTCGGCCGGGGAGAGTCCCAGGTTGAAGCCGACCTTGTTCAACGCGCCGCGTACGCCCGAGTTGGAGCGCAGCTGGGCGCGACGGGCGGCCGAGATGTCGGCGAGCAGATCGATCGAGCTGAGCGCGGCGGGCAACACTTCGATCCGCGGCGTCTGGTCATAGGCCGAGCGGTCGATACGCTCGGGGACCCACGGCGTTGCCGATCCGGACTGCCAGTCCTGATTCGCCGACGCCGAGTCCGTGTGCGCGACAGCCTGCGATGGCTGCTCGGGGGACTGCTCGGCCTGCTGTGATGCCTGGTACTGCTGGGTCGGCTGCTGCTGAACAGTAGGTTGCTGGGCCGTGTGTTGTGGGGGAGCCGGTTGTGTCGGTGCCGCGGTCGGCCGTGCGTCGGAATAGTCCCTCGACTGCGCGTTCACTTGCGGCGGAAGCGCACTGGCGCCACCCGGTGGTGGCCCCACGACGCCCGACCTCGGGCGGTGGCCGGATTCCGGCGCGGGAGGCGCCTGCGGCTCGCGTGGCGCGCCAACCACGGGATCGACGTGAGTGAACGTGTCGGCATTCTGGCGGCCTTCGGGGGCGGGCTCCGGCGCGACGGATGCGTCGGTCAGCTCGCCGGTCTGTGCGAAGTACGCGTCGTAGCCGCCACGAGCCCGCACGGCCTCGGTCGAATGACCGTTGGTGCTCGGTGCTCGGTTCATTTCGTCGTCCTCTCGACAACCACGGTCCGACGTTTCAGTGAATTCTACTGGTATCGAACCAACTTCGGCCGGGCAGCAAATCGATAAGCGCCCCGATACCCGACCGCAGGGCCACGTCGTCGCCTGGGGCGTACGTCGACCAGATTTCCCCGTCCATCGCCTTGCTCGGAGTGACGATGAGTCGCCCCGAAGGCGTGTCCAGCACGCTCACACACACCTCCGGCTCCGCCGAGCTTCCGTCGTGATGCTCGATCACGAGGATCTCAGCGCGACGCACCACCTCGTCGAGCACCCGGCTCAGCACACCGGCGGTGTGCGGCTGTGCGCCCAACTCCAACAACGCCTGTCGCCGCTCATCTTGGTCGGACGGAACCTCCTTGAATTGCTCCAGTGTCGCGGTCAGTGGCGCGAACTGCAGTGCCGGACAAGGCCCTAACGCCGCGGCCATGGCCGCCGTCACGGTATGCAGGTCTTCCCCTTGCTGGAACACCGACTGGACGATGACTTCGTCGTCACAACGCACCGCCAGCACGTGAGTAGCACCACAGCGCACAAACGACAATCGCAGCATCGCCTGCGGCTCACCATCGTGACCGGTGTCCACTATGCGTGCGACCAGTTCCATATCCGGCCGGTACAGACATTCCAGCCAATGTGCGATTGTAGGATGCACGCGGTCGTCCTCGACTACGCCCGCACGAACGAGCTCGTCGAGGACGACAGCATGTACCCGAGCCTGGTCGGCCTCATTGTAGATATTCGGCATCAACGCCAATACCGGAGGGTAGGAATCGATGCCGACCATGGACTGCAGCACCAACGCCGCGTCCACGTTCAGATTGACCACAACCGGATCGGCTTCCATGTCACACCGATTCCGGAACTGCGAGTCGAACCACGGAGTATCTAGATCTCTTAGGTTCCGATCTGCTGGAACCTCATGCCCTGGCCTACGTCGACCGCGCGGAACATACCGTCGATTCCAGATACTTCCTTTGTTGCGCCCTTCAGTGCCGTCAGCTGCGTGTTGTACTCGTCGATCAGCCTTCCGACGCGCTGTTGCAGGTCGTAGTTATCGGTACCCGCGGCGCCTTGGAAGTTCTCGGCAACCAGATTGACCAGCGTCGTCCGCTCTCCCGCGTCGACAGTCATATCACTGAGCACCTTGTCGGTACGAACAACCAGGCCTTCGACCTCATTGTATTTGTTTACCAAAGCCATTTTGGATCAACCTTTCAGACAAAGTTCAAATCGTGAACTATTGAATCAGAAATTCATATTGTATTTGTTGACGTTCGCCGCGCCCTCTTGATCCTGGGCGTCAAAACTCGCGCCCGACGAATTCAGAGCATCGACGATCTGCATGAAGGTCTGGTGCAGCTTGTTCCCTTTGTCGAGAGCTCCCTGCATCGCAGTTTGGATGGCGGTGCCGGTAGACCCCTGAACCGCAGGGGCATACTCCTGCTTGATGCCCTCCAGTATCCCCATGTGATTCTTGAACGTGTCAGCGTGCATGAAGAACTTCTTGGCGGCCGCGTTGATTTCCGCGGGATCACCGGTGTAGCTGGGAGTACCCATTTCTTTCCCTCTCGCTATGAGGCGTTGATTTTGCCTCGGTCGGTTTCGCCGAGGATGTTTGCAAGTTGTGCGTCGGAATCGTCGAGACGCGGTTCAGGCTCATCGACATACTCGATCACACCGATTACCGGGGGTTTCTCCAGAACCGGCACCTCCTGAGGTTCTCCGGGGACGAATACGGCCGCCGGCTTTGTGGATTTCTCGTCGTCCCGGCGACGACGTCCCGTCTTCGGCGCGATCGCACCACGCGGCGGACCTTTGCGCGCCGGGGATGCGGCTGTCGCGTTGTTGTTCAGCGAAGCCCCGAATGCAGTTCCCTTGCCGAGCGACCAGTTCGTCGGCATCCGGAAGCCGGTCGAGCCCCCGGGTATGGAACCAAGCCCACCGCGCTGCAGACCGATCGCGAGCGCGGCACCCGCACCACCGTTCAAGCCCACCAAGGTGGAAGAACTCGCCGACGTTCCGAAGAAACCGGCATCTTGCGCCGTCCCATCGATCAGCCCCTCCGAGCCATAAGGCGCATCCGTCAATCCCTGCATAGGATCGGAGACGGGCTCCTGTACCTCCGGTGGCGTGTTGCCGACGGAGTCGGCCGGTGGCTGGTCGGGCTGCGTCGGCGTATCGGTCGTGTTGTCACCGGTTGTATTGCTGGTGTCCTGCGTAACACTGTTGTCGTGTTGCACCGGATTGTTCTGGGTCACTGTAGGACCGGTCGGATCGGTGTGGCCGACAGAGCTTACGTCAGGACTTGATTTGAAGCCCGGGCCGGGACCCGTCGGCGATGGACCGACGATCTCCGGTGCGGGCGGCGGTGGCGGAAGACTTGCCGTATTCGCCAACGTCTCCGCGTGATACTGGTACATCGTCCCGGCGGCCTGCGCCCACATGACCATGTAGACCATTTCATTGACAGCGATCATCGGCGTGTTCTGACCCATGCTGTTGCTTGCCACCAAGGTCGCGGTCAGAGCCCTGTTTGCCAGGATCGCCGGTAACGGCGGCATCTTGCCCAGCGCACTGGTGTACGCCTCTGCCTGGACGAGCGCGTGCTGCGCGACAGCCATCGCTATGGTTCCCTGTTCACGCAGCCAACTGGCATGTTTGCGAAATGCCAACTGCGCCTGGTTCGCCGAGTCGCCCTGCCACTCGATGCCCATCGCCGTGGTCTGGCCCTCAGCAGCCGTCGCCGCCGCCAACAAGCCGTCGCCGATAGCCGCGTACCCGGCCGCGGCCGCGACCATCGGACCGGGACCCAGCCCAAAGGTCAGCCTCGCCGAGTTCACCTCGGGTGGATACGCTGCGTAGAACACGGCAGCCTCCTCTCAATGACCGCTGGGCGCCTTCCCTCAGAGAGGCTGGCAGGCCCGGACCACGCTTCCGTCGGCGATGTCGGTAGTCAGATACTCCGCACTGACGGGCACCAGCAGATCCGCGCCGCTGAGCAGGTTAGTCAGGCCGACCGCCGTGCCGTTCAAGAACTTGGTAACCGAATACTCGTTGAATTTTTCCGCCGCGATGCAGCTCGCGTCGTCGAAGGCTGCCGGTAGCGGACAGGTGGCAGGTGCCGCACCGACTACTACGGAAGTGATGGTGGCCTGATTGACGCACATTTGCGCGCTGGTGGCTTGCAGATGTTCTGGAGAGACAGCGGTGGGGAGTGCCATGGTGAAACTCCAATCGAGCGTGAACTACCATCTCGGATCGAGCGGTACTTAATGGAAACGGTAAATCATTCCCAACATTGGGAGTTGTCGCAGAGATCAGAGCTGCTGAGGCACCCAGGCCACCTGTACGAGATCTCTGCGGGAGCTCATCGGCTCCACGAAGATGCCCCGCCCCGGAGGCTGCTTGGTCGGCCGCACGTCGCCTATCAGCACGCCGTCGAGCTTCGAGCCATCCATGATCAGGCCTGAGGAGTTCAGGTTCTTCATCTGGCCGATCACGTTGTCGTAGAGCGCGGTGTCGGCCTGCGCGATGTTGCGCGCCACGATCACGTGCAGGCCGGTATCACGGCCGTCGACGAGGATTTCCTTCAGCGGTTCCAGCGGGTTCATCGAGCCACGCTGCGCAACCATGTGATAGTCATCGATCACCACGAAGACCTCGGGGCCGCTCCACCAGGAACGCTCCGCGAGCTGACGGGTGGTCACATTGTCGGGTGGGCGTCTGGACTGCATCTTCTCGACCAGCGGCGGCAGTGCGTCGCGCACGTCCCGTTCGTTCGTCACATGCCCGATGAGCATGTCTCCCGGCACGGTCTCCAGATGCCTGCGGCGGTAATCGATCAGCAGGACGCGCGCTTGCGAGGCATCGTATTGGCGCCGAATGGATTCCAGCAGTGCGGCCAATGTTGTCGACTTCCCCGATCCCGACGAGCCGAGCACGATGAAATGTGTCGACACTCCGAAGTCGATCACGGCGGGGTTGAGATCGGATTCTCGGACACCGAATGGCACGACGAGTCGCTGGGCCAACGTCTGCGGCGCAGGTAGATCCCTTCGAACCTCGTCGAGGCCGATTTGCGGTGGCAGCAGTTTCACCTGCGGCGCTCGCCGGCCGGGATAGCGTTGGTCGACTTCGGCGATCGCGGCTGCGAGGCCGTCCGCGGCGGAATCGGCATCGCCCACACCATCCATGCGAGGCAAGGATGTGAGCATGTGCAGACCATCGGTCGAGATACAGCGACCGGGTCGGTTGGCGGGAATGGCCGCGACCACAGCGCGATGCGCGCTGAACGACGTATCGGCCAGGTCACCCAAACGCATCTCGACGCGGGTTTGCACAAGGTCCTTGATCGCGGGCCGGATCGCGATCCAACGTGAACTGGTGAGCACCAAGTGGATGCCGTAGTTCAGCCCTTGGAGGGCGATCGATTCCATCACCGGGGTGTACTCGTCGTAATACGGACCATTCGTGCCGAAACCGATATCCCAGCCATCGATGACCAGGAAGACATCGCCATAGGGATCACGGTCCAGCCATGGCGCCTGGCCCGTGTTGCGCAGAGTGCGAAACTTCCGAGTGGTGTCGATACCGAATTCGGTGAACATCGACTGGCGGCTCTCGAGCAAGTTCGTGATCAATGCGATGGTGCGCCGAATACGGTCGCCGTCGCGGGCCGCGGCGACCGATCCCACGTGCGGCAGGTTCGCCAACGCCGACAACCCTCCGCCGGAGAAGTCCAGGCAGTAGAACTGGACCTGTTCGGGGGTGTGGGTCATCGCCGCGGACAGTATGAGAGTTTGCAGCGCGGTCGATTTGCCGGACTGCGTACCGCCGACGATGGCCATGTGCCCGCCGGCGCCGGACATATCGACAGACCATACGTCCTGGCGCTGCTGACGGGGCTTGTCGACCAGCGCCAACGGCATCTGCAATGCCCCCTGCGGCACCGCGGGAACCATCCGGTCGAGTGTAGGAGGAGTGGTCAAGGGAGGCAGCCACATACGATGAGCCGGCTGGCCATGACGGGCTAGCTGCTGCAACACCGATTCCATTACCGTGATCGACTCTCCGTCGACCGTCTCGTGCGTGTCTTCGACCGTCACCGGCTCGACCACCACAGGCCGTGTGTCGACGATATTGCCCGTGGTGAACCGCTGTGGCGGCCGGTACCCGCCACCAGGCCGCCGCGCGCGTTGCGCAGAGGCCGCCGACACCTGCGCGGGCGGCGTATACCGTTCACCCACGTAGGCGGCCTGGAACCGCTGCAGGTCGCCCGAGCCGACCCGCAGGTAACCCGCACCCGGTTTCTTCGGCAGGTGGTAGGCGTCAGCGGTGCCGATCGCATCGCGCGAGTCGCTGGTCTGGTTGGTGCGCAACGCGATTCGATATGACAGGTGCGCTTCCAGCTCGCCCATCCGGTTGGCAGGCACCTTCTGCGACGCCAGCAACAGGTGGATCCGCAATGATCGGCCGAGTCGGCCGATGGCTACGAACAGTTTCGAGAAGTTCGGGTATTGCTCGAGCAGTTCGGCGAACTCGTCGAGAATGATCAGCAGGGTGGGCAACGGTCGCAGGTTCGCCCCCTGTTCCCTGGCCCGCTCGTAGTCGGCGACGCTGGCGAAGTTGCCCGCGTCGCGCAGAATCCGCTGCCGCCGCGCCATTTCGCCGTTGATCACGTCTTCCATACGGGTAACCAGATCGGCCTCTTCCTCCATGTTCGTCACGACGGCCGTCACGTGGGACAGCCGGTCGAAACCGAGGAACGTGGCACCACCCTTGAAGTCGACGAGCAGCAGATTCAGCGTGTCGGGCGAATGCGTCGCGACCGCGGAAAGCACCAGGGTCCGCAGGAACTCCGACTTGCCCGATCCGGTGGCACCGATGCACATGCCGTGCGGGCCCATACCCTCTTCGGCCGATTCCTTGATATCGAGGTAGACGACGCCGCCGGCCGGATCGTGGGCGAAGGGAATGTTCAACCGTGCCCGGTCCTCGTCGCGGCGCGGGATCCAGGCCTGCTCGATGCGGATGGCGCCGGGGTCGGCGACGTCGACCATCTCCTCCCATGAGGTGCCCCCACTGGCCTGCTCGGCGGCCACCGCCTCCACCACCGTGGACAGCCGGTAGGGCGAGAGGTTCCGCGCCATCGCCGTCATCGCGGAGACCGAGAGCGTGTCGACGACGCCGACCCGGCGCAGCCCGCGCGTGCTCACCTCGTTCAGCGACCGATCCTCGGTCACGGTGAACCGCAGCGCCCGCGGCAAATTCTGCTCCGTGGCACCGAGTCGCAGCCAGGTGCAGCCGTCGATGCCGGAGATATCGCGGTCACTCGCCGGCCCCCCCACGTCGACGATCAGCAGATAGTGTGTGCGATCCAACGTGGGCTGCGAATTGGCGGAGAACGGCCCGCGATTGAGCCCGGCGAGCACTTTCGTCCGCAACTCGGCGACCGTGCGGTAGACCATCCGGCTCGATCCGATCGCGTCGGTCTCGTTCGGATGCTGAGTATGCGGCAGCCATTTCAGCCAGGACCATTCCGGAGCATCCGGGTTCGACAGTACCGCGGCGACCGCCACCTGGTCCGGCCCGTGCAGCACCGCGATCTCGGCGATCATCGCGCGGATCAGCCCGGATACCAGTTGCGCGTCGCCGTCGATGCCGACCTGCGGCGCCGACAGCAGATTGATCGCGACGGGCATGCCGCCCACCGTGGAGTAGGCCTTCGCGAACCGCGTCAGCTCGACGACGCCGACCGGATCGAGATCGGAGGTCGGTGCGGCCTCCGGCACGATCACGCGCACCTGGTTGGCGATGCGCCCACGGCCGACCCGCACGCGCAGGAACTGCGGACTGGCGACCTGCACCTCCCACATCCGCTTGCCGCCGATCAGCCGAGCGATCTCGTCGGGGCCAGGATGCGTGTAGCGCAGGAAGGTGTACAGTTCCGCTTCCGCCCCGTGCACCGTCTTGCGATTGTCCGTGATGCTGCGCAGGTAGTCTTTGCGCTCTTCGTTGAGGCCCGCCGCTCCGCCGCTGTTGCCACCGATCGCGCCGCCCATCATGCCGCCCATCGACACGAGCATCATGATCGGGAACATCATCATCATCGGCGACATGGCACCGCCGCCGCGGAACATCATGACCATCATCCCGGCCATGGCCGCCACCATGACCACGGGCATGATCATCCGCAACCGCGACGGCGGGACCGGCTTGGGCAGCTCGGTTGGCGGCTGCAATCGTAGTTCTGTCACGGCAGGGGCTTTGGGGCCGCGCACCGTCCGAGCGGGCCGCACGAATCGGCGGGTAGTTGTCATGACCCACCGCCCAATACGGCGACGGTCTTGTTGGTCGGGATGCCGTCGTGCTGCAGGCGGGCATCCTTCTGGGACAGTACGGGGCCGACCGCGAACAGCGAGATGATGTTCCACGGCGCCGGCGCCGGGGTCCGCAGCGCCAGTGAGGTCAGCGTCGGGTCGTTGGCGCCGTGGTTCTCGCCGACGGCAATGCCGTAGCGCACGCCGCTGTCGGAGACCCAGTACAGCGATTCCCGCAGCGGCGATCCCGGTTCGGTGCCGGTCACCTGTACGAAACGTCCGGTGTCCCTCGGCATGAATGCCGCGTCGGCTGTGGTGCCGCGCGACGAGGACGCGGTCACCAGGTCTACGGCAAGTCCCTGCTCCTCCTGCGTCAGCGGCAACTGCCTGCCGACCAGGAGCTCGGTCGCGGCGTTCGGGTCGTTTCCGCCGCGCGACCAGTTGTAGCAGGTCACTCCGTACCGTTCGGGATCGACGATCCGGACGGGCCGGGTCGGATAGGTCGCCGTACCCGGCCACGAGCCCGGCCGCAGATTGGACGCGATCACATTCGGGCCGACAGCTCGGGTGGATACCGCACCACGTGCGTCGGCGTTGCGGATCATCGCCGCCAGCACCGGGCTGACCCGGACGACCCCGGTCTCCGAGACGAGGTAATACGCAGCCCCCTGGTCCGGGGCGGACACGGTGAGCACCGACCCGATCGGTGTGGTGAACCCAGAGTTCAGGGTGATCACGTTCCCGGATCCGGGAACATCAGGCACCCGCAGTGGCGGCACCTCCGGAATCGCGTTGACCAGACCTTTGGAGGCGGCGGTTACCGGAGCGGTGGAATCTATGCCCAATGCCAACGCGACCGCGGTGTTCGACAGGTCGATCCCGGCACGAACGACGCCTTTCTCGCTGTCGGCATAGACCAACCACGTCGTAGCGTCGTCGCGCAGCAATCGCGCCTCACCGTCGGCCAATTGGCGAATGGCGTCTCCATCGACAGTGAGGGGGCCGCCGATCGCGGTGGTGCGCACGGCGGAACGACTGATCGTCGGCAATCCGGTCGCCGGGTTCACCGGCGCGGCCGCGCCGATCTTCGCGGTGTCGCACACCGTCCACGAAGAGTCCTTCGCACTGCTGTCGACGATGCTGCCCGGCGCACCGGGAATGCCGACCCACGGCCCACGCGGATATTTCGACAGCTCGTCCCGCGAGACTTGCACCGGATTATCCGCGGAACCGACGATGAGGCGCGCCGAGGTCAGATTCAGCGCCGGGTACAGCCGATTGTTGAGACGCACGAACAGCGCACCGGTGTCTTTCTCCGCCACGATGTTCGAATCCCCCACCTTCTTGGCAGGTTTGAAGAACGCCAGCACCGCCGCGCCGGCGATGATCACACAGGCGACAGCGATACCGATGGACAGTGCTGTGGACCGGCCGCGCTGCGGATCGTCGATCATCGAGGCATCCCGGCGGACCAGCGCGTGTTCGATCCGACGCAGCAGAAAGCGCCAACCAGATATCTGGTGTTTGGTCACGACCCGGAAGCGCGCCACCGGTTTCATTTCCTTCCGCCGACCTGTCGTCACACCATATCCACCGGTCAGGACGCGAATACGGAAATACTTCCCAATCCTGGGAAGTTCCAACTGGCGGTGTCGGACGGCCGAACCTGAGCCCTACTACGTCATGGCCAACAGCGATCGCCACTGGGACAACCACCGCACCAGACCTGATGGTGACGTCGTCATCGGCGATATCTGGCCAGGGCGAGATCCGCCACTGGTCAAAGCACGGCGCGCGGCACAGCTGAATCGGTCCGTCGGACGCGTCACGCTCGCGCCTTGGGCGCAAGACCCTCCAGCGCCGCCGAGACGTCGAAGGCGTCGATCGTCATCAGTTCCTCGTCGGTCATCGCGGCGATGTCGGCGTTATCCTTGGTGAAGCGGTAGTCACGCTCGGCTTCGGCGGCCTCGACCACGTTGCGCACGAAGCGGCCGTTGCCCGCGAGGTCGATCAACCGCCGACCGTTCTTGCTTTGCGCCGCCAGCTCATCGCAGCGGATGCGCAGTACCTCGCGCGCCTGTTCGGACAGGATCGAATCCTTCTTGCCCGCAATGTGATCGGCGATCTGCACCAATTCGTCCGCGTCGTAGCTGGCGAACCGGATCCGCTTGGTGAATCGCGAGTTGAGACCGTCGTTGGACTGGAGGAACCGGTCGATCTGGTCCTCGTACCCGGCGATGATCACGACCAGCTTGTCCCGGTCGTTCTCCATCCTGGCCAGCAGGGTGTCCACCGCTTCCTTACCGAAAGCGTCACCGCCGGAAAGACCTTCCTGGATCAGGGTGTACGCCTCGTCGATGAACAGCACACCGCCCAGCGCGGAGTCGATCAGCGCATTAGTCTTCGGCGCGGTGTGGCCGAGATGGGTACCGACCATATCGTTGCGCGACACCTCGACCACGTCGGCGTTCTCGACAACCCCCAGACCGGCGAAGATCTTGGCGATAACGCGTGCGATGGTCGTCTTACCGGTGCCAGGCGGGCCGGAGAAGATCAGGTGCTGCGACCGCGAGTCAACGGCCAGCCCGCGCTTGGCGCGCACCTGGTCCATCAGGACACCAGATTTGAGCCGGTCGACCTGCTCCTTGACCGAGTCCATGCCGATCTGCGCCTGCAGCAGTTCCGAGGCCTCCGCGAGCAGGGACTCCCGTTCCTCCCGCGCCGCGCTGGCAGCCGCCTCGGCCGGGTCGTCACCGGTTTTCGGGTCCCACTTGTCCGTCCTGGACGCGATGAGCGCGGCGGTGGTGACCTCGAATTTGTACGACTTGTCACGCACCGCGAGCTGCCATTCCTCGCGTTCGGGCCACAACCCGGAACCTTGCAAGCCCTTCAGGATCTTGTCGGCGGCGTCGTAATCTCCGCCGTGCCGCAACAGCATGCCGAGCAGGAAGTGCGCGTCGGCCCAAATGTAGGACAGGTTCCCCGAGGAGCTGTCCTCGACAATCCGCTGGGCGCGCGGCGTTGCCTCGCCGAATCGGCCGAGGTGGGCCAGCGACTGGGCGGCCATCAACTCGGCCGCGATGTCCAGCAGGCCGTCTTCGAGTACCGGCCGCGCGGCGCGGGCGGCGATCACATCCGGCCACCGCCTCGTCCGGAAGTACAGCGACATGCGGACGAAATCGGCGACGTCGTCGCTCGGGACCTCATCGAGAATGGCCGCGGCTTCCTGCCATTCACCGCCGTCGGCGTACGCGCAGGCCTGCGCGATCGCGATCTGGTCGCGATCGGCCATCGCGACGCGCAGCCCGTACATCCCGATCTCGACCTGACACCACAGCGCCCGGTCGACCAAGCCTGCACGCTGCTGATCGCGATAGAGGTTGTGCACCGATCGATAGGCGCCGTAGATCACCTCCGAGTTGACCTCCCCCGCCATAGCGCGCCCCAACCAGGCATCGCACATGTCCGGATCGAGATCGGTGGCGGCCCGGAAGGCCGCAGCCGCGTGCTGTTCGTTGCGGACACCGCCCGCGACCAACCCAAGATTCTGAACACCCGTGTAGAACGCGTCCTCGGCCGCTGACACTCGGACTTCCCTTCCGCCGAACTTGCCTGCTCAAACCATAGATTCCCCCGGTCACACTCCAGACTCGACCACTTCCCATAATTGGGAAGAAATGCGAAGCGAACTTCGCGTCACACCGGGCGCCATAGCACCGAGCCAGAGAACCCGGTTCGGTCCACATCCGAAGCATTCATATGCCAATTTTGAACGTGCCGTCAAATAACGGTATGGTCCCTCCGGGGTCGGCAAACATCCGCCTGCTGACGACCCCCGGCGGCGGCTGACAAGCCGCGATCCGGCCTACAGCCGCCGCGCAGCAGGTCATATAGCTTTCCAAAATTTCTTGCCGCTAATTAGGTGCACACTATTGAACGTTCCGACAGAAGAGGGTACTGTCTGAACACAGATCGTCGGTCCCTCATCCTGACGATCTGAACCAAAGCAACGGCCGGTGGCACCGGCAGGCCACCGGCCGTTGCGAGGTACAACCACAGAAGCGAGCTGGACTCGCACCGACGGCAGTGTGTCTACGTCTACCACTGTCGCTACTTCCCCCATCTCCTACCTTCCCATTGCCAGGAAGGGTTGCGCCGCTTCCGCATCGGAAAGCTGCAGGCCACATATGGCAGGGCGGCCGCGCCCTGCTCACTCTCATCGCTCCCGAAAGCTGCCGTCCGGCACAGCAGTGGTATCCGGACGGCATCAATCCGCTGGATGAGCCTCGTCGGGCTCGAACCGGGCGACGGACCCGGTTTCGTACGTGCCTGCTGTCACCGTCCCGGATCGAGCCATCACCGCCGCATCGGCAAAGCCGCGACTCCACAAGCAAGTTCCGACTGAACCACAGCTGCGATCAGCCCGCTGCGACCGACAGGCAGCGCGATCAGGCGCGTGTGCCCGGTGGGTCGACGGGTTCGGATGCTGTGCTGGTCGGTGCCGTCACGCGCGCCGGTGCGACCGCGCGATCCGATGAACCTGCCGATTCGACCTTGTCGTCCCGACCGGGCTCGGTTCCTTTCTCCCGGAGTGAGCGCACCGGCGGCCCGGCGGTGGACGGAGCGTGGACTGCCGCGGGAACGTCACGGGTGCGGCGGGGTATGGTCCACGGCGTGACCGCCGGTGCACTTCCGACGGACGGGCGGGTACGTACGGGGCGTACAGCCTTGGGCGGCAACGCTTTCGGAGTCGGCGCCCGATCCCCGCCACGTCCCCATGGCGTTGCCGCTTTCGCCTCGGCGCCACCGGGCTGTGGAGGTGGCGAACCGCCCACCGGGTGCCCCGCGGCCGTGCCGTCTGCCGCGGCCGGAGTGGCGGTTGCCACGCTCACACCGGACACCCAGCTCGGTCGGCGGCCCTCGGAGTCGGCGGCCGGATGCGCCGGTTCTCCGGGCATTGCGTCGTGGGAAGCGACCAAGCCGACACGCGGTGCGCTCCGCTCGCCCGCGGACTCCTGACTCACCGCGGCCGGAACTTCTCCGGGCCGCCCCGAGTCCGGAAGGGTTGACGCCGGGCCGGTTACGGACGGCATCCTCGCGGGAGCACTGCGCCCTTCCCCGGCAGGGGTGGTAGCCCGATTATCGGCGGATTCGCTCCGCCCTCCTGCGGATCCGGCTCCGCTTCTTGGCCGATCACCGACCCCGGCAGCGACCGGCGAGTGCGCACTGTCGGCTCCAGCCCGAACCGGACTGCCCGAAGACGTCGGTGCCGTGACGCTCGGCGTCGAGTCGGATAGTTCCCGCAACCGGGAGGATGGATCTGCCTCCGGCGTCCCGGTAGATATGGTCGGCGCCGTCGACCTATCCGGCACCGCGACATTCACCGTGTCGTCGAACCGTGTCGCCGTGGTGAAGTCGAGCGTCGACACGTTCTCCGCGAACGTCGCAGCATGCTGCATGATGTCATCGGCATGCTCGTCCAGCACCTTGGCGTAGCGCCGCACCTCATCGGGCTCGATACGCAAGGGCACCGCGGACGAACTGCCCGACGGCTCGGGGACGCCGAGCGCGTGGCGCGTGGCGTCGTAGACGATGCCCTTGATCATGTCGTCGATGGCGTCCTCGAGCGGTTCGATCGCCCTTCCGATCACCTCGGCGACGATGTAGCCGATCAAGCACTGCTGCATCTGGTCGCAGAGTCGGCGCGCGGCGGCGGCCACCAAGGGCGCGGACGGAGTCAGCGGCGGTGTCACCAGCATCGACATGTAGGCCGCCGCGAGGGCTGCGAGTTCGGCCAGCACGGCGATCTTCACGACGGTGATCACCGTGGCCGCCGCGTACAACGCCTGTTCCACGATCTTGCAGGCGTCGGCGAGCTGAACCATGTGCGTCGAGCTCATGCTCGCCCAGGACGCGACCAACTGCTCGTAGGAGTATCCCGAGTAGACCGAGCCCATGTCGTCGATCACGCCGGTCGCCGAGCTGTGGGTGTCCTGCACCTGCGAGGCGAAGGTGCGCACGTGACGGGCGAGGGCGCGCACGTCGTCCTCGTTGATGTCCGGGTACGGAATACCGCACATGTTGAGGAAGAACGCGACGTCACTGGGTAGGTCTATGGCCACGCGATGATCTCCTCCCCGGTGATCGACTCACAGCACCCGCACGACGACGGCTTCACTGGGCATGCGTGACCACTTGACGGTCGAACCCGTATAGGGCGCCTCGATGACCATCCCGTTGCCCGCGGCCAGCTGGACATGCTCGGGCCCCCTGGCACTGAACGACCCGGCGGGGAACACCAAGTCGCCGGCACGCACGTCCTCGGGGTGCACCCGGACCCCGCTGTAGATCTGTTCATATGTGGTGCGTGGCAACACCACCTCACCGTTGCTGGCCTGGGCGACGGCGTACTGGGTCAAGCCCGAGCAGTCGAATCCGCCGCCGCTGGGGCCGCCCGCGCCACCGCCGCCCCACACGTACGGCGTGCCGAGCCAGCCGCTGGCGGCGCGGACCGCGTTGCTCCCCGCGGTCCCGTCCGAGGGCACCATGCTCCGACGCCGCAGCCGGGATCCCGTCCCCCGCGACCTGGACCGCGTACGTCGCCTGCGCGGCGGAGTGCCACGCCTGGCCTGCCGCGTTTGCGGTGCCGCGGGTGGCATGATCTGCGCAGCCTGCTGTCGCGCGGCGGCGACGTCGGCGTCGACCTGTTTGGTGGCATTGCTGATGGTGGTCTGCGCTGCGGCGAGCAGAGCGGGACCACTGAAACGCGTGTCGGCGACCGAGGCGATCGCCTGCAGGCGCGATTGGAAGTCCGCGATCTGATTGGTCAGGCGGCCTCGGCCGTTGACCGTTCCGTCACCCGACTCGCCCACGGCTTTGCGCACAATGCTGTCCTTGCCCGCGTGCGATTCCGCCACCGACTGCTGCATTCCCTGCGCGTCGGAATACCGCGCCGCGACCGCCCCCGTGTGTGCGCGCAGGCCGGCAGCCATCGATTGGTACGCCGTCGCCGCCTGGCCGGCGTCGGGCTGTCCGTCGCCATACACTGCAAGCAGCGATCGAAGTACCCCGTCCAGGTCGTCCGTCAGTGTCGGTGCCATTCGACCGACTCGCCATCGCTCATCACCGACCGCCTCTCACATTTCTGCTAGTCATTGTGTCGCCTGGCCCGATTCATTCGTATTCCCAACCGTGGGTGGCGTGGTTGAACTCTGCAGTACTTCCCAAACTCGGGAAGCCGGGACAATGGGGGAAGACTTCTGAGAGGTGGTGGCGACGGCATGGCAACACAGGCGGCGGATCCCAAAACCAAAATCACGCAGGCGAAGCTGGCGTCCACTCCCCTGGCAGATGTTGTCTCCGCCGCCAAACGGACCGACCCCCCCGTACAACTGGACCCACCGCCGGGCGCTTCGGCCGGACTGCGCGCCTTCGTCGAGATGGGCGAAACCGCGATTCAAACCGCCGTCGACCTCCTCGGTCGTGGCCTGCCGAAACTGCCGCCGGACGTCGGCGATCTGCTGCAGCCCAGCGTGTACAAAAACCTCGGCGAAGGCGAAGCAGACAAGGCATACCAGAAGACGATCGACAAGGTCGAAGCCAAGCAGATGGAACTGCTGCAGTTCGACAATCAGATCGTCAAGACCTCCGACACGATAGCCTCGGAGCAGGCCTCTACCCTGAGGTCCATCTGGGACATCGTGAAAAAACTCCAAACTACGCTGAAGTCTGCGGGCACCATCAAAAAGCCCGAAAAGCAGGAGCCGCCTTTGCTGAAGGCCGTCGCCGACGCCGTGCAACGGGTGTACGACAAAGTCGCCGCGGTCGCCGCACTCAACGAGAACCTGGCTAACGAAGGCGGCGGCAAGAACACCGGCGGCGGCAATACCGGCGGCACAGCTACCCAGGGTAGCGGCGGCGACGGCCTCGGAAGCATTCTGCAATCGCTGCTTCCGATGGCCGCGATGCTCCCGATGATGGCGATGCCGCTGGCGCAGCAGATACCGGAAATGCTCGAAAAAGCCGAAGAAGACAAACAAAAGAAGGCCGAGCAGAACCAGAACGCCGGCACACCTCCACCGCCCGGCCAGGCACCACCCCCTGGCGACCCGAACGCCACCGCGGTGGCCGCTGCCACTCCAGGCGAGCAGACCCAGAACGCCGGCACACCTCCGCCGGCCGGCCAGGCACCACCCCCTGGCGACCCGAACGCCGCTGCGGCTTCCGCTCCCGCGATACGGAATGCCAGTCTGCGTCGTCGGCAGCCACCCGCCGAGGGACAGCCTCCGTCAACTCTGCCGTCGGAGGATGCCGAACCGGATCCAGAACCGAGCCCTGCGATCACGGCGTAGTCGGCGCTGGCGTCACTACCGGTGCGCTTCTGCTGACCTGAGTCCGTGCTGATTGGGTGGCAAGAGCCCGCAGCCGACCTGCCTACCGGCTGGTGAGTTATTGCGGTCGAGCGGCATCGTCCGGCCGTCGACGATGACTTGCTTGCGCGCGGTCTAGGTCACCACGAGCGGACCGGCGCAGTTGCCGAACGCCTGCGCGACCACCGACGAAACCCCTTGCGTGGAGCCATCCGGCCGACTTGATGTCCACCATGGACTTCGACACGTACCGGGGACAGTCGGAAGTATCCTTTAATTTCTTCTAGACCCGATCGGCGACCTCGTCCGATTTCGCGAACAGGGGCACCTCGATCGACGGCTGCGAGACGACACACTCCAGGTTCTTGTCGCACTCGCTGGGAAAGGCGAAAACACCGTTGTCTTTCAGCCTTTCCGGCATCCACCTCCGCGAGAAATCCGTTGAGCCCCTCGACCCACTCAACATACTGTCGTGAGCGTCGATACCGCGCTCCGGCCTGTGTTGTCGTCGCGCAGGAACCACTTGATGAATTCGACCTATCCGATGTGCTCGAAAATTGACCTCTCCAGCGGTGCAGACCCGATGTTCCAGGCCCTTATCGCACAGGAGTTGAGGTTCGGCACAGCTGACAGTCCTCGTCTGGCTGCCCTTGTTCTTCAGACAAGACTGCCGCAGTCGAACCTCGAGCTGTAATCACCGTTTCCCGAAAGCAATTCATGGAATAGCGGCCGATGGCCTCCTCACGTAAATCCTCACGACCGCTCCGGAGGTGCGACCGGGGGTGGCGACGACGGCGCGACCACGGCACCCTGCGGCGGCCCTCCGGCAACGGACGGTGCCGTAACGGACGGGGTCCCAGGACGGGCGACGCGCTCGGGCTGCACGGCAGTCGAAACCGGGGCCGGAGTCGACACGAACTGTGGATGCTCAGTGATCTGCTCGTGCGCGTACACCGCGTCACGCAAGCTCTGCCTGCTCGATTCGTTCGCCAGCAACAGCGCCAGCTCGTTGCAACGGCGCTCGAAGACCATGGCGCGCAACGGCGAAACGCCCACGTCGACCCGCAACTGCCCGATCTCGACCCGGCCAACGTCTACGCGCTGGCCGAGCATCGCGGCCGCGAGCAGATCGTCGGCGTCGCGCAACTCGTCCCA
This sequence comes from Nocardia sp. NBC_01730, assembly GCF_035920445.1. Classification (NCBI taxonomy): domain Bacteria; kingdom Bacillati; phylum Actinomycetota; class Actinomycetes; order Mycobacteriales; family Nocardiaceae; genus Nocardia; species Nocardia sp. NBC_01730. The sequence continues at coordinate 7,667,976 of NZ_CP109162.1, read as the reverse complement.
CAGTTCGCGCGGCACCGCCTTTCCGGCCTGTACCGCCGCGAGGATCCGTTCCCGCACCTGCCGCGACGAGGCGGCCTCGCCGGGTATCGGCCCGGACCGGCCCACCTGTGCGTGTGCGTCGACCGCGAGTTCCACACAGCGCGACCGAACCTGCGTATCGGGCACCGCAGAGACCTGCTCCAGACCCGCGACCGAGCCGGTCAAGCCCAGCCGGTCGGCCGTGTCGGGCGTGAACTCGCGCAGATCGACGTCGTAGGAGGGGCCGACGAGTCCCTCCATCGCCGCGTCGCTGAACCGCGACCGCAGGCCGGGATCGATCGGCCCGGACGACACGAGCGCCGACAGCCTCGCGTTGGCCTTCGCGCCCCACGCCAGTCCGAACTCCGCGAGCACCCGAGCCGGGTCCGAGACTCCTTCCCACGGAGAGCCGCTGCCATCCGCGTCGGCGAGCAGCTCGTCCCAGATCCAGGGGGAAGAAACTTCACGCGGCAGGAACAGCCCGGCAGGCATCCACCCGCGGCCTTCGTTGGAGCTGATGAACACGCCCGCGCCCGCAGGACCGCGCATCACCGACACCGACCAGGCCATGCCTACCGGGGAATCGACGGCCGCGAGCACACTGCCGAGCAGGGTTCTCGCCAGCACCAGATCGTCGTTCACCTGGTTGCCGACGACATACGACGGTTCGGATTCCTTGTCCTTCGCGTTCGCGACAGCGGAGGAGAACGGAGTCGCGACGGGCACCGGCATAGGTGGCATATCGGCCCGTCCGGTCGCGCCGGTCGGTGGTTGCGCGGATCCCCGGTCGTCCGCGGACGAGTAGACGGGACCCGCCGCGGTGGGCGGCATGCCCGCCGATGTCGGCGGCGTCACGCCGGAACTCGCCCCCGCCGGCGTCGCGCCGGCAGCATTCGGCGACGTAGCTCCGGTGGCATTCGGCGTGCCCGCGGTTGCTGCCTGGTCGGTCGGAGCCGCGACCGGACCTGACGTGTCCGGTGTCGACGGCGTCGCTCCGTTCGGACCGCCGGGTATAGAGCCAAGGGGGGTCTGGGTGCCGTCGGGCCCGGCCGCGATAGGGCCACCAACGGGCGGCGGTCCAACGGGCGAAGGCGTGGATGGTGTTGCGGGTCCGTTCGGACCGGCCGGTGAGCTGACGGGGGTCGTCGATGGCTGGCTATCGGTCAAACCACCGGCTTGCCGGATCCGCGCACCGAAGTCTTCGTCGGCTTGCTCGTAGGCGTCCGCCGACGCGCGCAACGACTCGGCGGTGCGGTCGTGCTCGGCGGCCAGCGCCTCGCCTGCCCGTTGCCGAGCATCGTAGTAGCGCTCCAGTGCGTCGTAGACAGGATAGGCGATCTTGCCGTACGTGGGCAGGAAGCTCGCGAGCCAATCCGAGGGCGGCTTCGCCCATTCCCGGGTATCGCGAGCGACCTGGTCGTGTTGGCTGGCCAGCTGTCGCAGTACCGCAGGGTCGATATCGATGCGGTTCGGCATGCTCGATCAGATCCTTTCCAACCACCGAATTTCTCCATTGTCGATCCTTCCCACACTTGGGGATATTCGACAAAACGGTCCGGCGTGCGTCCGCTGCCGTATTCGATTGCGCGACAATGAGTTCCAGCGGATTTCCGAACCTGGTCTCATTGTGCGGCCGAGTCGGCGTATCGGTCGTCGGCACCACCAGCGGCACACACGGACAGCGCCACGCATCCCGGACCGCCGGACCGAGCCGATTTTCGCCGCACCGGATGTGCGAATTCGGCCGGATCGCACGGCGACGCCACGTCAGCGCCCCGGACCGGCGGTAATTGTCGGGCGGCGAGCCGGTCCGGCGGTCGGCCCCGCGGCCGCGGGTTCGACGAACGCCGGGTGTCCGACGATCTGTGCGTGCGCGTACACCGCGTCGCGCAGGTTCTGGCGCGTCGGCGCGCTCGCCAGCAGCAACACGAGTTCGTCGCACCGCCGTTCGAAGACCATCCCACGCAAGGCACTCAGGTCCGATGTCGATCGGCCGTCGGGTTGGTCGGAACGCAGCTCGCCCAGGGCGACTCGGGACACGTCCGCCCGTCGCGACAACATCGACGCGGCGAGCAGGTCGTCGGCGTCACGCAGCTCCTCCCACCACTCCGGTGCCACCTCGCGGCGCTGACGCAGTGCGGCGAGAATTCGTTCCCGCACACCGGGTGCCCCCAGGGATTCCGGAGAGCCCAAACCGGCCTTGCGCACTCGGACGTGCGCGTCCGAGGCCAACTCCCAGCATCGCGAACCGATTTCGCCCTCCGGTGTCGCAACGACCCGCTGCAGCAGCCCGGGCGCCCCGACCAAACCGAGGCGATCCACCAGCCCAGGTCCCGGCGCACTCAGGTCCATCGCCGACGAGGCGCCCACCTCGCCCTCCATAGGCACCTCCCCCAACTGCCGGCGCAGATCCGCGTCGATCCGCTCCGACGACACCACCGCCGACAGTCGAGCCCCGGACTTACGTCCCCAGGCCAGCCCGAATTCGGCGAGCACTCGCGCCGGGTCGGCCACGCCTTCCCACGCGAATCCATCGGAGACCTCCCAGACCCACGGGGTCGACGCCTCACGCGGTAGATACAGCCCGGCGGGGAACCAGCCACGACCCTCGTTCGACGTCACGAACGCGCTGACACCGCTCTGATGCCGCATCACCGACACCGCCCACCCGAGCCCGACCACGGACGCACCGCCCGCGGCCAGCACCCCGCTCAGCAATGTGCGCGCCAGCACCAAGTCGCCGTTGACACGCTCGCCGAGGACGAATGACGGGGCGGCCGCCGAGGTCATGGCCGCGCCGACCACACCGCGAATCAACTCGTCGCTTCCATCGGCTTCGGCGGGCCCCTCCACCCGCTGATCGGTCGGTTTCGTCGGCGGAACCTTGGCAGTGCCGGTGGAGACACCTGACGGCGGCACCGCCGGACCCGCGGTGACCTTCGGGGGCGCGGAAGGCCCCCGCGCGTCGACCGGTGGTGCCGTCGGCTTGGCCTGGATCGGCGGCGGTCCGGAACCCGCCGGTGCCGCCGGAGCCGAAACTGTCGATCCCGAGTGAGCAGCCGGCACCGTCGGCGGCACCGCCAGCGCGGCCGGTGCGACCGGTCCGGGAAGGAGGAAAGGCGGTTGTACCGTAGCCGGCGGACCGTCCACGTGTGCTCCCCTGACCTCCGGTGTGTCGAGCCCGGTATCACGGTGTGTGTCGGTGGCGGATGCGGCCACGGACTGATCGTGCGCCGCGGATTCGACGGAATCGTCCGGCGCGTCTGAATCGGTGTCATCGGCCGTAGCATTTCCGCCCGCACCAGCCGGCTCGCTGTCCTCTACGTCTGCATGCGAGGGCCGGCCCGCGGCGGACAAATCAGGTCCGTCGTGGTCGGCGGCGGGCGAATAGACCCCAGGGGTTGTCGTACCGCCCGGCACGAACGGAGCAGGCGCGGGCGTCGAAGACGGAGGAACGACAGATGTGTCCTCGGCTGGAACAGTATTCGGCGTTTCCCCGAATTCGATACTCGGTGCCGGTGGGGCGACCGAATCGAGCTGCGGCTCGTCGTCGGCGAGATCGGGGAACAGCGGTATCGGGAGGCCCTCTTCCGGCGCGTGACGCCTATGCGGTCCGCCATGCCGCGGGGAGCCGGAATGGTCTGTAGCGGGCCGGTTCTGCTGATAGTCGTCCGGCGAACCTGGATGCCTTGGCGTCCAGGGCCCCGGCTGACCTAGTACGTCGGCGATGCGGGCAAGGCTGGGCAGGCCTTGCGGGTTGATCGACCCGAGCGCTGACCGAACGACGTCCTCGACCTCATCCCTGGCCGCGGCGATGATGCCGGGAATCCGGTTCCGGATGGTCTGGGCGTCGGATTTGTCCTCTTCCGCCGCCGCGGCCCGCAGCGTGGCCTGGATCTTCGACGTGGCGCGATCGACGATGTCCAGGATCTGGTTTCTGGTCCGGTAGATCAGATCGGAGAAGTCCCGGAAGGTGTCCGCCGCCGCCTCCAGCGCGTCGGCGAACGCCTGCGGGTTCGCGCGTTGGCGCAGCATGTCGCGCTTGACCGGTTCCAGGCCCGCACTGGAGCGCACCCGTTCGTCAAACTCGCGGCGCGTGCTCTCGACCTCGAGCAGGTCGAGCGTTGCGGCACCATCGCGCGCGAGACTTTCGAGCGCGTTCCAGTCCGCCGGGGAGATCACCGGCCAGTTGTCGCGGACTATGGCGTCCCAGTACGGGCTGCTGCGCTCCGGTTCCATAGGCGAATCAGAGGGATTCGGCGCGGTGTATGTGGGAGCCGCCGGCACGGTCCTGATGCGCAAGCGCGTTGGACACGGCACGGGTGTGGTGGGTGGTCGCGTCCGCATCGCGGCCGTTGGCCTTGACTTTGCCCTCGATCGCGGTCTTCATCCAGTCCGTAAACACCGCGAGTGGACGCTCGACCTTCGACTGCGGGGGTTTTGGTACGACGAAGTCTCGCGTGATCCGCTCGACGTGACCGCCGACGTTGGTCATCGCGATCGTGTGCTTGTCCGACGAGGCGACAACCTCGTGGGGCTCATCCATGTCCAGCGGGTCGGTCATGTCGGTGTCCTGTCTCAGAATTCGATGGTCGGCAATCAGGAGTCGCGTCTGCCGAACTCGGACTCCTCCATGGCCCGATACGAGGCCTCGGTCGGCAGATCGAACGAATCGATCGTGTACGAGCGGGTCCCCTTGTGCTCCATCTCGGCTCGCAATCCGACGCGCGATTTCATATGCGCCAGCCGGGCGAGCCGAACGATCTCGGCGGCCAACCAGTCATCGCCGTTGTCGCGGGCGTCGTCGGTGATGTGCATGCCGATGATCTCGCCGTCCCGGTCGCAGCCGATGCCGACGGTGTGGTCGGGGTTGAACACCTCGTAGGTCATGCTTCGCCAATTCGGCGGCGCGGCGTCGAGATCGTCGGGGTCGTCGGGGTCGAAGTCATCCAAGTCGATCGGGTGCATATCGGTCATCGGTTGCTCTCCGAGAGTCGTTCGGAACTGGTTGCATAGCCGGTATCCGGCGTGTCGATGGCATCCTCGGACGAGGATTCCAGTCGGTCCGCCAGCGCGGACCACGCGGCATCCTCGATGCGCATAACCTGGCGCAGCTGCCAGAATCGGGCGCCGAGGTACATCTCCCCCGTTCCGTCGGCGGCGACATCGAGATAATCGGGGCCGTCGGTGGTCGCGTTCAGGGTCACCGCAGTGACCGGTGGACGCGTGTCATCGATATTGACCAAGGTGGCGCCGCCGCCGGGGATGAAACTTTGGCGTAGCCGGGCACTGCTGCCGATCGCGACATCGGAGCTGTTGGTCGTGATGGTGACTTCCGGATTCAGCAACAGCTGCATCACCCAAGACCTGGCCGCCTGCTCCGGATGGTCGGCATTGATCGCGATGGCCAGGGTCGCCGCCAGATCGATGACGAGCACCGTATCGGCGGCCGTGACACCGACGATCACCAGGCGCTTGGCGGTCCCGACCGGGTAGGGGAGGTCGTCGGCCGCCAGCGACACCACATCCGCACCGACCCCGGCTCCAGTCGCGGGATGTGCGGAGACGGTTCCGGTCCCCACGTCGATCGTGTAGGCGACCAGAGTCTCCGAAGTGCGGCCTGCGACCCCAGCCAAGCGCACCAGCCCCTCGTCGTGCAGCCACCGCACCGTGTCGGCGACAGTGACCTCCGGGGCCGGCTCGGTCATCCCGCCTGCCCTGACGCGGCGACGGCCGATTCGGGCTCGTCCGACATGACCGGAGTGTCCATGACGCTTTGGTACTGCCGCGCTGCGTCCGCGGTGCTCTCGCGAATGGCGGCCATGATCTCGGTAACCAATTCGGGGCCGGTGAGCCGCGCGGCGGTGCCCGGTGCCAGGTAGAGGTCGGTCAGCCTGCCCATGGCATCGACTTCGGGGATGATCGCGCCGCTCGGCGACGGGCGCCTGGCACGGATGTTGTCGATCTTCTCGCGCATATCGGCGATGCGGTGCCGCAGGTCGCGAGCGGCGTCCAGGGCCGCCTGCACGTCCGGGTGGATGGCACTCATGACTCCACCTCGCTGGCGCTCGGCTCCATCATGACTGCCATGGCAGCTGTACCTGCTGTTCGCTCGCTACGCTCACTCATGACTCCACCTCGCTGGCGCTCGGCTCCATCATGACTGCCATGGCAGCTGTACCTGCTGTTCGCTCGCTACGCTCACTCATGACTCCACCTCGCTGGCGCTCGACTCCATCATGACTGCCCCTGTTGTTCGTTCGCTGCGCTCACTCATGCGTTACCTCCAGGTTGGGTGGGGGTCTGGTTGGCCGGCGCGGGCGTCGGGGGCGTCACGGTCGGGGCGATGGTCGGCCGCTCGCCGATCACCAACTCGGTATGCGGCGTGTTGTCGACGTACATCAGTCGGTCAGGGTGCCACGCCACGACACGGTTGCGTTCGTTGTTGCCGCCCGAGTTACCCATGCCCGGCGACATCGGCATGTACGGCATCATCGGCGAACCGCCGCGCGCGGCGCTGGCGTTGTTGGGCGACGATGCCCCCAACGGTTCGAGCACGGGTGTGCGCGGCATAGCTGACGCTCCTGAGCCGACGCTGCCCGTGGACGTGGCCAACGGCAAGGCGCTGACCGGGGCGCTTGCGGCGTCGATGTCCGGGATACCCGCGCCAGTGCTGCTTATCGGCGATCCGCTCGGGCTGCCCGCTCCGAGACCGCTGGGGATGCCGAGGTCGTCGTAGCCGTAGTCGTCGAGGCCGTAGTCGTCGTAGTCTTCGGCCGAGTCCTGGCCGAGCTGACTCAGCGGCATGGCCGAGGCCATCGCGCTCATCAGCGTGGGCAGCATGGAGGTTAGCGCGCTGGTGTCGCCACTACCACTACCAGTGCCACTCTCACCGCTGCTGTCACCGGTCGGCACCTTCGAGTTGACCTCGGTGGAGTAGCCGGTGATCGTCTCCAACGACCGCGCGTTCTGCTCCTGGAACTTCGCCATCGCCGCCTGGATGCCGACCTCGTTCTTCGAACGCATCGCGGCGAGAAGCTCCTTGCGTGCGGCGATGATCTCCGCCGGTGTGGGGTGTTTCGCCTTGGCCGTCCGGAATGCGTTGCCGTATGTGTCGATTCCGTCGGCAAGCATCCCCAGGCCCTCGCCGAGCTGGGCGAGCCAACCCCGATGCTGCCCGAGTTCGGTCGCTGCCGCGGCGCCGACCGGCTCCCAGTTCTGCATCGTCCGCGCCGCGAGATCGACGCCCTCGGTGGCAGCGAGGTGCTGGCTGCCGGTGAACTTCCGGATCGCGTCCGCGAATCCCGTTGCGGCGCCCGGCCCCGGACCCGCATGCAACTGCTGGGCGAATGTCAACGGGTCGACGGCACCTCCGCCGGTAGGAAACCTGAGCGCAGGCGGTCGCCGCTGGCTGACCTCCTTGACCTCTCCCACCGGGTTGCTCACCAGGTCGGCGCCACCACTGCCGCCCACGATGCGGCTGCCGCGGTCGTCGGCCTCGGTGTAGTCGACTGCCGCGGCGCCTATGTTGTGTGCCGTGCGTTGAACCTCGTTGAGAACGCCGATCATTCCGTTGAACAGCGACGCAGCCTGCGCGTTGAGCTGCGGCACCGCCCCGGCCGAGATCGGGTCCGCCCCTGCGGGTACGACCCATCCGCCAGGCAGCGCCGTACCGGTCTCACGCGCCATCGCGGCGAGTTTCGACGCCGCAGCGACGAGTTCCTTCGGATCGACATTCAGCGCCATCGCGACCTCCTCTCCTCATATACCGCGCGATTAAACGGGTGCCGCGACAATCGGCACTGCCGCGTTCGCGGACTGATCGGTCGTGCCCGGCGTAGCCGAGGGCACGTCTCCGTCCTTCGGCGCGGTCAACTCGATGCCCTTCGGATGGACGAATCCGGAGAACTGACCGAATTCTCCTGCGCTGTCGGACATTTCCGGGATGAATGGTTTCAGTGCGCCGTTGACGACTGCCTCCAGCGTACCGCCCTCCTCCGAGCCGAAGACCACGAGAATCGCGCTGCGCTTGTCCCACGTGGCGACATCGCCGGTCATCAGCTGGTACGGATCGACGTGCGCACCGATCTGCTTCTTATCCGACCACTTCGCAGGTGTCTTCTCGTACGCCTTCTGCGCGTCGGTGCCGCTGGCGTTGCCGAACGCCCCATCCAGGGCCTGGGCAACCATCGCCGACACCTTCTGGGTGCGACCATCGGGGAACGTGTAGAGCACGCTGCCGTCCGCACCCGGCGTGCGGCCGGGAATACCGTTGGCCGGTTGGGACGACCACGGTGTCGAAGGAGCCGCATTGTGGACCGGAGCCGTCGTCGCGGGCGTGGCGACCGTCGCAGGCGCCACTGGAGCCTGCGCAGCGACCGCAGGCGGCGGGGTGACCGGGCCGAGCTCGTCGTCGTACCGCCCCGGGTCGAGTTCCGCGCTCCGGTTGTTCAGATTGTCGGTCATGTTCCGCATCATCATCATCTGCATCATCGAGTCCATCAGGGAGCCCATGCCCATGCCGCCCATGCCGCCCATGCTGTCCATGCCGGTGCCGGCATCGACGCCTCCCGGGTACGACGAGTTGACCGCCGGAGTAGCGGCCTGGTTTTCCAGGCTGTCGATCGCTCGCTGCAAGCCGCTGTCACCAGCGGTGCCGTCCGTCCCCACCGGATCCGGTATTTGCGAGCTGCCATCTTCCAGATCACCGATGTTGCCCGGATAGGTCTGATCGGCGCCGGTGTTGACCGCCGGCGGCGTGTAGGCAGGGTTGCCCTGGCTGTTCTGCAGGCCTGCGAGCGATTTCTGCAATGTGTCGTTCATGGCCGTGGTCTGCGCCGCCAGTTTGGCGTCATACTGCGCCGTCAGGTCTTTGACATAATCCGCGATGTCCAGCTCTTTACCGGTCGCGTCTCCGGTAACGTTTCCGATTGCACCGAAAGCCGCGGCGGTGAGTTGAACGAAACTCATGTTCAGGTCCGACCCATCGATTTTCGTAACGGCAACGTTCAATTCGCAGATGACGTCGGCGATGCCCGCCCTACCCTGCTTGGTAATTGTTGCGACATCGGGCATCTTCGCCACGACGGTGGCGTCGATCGTGCTGAAGTGGACGGCAGCGGCCTGCATCGCCTTGACAGCTTCCGCGTATCCTGTCGCGCCCGCTCCGATACCAGCCGCCGACAGCTCCTTCGGGGCAGACAAATCCAATTCTTTATTCTGCTGTTTTGCGTCCGTCAAGAGCTTTTCATCCCCGAAGAGCTTGTAATTGTCGGACAACGACGTCGCCACGGAATCACCGGGTCCCGAGTACCACGATTTGAGCGACGCATTCAATGTGCTCGGCTCCAGTAGGAACCCGTATCCCTTCGCCTGAATCGAGGGGTCGGGCAGCTGGGGGACGAACGGGGGCGTCCCTATGAGCTCTACATGCGAACCCGCCCAGACCAAGTCTAACGTAGGCACCCCGGCCTGATCGTCGGCGTCACCGCCACCACTGTCACCGCCGCCGCCGGACGTTCCATTGATGCCATTGACCAGAACACGACCGCCCTCCGACCCCAATCCACGCAGAAGGTTCTGCCCCCAACCGGACTTGGCGAAATTGCCTGACGCCTTCCCGAAGGGCTTCCTCCTCCCATTGCCCAGCCTCAGCGCGTCCTCGGCCTTGTTCAAGAATTTGTCGCGCTTCTCGAGCGCTTTCTTCGCGGGAGCGAGCCTATCGACTGCATCATCAACGTACTTCTGCTGCCTCAGCGCTTTCGCCAAGTCCTCGTCGGCAGCTCGTGCGGCGTCCCGTAGCGGACCCTTTCTGGTCAGCAGACCGGCGTTCGCAAGAGCGTCATCCGCTGCAGTCTTTGCCGCCGTCGCCCGCGTGACTGCATCTGCCGCATTCGTCTGCTTTGTGCCCTGCGCGGCGAACTTGGCCAGGGCGCTCTCGGTCTGTTTCGCTCCGGCACCCGCCCAACGGCCCAGGCCGTACGCGGCGGCGCCACCGACTGCGCTACCCACCGCGCCCGAGGCGGCGCCGGTAATCAGGTCCGAGGCCGAGGTGTGGCCGTCTACGAGTTGACCAACCGCACCGCCCGCGGCCCCGCCGACGATCATGCCCGTCTTACCGGGCAGGAACCGCCCGACCAGCATGGTGGTACCGACATCGAACGCGAAAGCCATCAAAGACATGAAAACTCCTACGCCGGAACCACTATTGACCCGCCGACCGGCTGATCGACCGGCACCATCGGAGCCGCCGCATCCGGAGCAGGAGCGGTGATCTCGATACCCGCCGGATGGAAGAATCCACCGAACGGTCCGAACTCACCCTTGCTGTCACGCATTTCCGCGGTGAACGGTTGCAGCTGTCCATCGATGATCACCTCCAGCGTGCCGCTGCTGTCGGAACCGAAGGACACCGCGATCGCCGACCGGTGCTCCCAGGTCGCGACATCGCCGGTCATCAGCTGATACGGATCGACAGGTGCGCCGACCGCCCGATCAGCGGGCAACGTCACCGGCGTCTTGCCATACGCGGCACGGGCGTCGGTACCCGCGGCGTTGCCGAACGCCGCGTCCAGTGCCTGCGCGACGACCGCGGAGACCCTCTGGGTACGACCGTCGGGGAAGGTGTACACCACGCTGCCGTCGCCGTCCGGGGTGCGCATCGACGCCGCGACCGCCGACACCGGGGTCGCCGACACACGACCCGGCGACGCCGCCGTGGTGGCGGCAGGTCCGGACGATGTCTGCTGAGCTGTCTGGGGCGTCTGCGCGGGCGACACGGGGGCGCCTGCGACCGTCTCGGGTGTGCCCTCCCGCTCCCCCCGATGATCGTCGGAATTCTTGGAGTTCGAATGGACGGCATTGCCGCGATTCGCCAACGCCTGCTGCATCATCGAGTACGGCAACATGAAATCGGAGCCCATCGACGACGCGGGCGACGCAGCGCTCTGGGTGGGCGTACTCGTCGGCGAGGTGACCCCGGCAGAGTCGGTTCCTGTTGCCGCCTTCGTCGACGCGGGATCGGTCGCGGTCGATGAACTGCCGGTATCCGTCGCCGACCCGTTCGACTGGCTACCGGAATCGCTGTCCCATTCCCACGCAGGCGGCGCCGAGAGCTGGTCTCCGGTGCTGGTGGCGGCGGGGGTGCCGTTGACGGTCGATGGCGGAACGTAGGTCGAGTACGGATTCCCGGTGTTCTGCTCCGCGGCCGGCGTCTTGGCGCCGAGAGCGGCCCCGACAGCAGCGGGCTTGACAGCAGCGGGATTTTCTTTCTCCGTCTCCTTGCCCAACTCGTCGAATGCATTCGCATATTCGCTCATGACATTCGTCAGGTTCATCATCGTCGACTCGATCATGGTCATGACATAAGTGTCTTCGCTGAGACCGCTGGCGGCCAGTGATTGCAGAATCGACGCATCCAGAATTTTGTTCTGGACGAACTGTTGAATCTTCTCCAGACTCCGCGGATCCACTTTGGCCATTTCGGTCAGACTTTCGATGATGCCACCGACATCCTTCCGTCCTTGTTTGCATAAATCGGAAGTCTTGCCAGTCGCCTTGACAATTCGCACATCCAACCCGCGCAGACCTTCATACCACGAGTCCAGATTCTCGACCAATTTCGGATAGCTCTCGATATTGGCACGTTCCGGGTTCGACACCTCGCCTACAGGGCGCTTCTCGGGTAGCGCCGACTCTTTACCGTTACCGAACGACTTCCAGTTGCCGAGGTAGATATCCGGCAGACCTTTGTATTGCCCCTGGATGGCAGGCAACAACGTCAGACCGTCCGGAAGCTTGGCCGGATCAGGCATATAGACATGCGGCATACCGGACGTATCCTTGATTCCCGAGTTACTGATATCGATGACCTCGATCTCGGGATATCCCATATATTGATGCCATTTATCGCGAACCATGTCCGGCGTATTACGGCCGCCAGAGGCACCCAAGCCGGCGCCGATAAGGCCGCGAACAGACTGGAGCCCAGCTTGCGCACCGTCCCAACCTCCGGTCACCGCAGCCCGCGAGAATCCATTGCCGAAAAGACCACCTACACCGCCGCGAAGACTGCCACCCATCAAGGACCGGCCTGCCGCACCGAATGCCTTGGCCCCGATGCCGCCGACCGCGCCGCCGACGAGTCCTCCCACCGCCCCGAAGGCAGCGCCCTCGAGCATTTTCTCGGGATCCCAACCGGTCTCGAACCCGGTGACCACGCCCCCAACGACACCGCCGAGTACCGCGGCACCGACCGGGCCACCGAACGCGAAGCCGACCGCGCCCGCGGCTCCGGTAATGATGTCGCCCCACAGTCCCATTACGGCACCTACCTGATCAGAAGTCGCGACCGGTCGACACCGGTACGTGCGCGGCTTCGCGCCCCTTTTCTCGCAGGAGCGGCCGACCCGACCCAGGCGTCAACCCGATCGGCCGGCCAATGCTCGAAGCTCGAGACGCGGCTGCGGCCATACGTGAGTTCCTTTCGACTCGACACACTCATTGTCGAGGATTCCCAGCAATGAGAATCGCGGATCGCTTCGGTCAAGTCAGGATTGATCGGACAATAAGACTCACGCGCACCGATGCCATGGCCGGTGACCGACACAGGAGGAAGCATCCGATGAGCCTCCGCCAGACCCTTGCCGGACCCACCGTTCCGAGTGGTGCCCAGCCCGCCGCCGGAGGTTTGCTGTGACGAGTTTTGCTGTGACGAGTACGGAGCTGCCCCCGGGCGTGAACGGGGTCGAACAGGCGCTCCGGCGGGGGAGATGACGAGTACAGAGATGCCGCCGACAGATGTAGAGCCCGAGATCGATGCCGGTGCGGAGGGTGAGGCGCCGCCGGTTGCGGTGACGCCATGGTCGGATCGGACGGGGAATCAGCGTTCTCGTCCTGGTGCTGGGGTGCCTGGTCAGCCGGGTGCTCCGTCGGGGGCTCCTGGTCAGCCGGGTGCTTCGTCGGCGGCGCCGGGTCAGCCCGGGACGGCCGCGCCTGCTCAGTCGAATGGTGTCGGGCAGTCCGGTGTTCCGGGTCAGCCGGGTGTGGTTCCTGGTCAGCCCGGCGTGGCTGCTGTGCCCGGTCAGCCGGGTGCGCAGGCCGCGCCGGCGGCACCGGGTGGAGTGGTGGCGCCAGGGCAGGCACCACCAGGTCCCGCACAGGCCGAGGCGCCGGAGCCGCCGGTAGATCCGGAGTTGATCGGTGACCTACTGCCTGCCGCGGCGACGGCCGGGACGATGGCGATGGCGATGCTGCCGATGATCGCCTCGGCGTTGGCCGGTTTGGGCAGTGGCAGCGGTGGGACCGGGGGTGGTACGGCTGCGCCGGTAGCGGGTGCGGACGGTACCACCGCCGGTGGGGTGTCACCGGAGTCCGAACGGGCGCTGAAGGTGTTGAAGTTGTTGCAAGCGGTCTACGGTGACGGTGATTCGTCTGATCCGCAGGTCAAACAACTCCAACAGCAGTTGGGTGTCTCTTCCGGTAGCGGGGAGGGTGCTTCGGCGATCAAAGCCAAGCAGATGTTCCAGCGCACCGCCGCGACCGCGTTCAACAACATCGACAACCAGCTGCTGACCTACATTCGCGGGCTGGCCGGGAACAACAAGGTCGACAAGAAAGCCGTCACCCGCCTGCTACGTGAGGTGAACGTCGCCCTGGCCGAACTCGGACCACAGGCCTACACGAAAGCCGGCCAACAGAAAGTCCACCAAATCCTCACCGCCGCACTACTGAAAGCTCAAGCGATCGTCTCCGGTGGGCAAACCAACGCCACCGACACCGCCAGCGCCATCAACCGGCTCACCGCGCAATACCTCTACAACATCGCAGGCAAAAACTACACAGGAACAGCTGGGGCAGGAGCGACCGGAGCTGCCGCGAAGGCGATCGCGGTGGCGCTGGCGCAGACCGGAAAGCCGTATGTGTGGGGCGCGGAGGGGCCGAATTCGTTCGACTGCTCGGGGCTGATGCAGTACGCGGCGGCTTCGGCGGGTGCCAAGATTCCACGAGTCGCGGCGGATCAGTATCGCCAGCTACCCAAGGTCAATCCGTCGGATATCCGGCCGGGCGACCTGATCTTCACCAGGTTCGACTCGAACGGAAACCCAGGCCACGTCGTCATGTATATCGGCAACGGCAAATGTATCGCGGCGTCTCGCAGCGGAGTACCCATCGGACAGGTCCCACTGCCGAAGAGTTACGCCGCGGCACGGTGGACCTGACCGCCATCCCCACCATCGAAGTGGGCACGGTGAGCGAGAGATCGCGGGTGCGGGAATTACCAACTGACCGATCGGCGCTCGACAAGACGCCGAGAGATTCGCTGGCAGGCAATGCCGATGGCGGTTTCTACGGCCGAGCGGAATCGGATGTCAGTACCCGACGTATGAGCCGCCACCGCGCATCTGCACGATCCCGGGAACATTGCTGACCGAGCCATAGCGCTCGATGGAATACCGCACGCCCGCGATGATGTTGTCGACCGGATTCCAGATATTGCGATGTCCAGGAAGGGAATACGAGTTGAACGTCGGATCTATGGTCTGCATCAGTCCTTTCGACGGGATCCCCGCCGCGGCGTTGCTGTCCCACAGGTTGATCGCATTCGGGTTGCCGCCGGATTCGTGCTGGATGATCGCCGCGATATCGGCGGGATCGATCTGGCGCGTGTCATAGCCGTGCTGACGGAGAACCTGAAGTGCGTCGTTGATCCATTGCCCCTGCTGACCAGAGGGGCGGGTACGTGGCGGACCACCGCTGGGGCCGCGCATGCCCGGGTTCGCCGCGCGTCGCGGGCGTCGCGGCCGGGCCGGACGTGCCTGTTGCATATACCGATCCGCGAGGGCGGCAACACGTTCAGCGGTGAGCGTCGCGGCAACCTGCCCTTGCCCTAAAACGGTTCCAGCACGCTGCAATGCGTTACCCAACGTGACGATCACGAGGTCTCGTGCCGCTGCGGTGTCCTCAACCTTGCCGAGCGCGGTCAACGCCGTGTTGACCTCGGCGATGATCGAGCCGATGGCGGCCTTTCCTTGCGTGGTGCTGTCGACCGCGCCGTCGAGGATGCGCTCGAGTTCGGCGTTCAAAGATTGTGTGGCGTCGACATTCCGCGAAGTGTTCTGATTGTGGGCCGCATACCGCGATCCCAGCTCACCGTCCCACACCACCGGACCAGTCGGCCGTCCTGCCGCGATGTCGGGAGGCGCGTAGGGTTGCCCGGAGGCAGCGGTAGGAGTTCCGTCGCCGTAGTGGGCGGCTATCGACGCAAGGGCACCGAGCGCGGCCGCCGCCATCGGCGTAGTCGTCCCGGACCAGGCCAGAGCGTCTGACCGGACAACCGGCGGGGCGCCGGTTGTGGCGGAGGATGTTTCGACGATCGGAGTGCCCGCCGGGTTGCGCGCGACATTGTTCGCCACCGGAGCTGGAGCGACCGATGCCGGCGCGCCTCCGGGCGGCGGTGGCGGGACCCTTGCCGGACTGCCCCGGGCCTTCGTCCTGGTAGGTCGGCCAGGGGCGGACGCCGTAGCACCCGCTCTCGAGTCATGACCGTCCTCCGTGTCGGGTTGCTTCTCTGACGCCATCAGTACCCCACATACGCGCGGCCGCTGCGAACAGCCTTGACGCCCGGAACATTGCCGACCGAGCCATAGCGATTTATGGCGTATCGAGTTGCCGCGACGATATTGTCGACGGGATTGTAGATGTTGCCGTGGCCCGGCGCCTTCCAGCGGTCGAATGTCGGGCCGATGGTTTGCATCAGGCCTTTCGATGGAGTTCCCTTGGCCGCGTTGCTGTCCCAGCCATTCGTCGCGTTCGGGTTGCCGTTCGACTCGTGCTGGATGATAATCGCGATGGCCGCAGGATCGATCTTGCTGATGTCGTAGCCCATTTGCTGCAACACCTGCAGAGCCTGCTGTATCCACGACCCCACCGTTCCACCTGGAATGGTGCCGCCTGCCCCAGTCGATGGTGTGTAGTTTTTGCCTGCGATGTTGTAGAGGTATTGCGCGGTGAGCCGGTTGATGGCGCTGGCGGTGTCGGTGGCGTTGGTTTGCCCACCGGAGACGATCGCTTGAGCTTTCAGTAGTGCGGCGGTGAGGATTTGGTGGACTTTCTGTTGGCCGGCTTTCGTGTAGGCCTGTGGTCCGAGTTCGGCCAGGGCGACGTTCACCTCACGTAGCAGGCGGGTGACGGCTTTCTTGTCGACCTTGTTGTTCCCGGCCAGCCCGCGAATGTAGGTCAGCAGCTGGTTGTCGATGTTGTTGAACGCGGTCGCGGCGGTGCGCTGGAACATCTGCTTGGCTTTGATCGCCGAAGCACCCTCCCCGCTACCGGAAGAGACACCCAACTGCTGTTGGAGTTGTTTGACCTGCGGATCAGACGAATCACCGTCACCGTAGACCGCTTGCAACAACTTCAACACCTTCAGCGCCCGTTCGGACTCCGGTGACACCCCACCGGCGGTGGTACCGTCCGCACCCGCTACCGGCGCAGCCGTACCACCCCCGGTCCCACCGCTGCCACTGCCCAAACCGGCCAACGCCGAGGCGATCATCGGCAGCATCGCCATCGCCATCGTCCCGGCCGTCGCCGCGGCAGGCAGTAGGTCACCGATCAACTCCGGATCTACCGGCGGCTCCGGCGCCTCGGCCTGTGCGGGACCTGGTGGTGCCTGCCCTGGCGCCACCACTCCACCCGGTGCCGCCGGCGCGGCCTGCGCACCCGGCTGACCGGGCACAGCAGCCACGCCGGGCTGACCAGGAACCACACCCGGCTGACCCGGAACACCGGACTGCCCGACACCATTCGACTGAGCAGGCGCGGCCGTCCCGGGCTGACCCGGCGCCGCCGACGAAGCACCCGGCTGACCAGGAGCCCCCGACGGAGCACCCGGCTGACCAGGCACCCCAGCACCAGGACGAGAACGCTGATTCCCCGTCCGATCCGACCACGGCGTCACCGCAACCGGCGGCGCCTCACCTTCTTCGCCGACGTCGACGTCAGGCGCTATTTCGGTAGGTGGCATAGCGTACCTGTCACATTCCACCGCCGAGTACGCGCTTCACTCGCACGTCACTCGCGCTCGGCATCGACACTTCGGCATACCTGCCGGTCGTCACATCGACAGTGACGATCTCGATGGCGCTGACCGCGATCCCGACCTGCGTCGGCGCGTTGCGACGGTAGTCCCAGAAGACCAGATC
This sequence comes from Nocardia sp. NBC_01730, assembly GCF_035920445.1. Lineage (NCBI taxonomy): Bacteria > Bacillati > Actinomycetota > Actinomycetes > Mycobacteriales > Nocardiaceae > Nocardia > Nocardia sp. NBC_01730. Next base: position 7,650,757 of record NZ_CP109162.1, on the reverse strand, counting down.
GCCTGCGGATACCGCGGACAGGTCCACTCGCTGACCACATGCCCCTTGTGCCGCAATGGTATTCGGCAGCACGATGACAGTGGCACCGGCGCCGTCGGCCTGCCCGCACGCGCGCTGGACGGAGCCGCCCGTCGGCCCGGCAGTGCCCGCAGCGGGCGGCTCCGCCGCAGCGGAACCCGCGGTGAGTTCGCACCGCCCCGTCGACTGCGCGGCCGAGGCACGGTAGACGACCGATCTGGTCAGCTCGGCGGCGTCCGCACGGCCACCGGTCGTGTCCTGCGCTCCGCTCGCCGACGACGCCGCCAGTGTCAGCGCGAGCTCACGTGCACACTCGACGCCGATTCCCGAACTGCCCGTGAGCAAGGGTTGAGCTTGGTACGGCGCGTTCTTCAGCGCGGTGACGCAGGAGCGCTGCCAGTCGGAAGCGCTGGTGTCATCCGGCGCGATCGTCAGCGCCGCGTATGGGTTCGTGGTCGGCGCGGCCGAGGCACTCGCGCTCGGGGTGGTCGGCGCGGTAGGCCGAGCCGCGGCGGCGGCACGAGTCACGGTCACGGTCTGGGAGGGATCCGGCCCCACCGCACTGTCGCATTGATAGTGCAGATCCGAAGCGACCGCCGACGTCGCGCCGCCGACGACCAGCACAAGGATGATGACGACCGCAAACAGGCCACCCGTGACCAGTATCGCCACAATCAGCCAGGTCGGGGTTATCGCGACGAGCCATACAACAGTCATGAGACGGTTGATCATCGGGTGCCCTTTCTTGAAAACAGGCCCATCGCAAGCACTGGCGATCTGCGGTACGGATCAGGGATGTCTCGCACTATTCAGAATATCGGTGGGGATATCCGGAAGGATATTGGTATCCGATTTCCACGGCGGCGAGAGCGAAGTGGCGCCAGTCCTCGGACGACCGGACTGCCAGTGGTTGGTTGCGGAGGCATTGTTTATTTCTTCACGAAGACGCCGCACCCGTCGGAAGTCGGTGGGTTCTTGGGCTACCCAATCCGTCGCCGCTTGCACCCTGAGTGCATGTTCGTTCGTTATCCATTTCTGCAGCCGCTCCGCTTCCCGCTTCTTGAGTGGACTTGTCACTCCATGCGAGTTCGTCCATTCAAGCGGTGTGCTGACCGCCTTTCCATCCGACATCTCCTGCAGTGTCTCGATAAAACCGTGCGTAGGTTTATCGAAATATGCGTTGCCCAGCTTGACCATCCCATCAGGGATGGTGACACCACCGCTGTTGTGGTGCCGATACCTTCCGACAGTCGCTCTCAACCCGCCCAGCCTGGCTTCATTCCACGTCGGGTTGTCGATATCCTGTTCGAAATGCTTGTGGGCGGCGATGACACGCGCCAAGTGTGCCGAGGCAAGGGGCTCGGCGTCCGCGTGCCGCAGAATATCCGCTTGGACCGTAGTCGCCTTCTGCGCGATCCGCCATCCGAATCCCGCCTTGGCGAGGGCAGCGCTTACGGATCCCATACTGCCACCGGTCATGTTCGATACGCTCTCTGCCGCATAAGCGGCAGCCAGCTGACTATTGGGGTGCGCTTTGGACGACCGAATTCCGGCCGTCGCGAAATCGCCCAGAGAACGGCGATCGTAAAAGGGATTTTTCATCTCCTCGCCGAACTCTTTCGCGAATCCCCACTGCATCTTGTCCGCCCTGCTCTTGGCAACCGCGTTAGGCATACCTGAGTCACGAATCCCGCCCGCGAGCCATGCGGTGATCGGCGAACCGCTGATCGTGCTGGCCGCGCCGAGCATTGCGAGTCCGGTCAACGAGTTGCCCGCACCCGAGTTGCCCATTCCCAGAGCGGTCCCCCCACCACCCGAACCGTCCTTCGCAAAGCCACTCTGTATCGCCATCGCGAACCGGTTGGCTATCCAGTCATTGCCGCTGTCGAGGCCCTTGCTGAGACGCCGCAGCTGCAAGATGGCGACAACCTCGACGATCGCCCCGATGACGAACACCGACATGACCTGGCCGCGCGCCTGTTGGAACAAACTGCCAAGGAACAGCTCATAGATACCGAGGAAGATGACAAAGATGGCCATCTTTGCCGCCGCGACGAAGCCGTGTACTACACAGCGGACTGTGAAAGTCTGTGTCGGACCGTACACGAACCCACCCGCGGCGAACCCGAAGATCGTCATGAACCCGTAGTAGATCGTGTCGAGTGCGGCCCATATGACCTTGAGGGCCAGGTATGCGGCGAATATCAGCAGAATAGCCGCGGACAGCAACAGCAGCAGACCGGCTCCGATCTGACCTACACTCGGATTATCGGCCGCCGAATATGCGGCGCTGTCACCGCAAGACTTCATCCCATTCTTCACCCGGTCTTCATCACCGGCCGAGACACCAGCGGACCATGCCGCCTTGCAGGACGGCCGGTCATCCACCATGTGCCCGAAGTTCCAGACCTGCAATGGCTTTCGCGCGAAATTATCCGCCATGTCGGTCTGCATCTTCGCGACCAACTGATTCGGATTCGGATTGCTGTTACCGTTCAAACCGGCCGCGACCGAGATGCCCAGGTCACGCCCCTGTACCAGTAACCCGTCCGATGACAAGACCTTGGCCAGCGGGGCGGACAGAAAAAACGGCCCCAGAATGGCCACTGCCAACATCGTCAAGACTTGCATCGTGGCCTTGGCCTGATAGCCGCGCACGATGAACCACCCCACAGGGACGGCACCGATCGTTACAAACGTCACAAGCACGATCGGCGTCGCGATCTGTCCCGTCAGGTTGTCGGCCACCGCTTGCAGCGGCGCGCTCACCATGTTCAGCCATCCGAAACCCACTGTCTGACCAGGTAGCCAGACCCCAGTTGTCACAAGGACCAGCCACACTGCGAACAGGACACTGATCAGGAGCGACAACACGGTGTTCCCGGGGTTCAACACCCCGCCGCGATTCGTAGCGAATATGTAGGTCGAGAGTTCGACCCCCGACGTATCTTTCACACCCATCCAGCCGAGCGCGCTGTTGGGTGCCGACCCTGCTGTCAGTGCGCTGGTATCCGCCGTGGCCAGGGCACCCACGAGGCCTGGGCATACGAACAGCACGAAGAGGGCGACGAGAATCCAGGCCGTCCAGCGTCGACGACGAGTCGCGGCGACCCAATCACGACATCTCCGTAAGACCGTCTGCGGCCGCCAACGGTCGGTATCCCACAACTCCGGTTCCCACGCCATCAAGAAGGGGGGCTCACACAGCCGCTTCCCCCTCTTTCCGACAAGGAAACTCATTGCACTACCTGTCTTTCCGGAAGAACCGTACGCCCACCTGCCGAGTTCGGTGTGCTGGTGATCGCCGCGGCACGGTCCGGACGCGCGGGGCCGAGCACTTTGCCGCGGCCGATACGGTTCAACGCATCACGCATGAACATCTCGCCGCGGCGTTCGTCTGGCACCTGCCGACCCGCGCCGACCGGCGGAGAGGTCTCCTCTCGCAATATCTGCAGCAGGAACGGCGCCTCTTCCAGATCGACGCCGAGCCATTCCAAGCTATTGCGCGCCAGGGTCTCATCGCGCTGCCGAAACACGAACCGATTGGGAATCAGATTGTGTGCCGCACCCTGAAAGTCGGTGGCGGGGTCGTGCGAGGCCAGTCCGATTGCGGCCAAGTGCTTGCGGCCGTCCCGACTGAAGTCCGAAGTCACCGCCGACCCGACCTGGGTTTGGGTGAAATGGTGGGCCTCGTCGCCGACCAGCAGCCCGAATCTGCCGTTGTCGGTGAGGAAGGCTTCGCGGGCGGCGACACCGACCAGTTCGTACAGCGCGGTGCCGAGCCGCTTCGTCAGCGGCAAGCGGTTGTACAGGTGCGGCGTGGTGAGTTCCTCGGCCGTCGGCAACGCGAGGTGGTGACTGCGGACGACAGTCGCCGCGGCGGTGAGTTGCAGTGGTCGCAACTTCGGGTCGAAGAGCACCGGAACCCGCTCGACGACGGTGCCGAGTCGCGCCGCCAAGTCGGCGTACTCGTCTCCGATCCCTGGATCGTCACGGAGCCGCCGGACGACGTGGAAGAGGTCGAGTAGACTTCGGATGCCGTGTTGGGCAATCGCCTTGGGGGTCAGCAGGTTGGCGGCGACGGCACCGGCTCCGGATGTCGGCGACAGGTCGAGCAGCGGTAGAACCGAGTCCAGTGCGCGCTCCCCTGCTATCCGGGGGCCGAACAGGCGAAGCGGATCCAATGACACGCTCGGATTGGCCAGGTCGATCACGACGGCGTCGTCGATAGCGGACGCGAAATGCTCCCACTCGCCGACCTGGCTGCGGTCGATGGCCAGGAACTGGCCGCCCATATCGTGTACGAGAACGGCCATGAGCTTGAGGAAATAAGACTTGCCCGACCCGAGTTCGCCCGTGACCGCGAACGACGCGGACAGGTCGTGCAGCGCCGCCTCCATGATGCCGAAGTGGATCGGCTCGAATTGGCCGGACAGCAGGTTGACCCCGATCACCGGGCCACTGTCGTCACCGATCTGGCTCGTGGTGAACGGGACGAAACCAGCCCACATATCGGACGGGACGATATGCGCGAAATCGTCGAACGCGCGGCGCGGCGGGTTGCCCGGTATCAGCATCGACCACAGGTCGACCTGCGCACCGACCGGTGCGGTCATCTCCACCTGGAACCGCTTGTAGCGGCGCTTGAGCGCATTCACCGCGTCCAGCGTCGCGTCGCGCGATGGCCCGCCGATGGCGATGACGGTGGTGAACGACACTTCCGATTCGCCACCGTTGACCTCGAAGTGCTGGTTGTATTCACCCAGCATCTGCGCCTTCGACATCAATGTGTTCTGCGCGAAGGAGACCTCCTGGTCACGCTGGTCCATCTGCTCGCCGAGCCGCCGCAGACTCAGCTCGTTGTTCTTCAGCACCTGCTCCGCGGGCTTGGTCGACACCCGCATCCCCCAGTCGACCGTGACGTCCCCTAGGCCCTCGAGCACGTTGAGAAACTCACTGCCGCCGGGAAAAGTCATGCCAGCGTAGGGAAAAGACCGAGGTGTGAGCATCGCCTGATAGGAGGGCCGGTACACGGAGTCCGGCTGCACCACCTTGATGACCGGTACGAACGACGGACGGACTCGCCGATTGCTGTCGGCCTGCGCTCCTTCGTCGAGCGCCGCGGAGCGGAACACGGCCGACGTCGCATCGTCCAGCGCTCCAGCCCGGGTCGGTGCGACCGGCTCGCCGACCGCGCCGCGTGAGAGGTAGTGCTCCCACAGCCACTGGAACAGCGCGGCGGGCACCGGAACCGGATCGAAATCGGCCCCGATACGGGACAGGATCGTGTTCGCTTCCTCGTCGTAGGCGTCCAATTCGGCCCGCGAGACCGCGGTGGCGTCGATCGTGGTGGTGCTACCTCGCCAGATCCGCGACAGCGCGGAGACGCCGGAGTTGGCGGCTCCGACCGGAATCGACAGCAGATAGATCCGTGTCTGCGGCGCGATCGCTCGGACCCGTTCATACGAGGCGACCACCTCATCGGCGTAGTCCTCGCACTCGTCCAGGTCGACGCCTTCCACCATCTTGGTGAGCACGTCGATCGTGTTCAGCCGCGCCTGGATGCCGAGCAGCAGGGAACCGTTCGGCAGGTTGGTGATCAGCGCATGATGGGCGATCTTCACATCGTGCTTGTCGCTGGCCTTGCGCAGGCCGTAGCCGAGCGGGTTGATGAAGTACGTCGCGGTGACCAGCCCCGAATGGGTGAACTGGAGGTTGCCGCGAATCGCCGCGGTGGGCTGGAGATCTCGTCCGAATGCCATCAGGGGCTTCCTCCGGATGCCTGTTCGTTGCCGTTGCCGTTCATCCGGTCCCGCAGGTCGGCGCCGCTACCTCCAGCCCCGATCACCTCGAGCAGCCGAACATCGGTCTTGGTGTTCGCCGCAGGGCCCACGCCCCGTCGATCAGGGAGGAGAAGAACAACGGTCTCCTCGATGAACATGGTGTGGCGCACCGAATCACTGGTGATCGGCATGCCCGAGGCGGACACCGGCTTGCGGTAGACGATCAGCCTGCCGAACCACATCGCCCGCGAAGTCATCCGGACACCGGTGTACGGCACGAGTCCGAGCGTGAAGACCGCCATGACGGTCAAGGCCAGACCGGTCACGAAGGTGACCGCCGGATTGATCGGGAAGGTCATGGCACACACCGACGTCACCAACATCAGCGCGACGCCTCCGGCGACCTGGGGCAGGGTATACGGCCCGAACGGGAGTTTCTGCCCGTTCTGTGCCTTGCCGATCATTGTGGGAACACGTTTGATCGGCGTGAACACCTTGATCAGCTGGACCTGGGTCATCGATAGCCACCGATGGGATGGTCGGGAACGATGATGTTGGAGTCCGTGCGCGCGTAATTGACGAGGGTGGGCAGTATCCAGAACAGAACCGCCGCGAGAACCGCCGACCCTGCGACCGCGAGGATCTTGGCCGGGGAAAGCCTCGATCGCGCCGCTTCGGAAATCAGCACGGCCATGCTGAGGATCGTGATCAGAATCAACCCCGCCCAGCGAACGAAGATAAGCACGCCATAGAGGATGTTGCTGAGATTACCCATTGGGCTGCCTCTTCTCTGATCAATTCTGTGTCGCCGGCGGAATGTTCACCGACGTCGAAGGTGGCGAGGTCGAACTGGTCGGCGCGCCGCCGCGGGAATCCTGACCGGCGACCACCGCCAGCGGACTCGACAGAGCGGGAACCGGATCGATGGACACTACCTGCCATTGGCCCCCGTTGCGGACCATCGTCAGCGGGTAGGCCAGGGTCGCGGTGGCGCCGGTATCGGCTTTGGGGTTGATGGTGGCCAGCACCTGGGCTTTCGCACCACTGGACCCGCAGGCCGCGTTGTCGGCGGTGAGCGCGACCAGCTCGACGGCCGTGAACGGAGCCGGTTTCAGCGCGGCAAGGCCCGAATCCGGTGTGGTGTAGCGGGCTACGTCACCGGCGCCCGCCAACAAAGCGCCCAAGAATCCGGCCGCCACTTGGGACAGCGGCGTATCCGTCGCGCAGGGCGAGGAGTAGGCCAGCGCGAGTTCGACGCCCTTCCCAGGCGGCGGGACCACCGCGGGCACCGACAGCGCCCGTAGTCGCCCGTCGGAGACGGACACCGCGACCCGATAGAACTGCCGTGTCTCCGGAGTCCCACTGGTTCCGCCCTTGCCGATCCGGACCGACACCGTCACCGACCAAACGTCCAGGCTACTGGCGGACACGGTACGCGAAACGTAGACGACCGATGGGTCGGACACCTGTCGCGCGGACGTCGGCAACGCGATCTGCTGACCTGAGCCGACGAATTCGCCAACTCGATCTTGTTGTCCCGCAATGGCGGTCAGATATGTCACCACGAACTGTTCAGCGAAAGATCCGGCCAATTGCGAACGGCCGACAATCGCGGTTGTCGAATCATCGGACGGCGGAGGTGGACCAGAGTCGAACACACTGAGGATTGCGTGGCCGCCGCCGAGGACGGCGAGCACGGCAAGCACCGCGACTAAGATATTGTCGCGGCGGCGGCGCGCGGCCATCCGGCGAAGCAAAGCCTCACCTGAATCTGCCGGTCCGCGAACCACTGTCCTCACTCCCGAAATGGTAGAGAGCACATGCGATCCCAACCGGTCAGCCGTTCCCAACAGTGGGAATCAACTGTCAGCAGGCCGGGTTGCTTTTCATCCTGCCCGCAAGCCAGTGCCGCAATTGATCGTCGTAGCCGATCGGCGCACTGCGCTGCCGCGGCTCCACGACCTGGCGATGGGTCTCCAGCAGCGGAACATCGTCCGCGACCCGAACGAGTTGCGCGATCGCGAGCTGCCTGCTCGAGTACCCGGGGTAGGGATAGAGCAGCAACGAGGTCGGCGTGTAGCCGCCGCCGTAATTGAGCAACCGCAGAGTCACACCAGCGCTGTCGCCGGAGCGGAGCCGGTCGGCGAGCTCCGCCAACCGGGATCGATCGTCGGGATGGAACACGTCGACGGGTCGGAAGAGATAGTCCCAGCGGATCCACGGCGCGGGATCGGTGAGCCAGTGCGAGATGCTGGTGTACTCGAGCTGAAGGACAGCCAGATGCGTCCCCGCGCGACGATGGGCTTCGCGCAACCCGATTCGCTCCAGCGTCGGCCACGCCGGCGGCACATTCTCCGACGTGACATCCTCGATCAGCCACCAAGCACCACGCGTCCGCTCGTCGTCCCTGGCACGGATGGTGATCCGCCACTGCGCGGGACGCCCGAACCCGGACACGACAGTGGTGTCGAACTGCATCCGGTCACCGGGCTTGGGTTCGTAGAGCAGGTCGAGGACTTGCGCGTGCCGATCGAAGCTCGACAGCCGGTGGAACAACTCCGCGATGGACATCCGGGGTACGTATTGTTCGGCCGCACTGCCGGACAATCTGGTGATGCCGCTCGGCTGCTGAATGGTCTGCGTGCCCAGGTCCCAGATGGCGCCGACCGCAGGACGGAGGACGGGCACCCGCTCGGCGGCAGGTCCCAGCCAAAGCCGCACCGCGTGGACATCCCCTGCCGGGCCGAACACCGGCCTGATCAGCAGCTGGTGCCGACCGGAGCCCGTTTGGATCGTCAGATCGACATCCTGTGCCTGCTCATGCGCCGTACGGATGGCTTCGGTCAACCCGGCGGTCGTCAGCTTGTCATAGAGTGCGGGCGCCTTCGACAGCAGGCGCTGCAGCACCCGCTGCCAGCTCGCGAACTCGCGCGGTGCATCGCCCACCGACGCCACCGACATGCAGTCCGGCGCCAACGTCTCGATAGTCACCCATGGAATCACTGCGCCACTTCGCTTCGCACTTCGCCCGTACCAGCCGTTCCTCCGGATCCACCTCAATCCGGATGAGACATCATGTGACTCAGGCAATGTACCGTTATTCAGCGGCTCAATCAAGCCGCGCCGGGCCCATTCCTACGAAGTGTGCACCAAGTTCGTCGAACGCACGACCGGGTGTTCATTTTGTTCACATTGAGTTCAGCTGATCGGACGCAAAGGCGCACCGTCCGGCGAGACTCCTCGGCTTGCAAACAGCGAATCCGTCGAGTGATCCGAACCTCTTCTCTTGCCTGGTATTACGCCGCAGTGCGGCCTGATCAGGAGCCCTGCGCAGATATTGCAAACACAGCGGCACCCGCGAGCACTCCGAACTCCCCGAGCTGCGAGGGAACAACACGCAGTCCGGACTGAAAGCTCAGCCTGGCGTGCGTGGCGACCGCTTCGCCGAGCGGCTTCCACAGCGCGGGGCCTGCTTCGGCGACCGGGCCTCCGAGTACGACGAGGTTCGTGTCCAGAAGTGCAGTCACCGACGCGATCGCCCGACCGAGCGCCGTGCCTGCTCGGCCAAGCGCCGCGGCGGGGATGCTCTCGCCCATGCGGGCGGCCTCCGCCAGCTCCGACACCGAGGTACCCGCCCAGCCCTGCTCCCGAGCCCAGCGCACCGCCGACGCGCCACCGGCGACCGCTTCCAGACAGCCGCGGCCGCCGCATGCGCAACGATCATCGAAGCCGGGGACCAAGACGTGACCGATGTGTCCCGAGTTGCCGGTCCGCCCGACGACCACGAATCCGCCGACCACGATCCCGCCGCTGATGCGGTCGGACAGGTTGATCACCAGCGCGTCCATCGCGTCGCGTGTGGCGCCGAGATTCCGTTCGGCCAGCGCCAGACATACACCATCCAGCGCGAGCTGGACCGTAGCCTTGGGGAACAACTTTCGCGCGGCCTCGACGATACCGAAACCCGTTCGCCACTCGGGAACTTCCGAAGGCGCGACCACTCCGGCTGCCATATCGATCGGTCCGGTCGAGGCGATGCCGAGGCAGGTGACCTCGGCGCCGTCCGCGACCTCGAGCAACAGTTCCCGGCACTGGTCCCACGCGGCGGAGGATGGCACCGGAATCTGCCGGATGTCGTCGGTGTCGACATTGTCGGCGACCCGACTCGCCGCGAACCTCGATGAACCGATCTCCAATGCCAACACTGTCATGAGTTACGCACCACCAAACAGAGATCCGAAGCAGAAAGGTCCATGAAGCATAGTCACAGACCGTCGGTTCCTGTCGGTTTCAGCGGTTGCCCGAGCACGATGTGCCGACGGGGTGCGGGAAGGGTGGATACCGTGCGCAGCGGCCGCGGGCCGTTGCGGATGATGCGCATAGGGCGCTTGTGGTCGATCGGGGCTGCGCGATGCCGGTCCAGGTTCTCGATGACACTGCCGGAGTTGTCGTAGGCGATGCCCGCCCAGATCATCGCGCGAGGGCCGTCGCCTCGGGCGGTGAGCGTCTGCGCCAGCTGGCTGCACTGTACGAAGAGGGGGCAGTTCTGGCAGGTTCGGACCGCCGCTCGCCAGGCATCCGGAGTACCAGTGTCCATATCCCAGTTGTCAGGGACGTCGGCACATGGTGGCCGCTGGTTCGACTTTGCCGGAATCGACGAGATCTTTGCCGCTGCAAGGGATCCCGTGTCCATCGGAAGGGTTCGCGTAATGCTCATAGCCATCTCCGGGGATGCCGAGGGCACGCCTGATACAGGTGCGTGTCCCATGGATCGGACGGTCATCAGGGCTGCTCAACAGTCCCCGGAAGCCAGCCGCGATAAGCTGGTCTATGCACGGTAGCCCACTGTTGCCCAGGGCACAACCTCTTGTCCCGCTACGTAACGGCTCGTTGACCTCGCAGCAACGCCCAGCTACCGTTTTTAACGGCACGTTATGAAACGGACCATTTTCCCCGGAGGCCCGACTATGGTTTCCTTTTAAACATGGCTGCAGACTCTGAATTCACGATCGACGAACTGGCACGGGCAGCCGACACCACCGTGCGCAGCGTCCGCGTGTACCACGAGCGGGGGCTTCTGCCTTCGCCGGAGGTGCGCGGGCGGATCGGGTACTACGGATCGGACCACCTCGACCGGTTGCAGACCATCAGCCGTCTGCTGGGGCGGGGCATGAAGCTGAACGGCATCAGGGAGTTGCTCGAAGCATGGGACCGCGGCGATGGACTCGCGGAGGTTCTCGGCGTGAAAGAGGCGAACGGTGCCGGACCGGATTCGGAAGCCACCACCGACCCCGATGACGACTTCTCCGAGCTGCCGGAGTACGCCAAGCAGGCACTGGCCGCCAGCGAGGATCCGCTCGAGGCGTACCGAGTCACCAACCCGCGTTGCTGCGATCTGGCCACCCGGCTCACCGACACCGGACTGCCGATGCGGGATACCTTTCACCTGGTCGAACGGCTGAGGGCCGATTGCGACCGCATCGCCGACCGCTTCGCCACCGAGTTGTTCTACCGCTTGGCCGGACAGGCGTACGAGGAATCACCGCGCACGCCGAGGGACCGCACCAAGCTGGAGACAGACCTGGCGATCGCCCGATTGATCGTGACCAGGGCGGCCTCCGAACTGATCGACCAAGCGTTCGCTCGACACTCCGAGTTGCCAGCGCCTAAGCTGCCCAGCCCGGCCGCACTGCCCAGCCCGTCTCCGCTGTCCGGCGTACCCACAGTGCCGTCGCCGCCGATACCCGGCCCTCAGCCTGCGGTCGACCGCTGACGATATAGCGGTTCCCTTCTTCGGGACGAGCAGCGTTTCAAGCGGCGGAACACCACCGGGTTCTTCGGGCCGTAGTCCCGGACCACCGGGTCGTCCGGGCTCACGATCAGCGCGGCCGCCGCCATCTTCTCAGGCGACTACTCTCGCGCACCCACTCGCCGCCACAGCCTGCGACGAACGCGTCCGCTCGATCCGAACGGAGTCGGCCGCAAACCTCCGATACATACCTAGGTCCCTTTCCACGTTGAATACCTACGTAGACAGACTTGTTCGCGTCTTTCAAAACTGTTCACTAGTTGCGACTACCGAATGCTCACAGCGCACAGCCTTGTTCGGTGAACAATGGCTGGCGAATCGACAAGCTCCCCTTGCGTTTCGCGGATGCCGAAAAGTTGCCGAGCGACACGGAACATCCGACTCGGCACGGGAAGCCAGTAATCCGATGCCCCTCCGGATCGATAGTCGCGTCGGTTCCGGCGCGACGAATCCGCCTAACGCACTTACGTATACGGATCCCATGACCGAAGACGCCGAAGCGGTGGCCATCAGGCTCGAGGACGAGGACACCACCGAGCGGATCACCGCGTCGGCTCATCGCGAAGGCCGAGTCCGGATCGCGTGAGCGCAACGGTCCCACACAGTCCGTCACCGATTCAGGTGACGGCGACTCGGGTGGTGGATGCCTTGCCTCAGCGGAAGGGCGGTCGGGGTCCGGGAATGGGACAGTGGAGCCGCTCGGCCCACTTTCCAACCACCCACAGTCACCCGCCGGAGTCGCCAGCTCCCATCCATCACCGAGCAACACGAGCCGGTCGCTTGCCGGATCACCTGCGACGCGGGCTCCATGACAATCCCTTGATGAAGCGGTTGCGGCCGACGCGATCGCAACAGTCGAGGTCTTGAATTGTGGTCGGGGTGACAGGATTTGAACCTGCGACCCTCCGCTCCCAAAGCGGATGCGCTACCAAGCTGCGCTACACCCCGTTGCCCTCGCGGTGGTCCGGCCGCCGACGAGGATGAATGCTCTGTGGAGCGGGTGACGGGAATCGAACCCGCACCATCAGCTTGGAAGGCTGAGGTTCTACCATTGAACTACACCCGCAGGCATACGACACCGATGGGATCGCCACGATGTCGTGTGCGATCCGACTCTACCGAACCCGGCTTCCGAAAAGCCAATCAGCCCCCCGCGCAGCGAATTCTCGCAGGTGTGGGCTGACCGGTCCACATCCTGGTGCCGTCGACATGTCGGACGGCCGGACCCGGCGGGCGGTACGGCGCACGAGGCGAAATTTAAAGGGGCCATTTCCTCGAAACTCTGGCGTATCAGGTGCCGGACGGTGGAACATTGATGAGGCGTGACGACTCCCATCAGCGGAGCCGGTAGCCCACCAGGCGGTCACCGGTCACGCCCAGAATGCCGCGCAAGAGGGATTTCCGATGGGGACCGCACGACTCGCCGTAACAGCCTGCCCGCTGGGCACGTTGCTCAGTGCCGGGTGCGGTGCAGGCAACAGATCGGAGCAACGGCAACCGAACACGACACCGTTGCGCACGCCGTCGGCTACCCGCACGGCAACCACAACAACCGCCCAACAGCCGAGCACGTCAGCGCCATGGGGGACGGCCCTCCCGCCGATCGCCGAACCGCCACCGCGGCCACCGACGCCCGAATCGCGACCGGCGGCTCCAGCGACGCCACCCGCTCCCGCTGCACCGCCCGCAGGCAGCGTTCGCTACTCGAACTGCTCCGACGCGAAGGCCGCAGGCGCGGCGCCACTGCACAGAGGCGATCCGGGCTACAGCTCGAGACTGGACAGGGACGGCGATGGCGTCGCGTGCGAGAACTGATCTCTGCGGGACCGGCAGCGGCCGGTCGGTCCGGACCGGGCCCGACACCCGCGCACCACCCTCCACCAGCGCGTCGGAGCGCGATTTCGCAGCGAACGAATTGAGGTGTAACACCTCAGCGTTGGGAGCGATCACATACCCGATCGCTTTTCGCGATGGATCGAGAACACGTTGCAAAACTGGGCGTTTCGATGCCGATTGGCTTGCTAGGATCCTTTTTGCCGGACGGGGGTATCTGGAAAGGGGGCGGTGAGCGTGCACCGAACCAGGTGGACACAACCGCGTAGCAGTGGGAACGATCGGAGTGGCGCCGGCGCCTGTGCCAGAACAGGGCACCTGAGTACCGACGTCATCCACACCGGGTGAGTTCGATGTCGACGAATATCGAGCCCCCGGTAGCCACCATGGCCCGAGCATGGGCCTGTGCGGTGTGCGCTGAGCCCGGTTCGGGCACGGCCCCCGAACAGCTGGAGCCGGTACTGATCGAGATCGTCGAGCGACTGCGCACGCTCGCCAGGTCCGAGCCATTCCCCGTACTCGAGGCGCGAATTCTCGGGGCCAGGCTCGCCGAGGCGCCGTTCGACCGGATCCGGATGCTCGCGCAGGCATCCCGGTGGCTGCTCGGTTTTCCGTCCGGCACACCGGGTTCGCTGGTGGCCACCCGCTGGCCGCTCGTGGCCAGTCAAGCGATCGACAGTTACGCGCAGGCGCTACAGGAGCGGGCGCTCGCGCAGCAGGAGCAGAACCTTTCGGCCAAGGTGTCGCTGCGGGTGCAGGAGATCGCCGCGTTGCAGCATCGGCTGCGGCACGAGGCTACGCATGACGCGCTCACCGACTTGGCCAACCGGACGCTGCTACAGGACAAGGTGCGGCTGATGGCGACCGATCCGACTCGCGGTGTCGGGCTGCTGCTGATCGACCTGGATCGGTTCAAGCAGATCAACGACGGATACGGCCACGCGATCGGCGACGAGGTGCTGGTCGAGCTGGCCAACCGGCTGCGCGAAGCCTGTCCGCCGGACACGGTGATCTGCAGGTACGGCGGCGACGAGTTTGTGCTCGCCATCAACCCGCACCGCAACACGCTCAGCGATCTCGCACACCGGATCGTGGCCGCGCTGCGTGACCCGGTCTGGTCGTCGGCGGGCCCTGTTCCGGTGTCGGCGAGCGTCGGCACCGCCTACAACCCGCCGGGCACCCCATGCGATTTCACCGATCTGCTCCGCCGCGCCGACCGTGCGATGTACTCCGCGAAGACGGCGGGTGGCCGCCGGTTCGCGTTCGCCGACGAGCCGGAAATCGACACGGCCGTCGCGGGCTGACGCATTCCACAGACCAGCTGTCCGCCTCGCGACCGGCGCCGCCGGATCAGCCCGGTTGGCAGGTGGGGCACCAGAAGAGGTTTCGCGCCTCCATGACCTGATGGGCGATCGGCGTGCCGCACAATCGGCACGGTGCGCCGTGGCGTCGATAGACATAGGTGCGCGGACGATCGGGCGAATACGAGGGCTCGCCATGATCGTGCTCTGGTCGCACCACGACCATCTTCCCGACGCGCACCCCCACGCCCATCAGCGCGATGAGATCGGCCCACATGGACGCCCACTCGCCGTCCGCAAGGGCGGTACCGGGCCGATGCGGCGAAACCCGATGCCGGAACAGCAGTTCCGCGCGGTAGACGTTGCCTACTCCGGCGACCACCTGCTGGTCCATCAGCAGAGCGCCGATCGGCCTTCGCGAGCGGCGAATACGGTGCCATGCGCGATCCGGGTCGGCGCCGCGGCGTAGCGGATCCGGGCCGAGCCGATCGGTGAGCGCGGAAACCTCAGGTGCGAACAGGATCTCGCAGGCGGTCGGCCCGCGCAGGTCGGTGCCGAATCCGGGCTGTCCCTGCGGCACCCCGATCATCCGCATCCTGACCTGCCCGACCGGCTCCCCCATCGGCAGCTCGGATTCGCTGAATTTGCCGTAAAGGCCCAAATGCACGTGCACGACAAGGCCCGAATCGTAATGGTGCAGCAGGTGCTTTCCCCATGCCTCAGCGTTGGTCAGCACCTGACCGTCCACCCTGGCCGCGCCGGCGGCGAACTTGCCCTGCGGGCTGGATACGCGCACCACGCTACCCGCGAGGCGACGCTGATGCAGCCGCGCGAGGCGGTGCAACGTATGTCCTTCCGGCACAGCCGTACCGCGGTGCGTTCAGTACGCGGGGACCGACGGTGCGACGCCGGTCTTCTCGTATTCGGCGAGGATATCGATGCGCCGCTGGTGGCGTTCCTCATTCGACCACGGGGTCGTGAGGAACGCGTCCACAATGGCCAGCGCCTCTTCCGTGGAGTGCATGCGGCCGCCGATACCGATCAGCTGCGCGTTGTTGTGCTGGCGGGCCAGCTGGGCGGTCTCGACACTCCAGGCCAGCGCGCAGCGGGCGCCGGGCACTTTGTTCGCAGCGATCTGTTCGCCGTTGCCGCTGCCGCCGAACACCAGGCCCAGACTGTCGGGATCGGCGACGGTACGGCGGGCCGCCTCGATGCAGTAGGCGGGGTAGTCGTCGAGCGCGTCGTATTCGAGCGCGCCGCAGTCCACGACGTCGTGGCCCGCCTGCTGCAGATGGGCCTTGACGTGATTCTTCAGTTCGAAACCGGCATGGTCGGCACCCAGGTATACGCGCATGGCAGGCATTGTGTCAGGCTGCCCACCCACGCTCGCGACAGGGCACACCCCTCGATCAAGACCACATACCGTCTGCGCGAATCGACTGGTACGCCATGTTCACGGCCACAGGTCCGAACACCGTCTGAGGCTGCGCTTCCCTTTCCCGGCAACTGAATAGAGTCCATCCCATGCAGCCGCACGAACCCCAGCCGCACGACCCGGCGGGCCCGCAGGCCGACACGTATGCCCAGCAGGCGGGGTGGGCCCGTGCCCAGGACGCGCCCTACGGCCAGCCGCATCCGCCGGGCTCGTATCCCGCCGCCCCATCGGGTTCGTATCCGGCGGCGCCGTACCAGTACAACCTTTACCCAGGCGCACCGGTGCCACCTGGGCTCCCACCGCAGCGACAGCCGCGCGGTCTCGCGCCGTTCGGCATGCCCGCCAGGCATAGCTGGGAGATCCCGATGCTCGTCGTCGTGATCGTGCTGACCGTGTTCGCCTATCTGATCGCGCTGCTGCTACTGGCGACCGGCAACTTCGACCAGTACGTTCTCGCGTTCGCGGCGGCCCCGCTTGTGCTGTGGCTCGGCCGCGGCGTCAGCTACGCGACCCAGCGGGTGAACGGTGTGAAGATGTCGCCGACCCAATTCCCCGAGGGATATCAGCTCGTGGTCGATGCAGCCGCCCGCTTCGGCATGACGAAGGTGCCGGACGCGTATGTGGTGCTCGGCAACGGTCAGATCAACGCGTTCGCCAGCGGACACGGCTTCCGTCGCTACGTCGTGGTGTACAGCGACCTTTTCGAGATCGGCGGCGCCGCACGCGAACCCGACGCGTTGGCGTTCATCATCGGCCATGAGGTCGGCCACATCGCCGCCGGGCACACCTCGTACTGGCGACAGCTCGGCATGTTCCTGGTGCCATTCCTGCCGATCATCGGAAGCTCGCTGATCCGCGCGCAAGAGTACACCGCCGACAACCACGGCTACCGCTATCGGCACAACGGCGTTCCCGCCGCGATGGGCACGCTGGCCGCAGGCAAATACCTGAACAAGCTGGTCGGCTTCGACGAGATGGCCGACCGGGCGGCGTTCGAAAAGGGCTTCTTCGTCTGGGCCGTGAACGCCACGTCCAACCACCCGGTGCTCACCTGGCGAATGTGGGCGCTACGCGACCGCAGCAGGCACGGCAAGCTGTTCCTGCGCCCGAACCTGCCCGTGAACGCCACGTCGCCCCCGTCGAGCGGCTATCCGAGTCCCTACGGCCGAGCCCCGGCGAGTCCGTCGAAACCCGTTCCATGACCTGTGAGAGTGCCGCTCGCCGCGGCACTCGCACATCGACGCTCAGTCGAACGACGGATCCTCGGTCCGCGTCCGCTTCAGCTCGAAGAAGTGCGGGTAGGACGCCAGCGCGACGGCACCGTCCCAGAGTTTGCCCGCCTCCTCGCCGCGCGGAATGCGGGAAAGGACAGGGCCGAAGAACGCGGTCCCGTTGATGTGGATGGTCGGGGTGCCGACGTCCGGTCCCACCTTGTCCATACCCTCATGATGACTCTTGCGCAGCGCCTCGTCATAGTCGGTGCTTTCGGCCGCCGCGGCCAGTTCGGCGGGCAGGCCGACCTCGGCGAGCGAGTCGGCGATCACCGCGGCAAGGGTCTCCTTGCGGCTCTCCCGGTCGTATTCGGCGCGCCGGTTGTGGATGCGGGTGCCCATCGCGGTGTAAAGCGGCGACAGCACCTTGTCGCCGTGCTCCTGGGCCGCGGCAATCGCGACTCGGACCGGGCCCCACCCGGTGGCAAGCAACTCCTGATACTGCGGGGGCAGATCTTCCTTGTCTTCGTTGAGAACCGAAAGGCTCATCACGTGGAACCGGGCATCGATATCCCTGACCTGCTCGACCTCGAGGATCCAGCGGGACGTGATCCAACACCAGGGGCACAGCGGGTCGAACCAGAAATCGGCGACATCCTTGGTGGCTTTGTCGGTCACGGGTGGCTTCCTCTCGATCGCGTCCGGTATGGGTGGTGCGGCACACCCGCCGCCCATACCGACCAACCACGTCGACGCGCGATTCGTTCCCACCCGACGCGCCATTTTCCCGAGCTGCCGCGCAGCTGCCAAGTAGGGTTGGTCGGCAGGAGCCCGGTTCCCTTCCGCGAAGGAGTCCGCTATGAGTTCTGATCAGCGTTTCGTCATCGTCGGCGGCGGGCTGGCCGCGGCCAAAATTGCGGAAGCGTTGCGGGACAAGGACTTCGACGGAAGCGTGACGCTGATCGGCGCCGAGGAGCAGCTGCCCTACGAACGTCCGCCGCTGTCGAAGGAACACCTTTTGGGCAAGAAGGCGCTCAGCGAGTTCACCGCCGCCCCCGCCCAGTGGTACCGCGACCATCATGTCGAGGTCCGGCTCGGCACCACGGTGACCGGGCTCGACACCGCCGCTAAGACGGTCACTCTGCCCGACGGTTCTACTGTGCCCTACGACAAGCTTGCGCTCGCCACCGGCTCGACGCCGCGCACGCTGCCGATTCCCGGAGCGGACGCACCCAATGTGTACACGCTGCGCACCATCGAAGACTCCGATACCTTGATCGAGCTGTTCGGCAGCGCACGCCGGATCGTCATCATCGGCGCGGGCTGGATCGGTCTGGAGGTCGCGGCGGCGGCCCGTGCGGCCGGTGTTCAGGTGACCATTGTCGAGACCGCCGACCTCCCGCTGCTCGCGGCGCTCGGCCCGGAGATGGGCGAGGTGTTCGCCGACCTGCACCGGTCGCACGGGGTCGATTTCCGGTTCGGCGCGCAGGTCTCCGAGATCACCACGAAGGACGCCATCGCGACCGCGCTCGCCGACGGTGTCCGGCTCGGTGACGGCAGCACGATCGAGGCCGACGCGGTGCTGGTCGCAGTGGGCGCCCGCCCGAACATCGAGCTGGCCGCCGATGCTGGGCTCGCGGTGGACGGCGGCGTGCTCGTCGACGAGCATCTGGCCACCAGCGATCCGAACATCGTCGCCGTCGGTGACATCGCCACGCAGCAGCACCCGGTCCTCGGCAGCCGTATCCGGGTGGAGCACTGGGCGAACGCGCTCAACCAGCCCGCGGTCGCGGCCGCGACCATGCTCGGCAAACCAGCCACCTATGACCGGCTGCCCTACTTCTTCACCGACCAGTACGACCTCGGCATGGAGTACACCGGCTATGCGGCGCCGGGCGGCTACGGCAGGGTCGTCGTGCGCGGCGACCCTGCCGCGCGCGAGTTCGTCGCGTTCTGGCTGGACTCGGACAATCGGATACTCGCAGGGATGAACGTGAACGTCTGGGATGTGAGCGACCGGATCAAAGAGCTGATCCTCGCCGGCGAGCCGGTCGACCCGGATCGGCTCGCCGACGTGACCGCGCCGTTGTGATGCTGATCACTATCAGAACAACGTCGAATCGGCACGACGGACTCCGACCTTTTCCCGAGCGCGCCGCACGGGCGCTCCGAACGGCCCGGAGCCGGAGAAGAGGAGTCGAACCATGAAGTACATGCTGCTGAAGACCTATGCACCCGCCGCCTACTGCGACACTCCGATAGCCCAATGGTCGCCGGAAGAGATCCGGGCGCACATAGACTTCCAGCGTGCGCTCGGTGCACAGTTGGCTGAGTCGGGCGAACTGGTCGACGGGCAGGGGCTGGCTGGTCCGACCGAAGCACGAGTGGTCAGCTCGGACGGGCGGTCAGCACCGGTAGTCACCGACGGGCCGTTTCCGGAGACCAAAGAGTTCCTGGCCGGGTACTGGATCGTCGACGTGGACAGCCCCGACCGGGCCTACGAGATCGCAGCGCAAGCCTCTGCCGCACCGGGCCCCGGCGGCAAACCGATCGGCGAATACATCGAAGTCCGCGCGGTGATGGGCGCTCCCGCCACCGAGCAGTGAGCGACCGGCGTGCGGTGCCCGACGACACATCGCTCCCGGCGAGCACCGAGGACCTGCTGCGCGCACTGGCGCCGCAGGTCCTCGGAACGCTCGTCCGCCGGTTCGGCGATTTCGACACGGCCGAGGACGCACTGCAGGAGGCGATGCTTGCGGCCGCCACGCAGTGGCCGTCCGAAGGTCTGCCGGACCACCCCCGTGCCTGGCTGATCCAGGTGGCGCAGCGTCGGATGGCCGACGCGGTGCGCGCCGAGGTGGCCCGGCGGCGCAGAGAGACCACCGCCTTCGAACGCGACGTCACCGATGCCGCCCCGGTCGACCACGACGACACGCTCGCGATGCTGTTCCTGTGCTGCCACCCCGCACTGTCGCCGGCGAGTGCCATCGCGCTCACCCTGCGGGCGGTCGGCGGCCTCACCACCGAGCAGATCGCGCGCGCCTTCCTGTTGCCGGAAAGGACGATGGCGCAACGGATCACGCGGGCGAAGAAGAAGCTGGCCACGTTGGACCGGCCTTTCGCGCGCCCCGGCGACGCGCGGTGGCGCGAGCGGCTCGGCGCGGTCCTGCACGTGCTGTACCTGATCTTCAACGAGGGCCACACCACCAGCTCGGGATCGTCGCTGCACCGCACGGACCTCTCCGGCGAGGCGATCCGGCTGACCAGGGCGGTGCACCGGCTGCTGCCCGACGACGCCGAGGTCATCGGGCTGCTCGCGCTCATGCTGCTCACCGATGCCCGGCGGGCCGCGCGCACCGGCGCGCACGGCGAACTCATCCCACTGGCCGAACAGCACCGCGCGCTGTGGGATCGCGCGCTGATCGCCGAGGGGACCACGCTGACCACCGGCACGCTGGCCGAGGGCCTGCGCGGGCCCTACCAGATCCAGGCGGTCATCGCGGTGCTGCACGCGCAGGCGGCGCGCGCCGAGGACACCGACTGGCCGACGATCCGCACGATGTACACCCGGCTCGAACAGCTCTCCGACAACCCCATGGTGACCCTCAACCGCGCGGTGGCCAGCGCAATGGTGTCGGGGCCCTCGGCAGGTCTCGAACTCGCCTCGACCCTCGACGAGCAGCTGGCGGGCAGTCACCGGCTCGACGCCGTCCGCGGCCATCTCCGCGAAATGGCAGGCGATTTCGACGCCGCCATCACCCACTACACGGCAGCGGCCGCCCGCACCACCAGTTCCCCTGAACGTGACTACCTGACCATCCGCGCCGCCCAGCTGCGCAGGGACGGGCACGCTCAGAACACGTTCGGCCACACGTAGCCGCACGGATCTCGGCGGCGTACATGCCGACCGCGCAATCGCGGTCGAGCGGGTGGTCCAGGCGCAGTTGCCTACCCGACGCCGACACGGCCGGGGCGCGGCAGCCTGCCGACCGCGGCCGGGGCAGACTACCTGGTGTGGCAGACAAACACAGCGCGGGAGTCCTGCTGTTCCGCCGGTCCGCCGACCACGGCGTCGAGGTGTTGCTCGGGCACATGGGTGGCCCGTTCTGGGCGCGAAAAGACCTGGGCGCCTGGTCGATTCCCAAGGGCGAGTACGAGCCGGAGTCCGAAGACGCGCGCACTGCGGCCGATCGCGAATTCACCGAGGAGCTCGGCCTGCCCGTTCCGGACGGCGAGTGGATACCGCTGGGCGAGGTGCGCTACGGCAGCGGCAAAGGAAAGAAGAGCCTCACCGTCTGGGCCGTCGAGGGCGACCTGGATCCCGCCGACATCGCGCCGGGAACCTTCGAACTGGAGTGGCCGCCGCGCTCGGGCACTATCACCCAGTTTCCGGAGATCGACCGCGCCGGGTGGTTCGATCTTGCCACCGCCCGCGACAAGCTGGCCGCGGGCCAGCGGCCTTGTCCGGACCGGCTGGCCGAGCACCTGGCGCTCTGACCCGCGGCTACTGTGGCACGCCCGTCCAGGTCCGGCCGGTGATCAGCTCGTACGCCTCCACGTACTTCCGCCGAGTGGCTTCGACGATGTCGGCCGGGATCCGCGGGCCGGGAGGCTCCTTGTCCCAGCCGGTCGAGGTCGACCAGTCGCGGACGAACTGCTTGTCGAACGAGCGCTGCGGCCTTCCCGGCTCCCATTCGTCGGCGGGCCAGAAACGTGAGGAGTCCGAGGTGAGCACCTCGTCGCCGAGGGTGAGAACGTCGCCGTCCCAGCCGAATTCGACCTTGGTGTCGGCGACGATAACGCCACGTTCGGCGGCGTGCGCCGCGCCGCGGGCGTAGATGTGCAGGGTCAGCTCGCGTAGCCGCTCGGCGACCTCGCGCCCTTCCTGGTTCACCACGTCCACAAACGTGATCGACTCGTCGTGCCCCTGCGACGCCTTGGTGGTCGGTGTGAAGATCGGCTCCGGCAACTTGTCACCCTCGCGCAGCCCTGGTGGGAGCGCCACCCCGGACACCGAACCCGTTCGCCGATACTCCACGAGCCCCGAACCGGTCAGGTAGCCGCGGGCAATGCATTCGATCTGCACCATCT
The DNA here is from genome assembly GCF_035920445.1 of Nocardia sp. NBC_01730. Classification (NCBI taxonomy): domain Bacteria; kingdom Bacillati; phylum Actinomycetota; class Actinomycetes; order Mycobacteriales; family Nocardiaceae; genus Nocardia; species Nocardia sp. NBC_01730. The sequence goes on along the minus strand of NZ_CP109162.1, from coordinate 7,628,276 downwards.
TCAGCGGCTTGACCCGGATTCCGCGGCCCGCGAACTCGGCGGGCACGTCGGTGGCGGAGACCACGTGATCGGGCACATCGGTGAAGTACTCGAACCACCAGTTCGACAGCTGAGTCAGCAGCGCACCCTTGTCCGGGATCGGCGTCGGCAACACGACGTCGTACACCGAGACCCGGTCGGAGGCGACCAGCAACAGGGTATCGCCGTCCTCGTACAGGTCACGCACCTTCCCGGCGTGCACATGCTTCAACGTCGAGCCTCCGAATCCATGGGGGTGAACCTGCACTGCACCAGGCAGAATACCGCCGCGCCGTGGGCGAAGAAGCCGCGCCGTCCGCCCGCCGCCGTCGTCGGCACGCAGGAGCAGGCCGCGTGGTTAGGGTTGGTGCGGAAAGTCCCGCGCGGGCAGCCGCATCCAGATGGCATTGTGGGGTGCGCCCGTGCCAGTTCTTCGACAACGAAGGAGCCTCATGTCCGCACCCAACCTCACCCGTGACCAGGCGATCGAACGCGCATCGACGGTATCGGTCGAGAACTACCGGATCGACCTGGATCTCACCGACGGGGCGGGCAAACCGGGCGAGCAGACCTTCTTCTCCCGCACCACTGCGACCTTCACCGCGACCGAAGGCGCGAGCACGTTCGTCGATATCATGGCGCACCATGTGCGCTCGGCAGTGCTCAACGGCGCCGTCCTGGACATCTCCGACTACGACGAGTCGACCGGAATCACGCTGGCCGATCTGGCCGAGCGCAACGAGCTGGTGGTCGAGGCAGACTGCGAGTACTCGCACACCGGCGAGGGTTTGCACCGGTTCGTCGACCCGGCCGACGGGGCCGTGTACCTGTACTCGCAGTTCGAAACCGCCGACGCCAAACGGATGTTCGCCTGCTTCGACCAGCCCGACCTGAAGGCAACCTTCGACCTGACGGTCACCGCGCCCGCCGACTGGCAGGTCGTCTCCAATGCCGCCGTCGTGCACACCGTCGCGGCCGACCCGGGCAAGCACATCTTCCGAACCACCCCGAAGATGAGCACCTACTTGGTCGCGCTCATCGCGGGCCCGTACGCGCGATGGACCGACGTCTACACCGACGAGCACGGCAGCATCCCGCTCGGCATCTACTGCCGCGCCTCACTGGCCGAGCACATGGACGCCGAACGTCTGTTCACTGAGACCAAGCAGGGATTCGGGTTCTACCACGGGAACTTCGGCGTCCCCTACGCGTTCGGCAAGTACGACCAGCTGTTCGTGCCGGAGTTCAATGCGGGCGCGATGGAGAACGCGGGCGCGGTGACCTTCCTGGAGGACTACGTCTTCCGCTCCAAGGTGACCCGCGCGTCCTACGAGCGCCGCGCCGAGACCGTGCTGCACGAGATGGCGCATATGTGGTTCGGCGACCTGGTCACCATGAAGTGGTGGGACGACCTGTGGCTGAACGAGTCGTTCGCCACCTTCGCCGCGGTGCTGTGTCAGTCCGAGGCCACCGAATACACCAACGCATGGACCACCTTCGCGAACGTGGAGAAGTCCTGGGCCTACCGCCAGGACCAGCTGCCCTCCACCCATCCGATCGCCGCGGACATCCCCGACCTGGATGCGGTCGAGGTGAACTTCGACGGCATCACCTACGCCAAGGGCGCCAGCGTCCTGAAGCAGCTGGTCGCCTATGTGGGCCTCGCGCCGTTCCTCGCCGGTCTGCGCATGTACTTCGCCGAACACGCCTACGGCAACGCCACGTTCGACGATCTACTGGCGGCGCTGGAGAAAGCTTCCGGACGCGACCTGTCCACCTGGGGGGCGCAGTGGCTCAAAACCACCGGCCTGAACATCCTGCGCCCGGACTTCGAGGTAGACGCCGAGGGCAGGTTCACCTCGTTCGCCGTAGTACAGGAGGGCGCGGAGCCGGGCGCGGGTGAATGGCGCGTGCACCGCCTCGCCGTCGGCGTCTACACCGACCAGGACGGAAAGCTGGTGCGCACCAAGCGCGTCGAACTCGACCTCGACGCCGCCGAGCGCACCGAGGTTCCCGAGCTGGTCGGCGTGCCGCGCGGGCAGTTCGTGCTGATCAACGACGACGACCTCACCTATTGCTCGGTCCGGCTGGACGCGGGCTCGCTCGACGTGCTCGTCAACCGCATCGCCGACATCGCCGAGCCCCTCCCCCGCACGCTGGCCTGGTCGGCGGCATGGGAAATGACCCGCCAGGCCGAGTTCCGCGCCCGCGATTTCGTCGCCCTTGTCCAACGCGGCGTCGGCGACGAGACCGAAATCGGTGTGGTGCAACGACTGCTGATGCAGGCCAACACGACGCTCGGCAGCTACGCCGACCCGGAATGGGCGGCGACCACCGGGTGGCCGGACTACGCGAACCGCCTGCTCGAGCTGGCCCGCGAGGCCGAGCCGGGCTCGGATCACCAGCTGGCCTTCGTGAACGCGTTGACCGGCGCGAAACTGCCGGCCTGGCACACCGAGGTGCTGCGCGAGCTGCTCGACGGCGACCCTGCGAAGGTCGGGCTGACCGGACTGGTAGTCGACACCGACCTGCGCTGGCGCATCGTGTCCGCGCTCGCGGCGGCCGGCGAGATCGACGCCGACGGCCTGGACACCCCGGTCATCGACCAGGAGCTGGCCGGCGACCCCACCGCGGCAGGCCGGCGCCAGGCTGCCGCGGCGGCGACCGCCCGCCCGATCGCCGAGGTGAAGGAACAGGCGTGGGCGACCGTGATGGGCGACGAGTCGGTACCCAATATCACCGCGCGCTCGATCGTCGGCGGCTTTGCGCCAGCCGGACAGGGTGACCTGCTCGCCCCCTACGTCGAGCGCTACTTCGCGGAGGTTCCTGGCGTCTGGGAGCGCCGCTCCAGCGAGGTCGCCCAGACCGTCGTGGTCGGCCTCTACCCGCATTGGGCGATCAGCGAGGACGCGGTGGCCGTCGCCGACAAGTTCCTCGCGGGCGAGCACCCCCCAGCCCTGCGCCGCTTGGTCAGCGAGGGCAAAGCCGGCGTCGAGCGCTCCCTCCGGGCCCGCGCCTTCGACACAAAGTCATAAACAAAACCGGCGCGTCCACCCTGCTGAATGGGTGGACGCGCCGGTCCGGGATCAACCACGAGCGCAGCTCCGACATACGAGACCGCGGGTCTTACAAGCGCCGCAGGCGCGGCCGAACAACACAGCGAAAATTACCGTCCGATGGCGGCGGCCATCACGCGCACCGCGGAAACGAGACCGTCGATCAGCTGGCCCTGCCGGAACGAGCTCAGCGCGGCGGTGACGCCGAGCTGGCAGACACGGTCGTTCGCGCGGTCGGCGACATCCCGGCCCGAGCGCACCTCGATCGCCTTCTCGTTGGGCGAGACGGCGATCAGTACCGAGCGCGCCGCCTCGGGCGTGGTCGGGAAGAGCGCGTCCATGGCCGCGGCCGTGTCCGCACCCAGATCGCCGATGTAGATGTTGAAGCGCACCTTGGTCGCGCGGGTCGCCTCGGTGAGCACGTTGTCTATCGTGAGCCGCTCGTCATCGCGGAACGGGGCTTCCTTGAACACGTCGCCGGCCTCGTGCACGCCGGAGACGCGCCCGCTGCTGGTGACCGCGTATCCGTGCGGCAGGTCGGCCTCGACCACCGCAGGCCACTTAGAACTTGCCACTTGCCCGGCCTCCGATCAGCTCCACCTCGGTGGACTCGATAGCCGCATGATGTCCATGCGACGTCTCTGCGATGTCGTGGTGACCCGAACCGGTCACCTCGTCGGTGGCACTCCACAACACCGGCGGCTGGGTCCACTTCTGACCGAGATCGAAGTGGACCGGCTTCTCACCAGGCAGTGGCTTACCGAGAAACGACAATCCGGCGATCGCACCGTAGATCACCAGCGGGATGCCGACGAAGATCAGCACTGTCTCGAGAATGCTCACGGATCAACGGTAGACGATCGTGTGTAGTAGTTCTCCGTCCGGGCGAACCGTCATGGTTTCGTCGCCCGGCGCAACGGGGGGCCAGGCCTTTCGGACCGGCTTCCGCCGCACCGCGACACTCAGACCAGCCAGGCCGCCGCGTTCGGTGGTAGCCGGCCACCCTCGGGCGGCGCGCTGGCCAGCAGCACATCCCCTGGCGGCAACGGGATGGGCGCCGCCGAGGCGTTGAGCACGCAGACAAGCCCGCCGGGACGGCGGAACGCGAGGCAGCCCGGCGGGCTGCCATACCACTCGATTCGGTCGCCCCCGAAGTCAGGTCGCAGAGCGCGGAGTTCGATCGCCATGCGGTAGAGCGACAGGGTGGAGCCGAGTTCCTCGAGCTGGGCTTCGACGGTCAGTCCGGCCCAGTCGGGCGGGATCGGCAGCCAGGAACTGCCGGTGGTGAACCCGAACGGCGGTGCGGTGCCCTCCCACGGCACCGGCACCCGGCAGCCGTCGCGGCCACGTTCGGTGTGGCCGGAGCGTTCCCACACCGGGTCCTGCAGGACCTGGTCGGGCAGGTCGTCCACGTCCGGCAGTCCGAGCTCGGCGCCGTTGTAGATGAAAACCGCACCGGGAAGCGCGAGCTCCAGCAGGATCATCGCCCGTGCCCGCGCCACCCCGACCGCGCCGCCGCCGTACCGGGTGACCTCGCGCTCGATGTCGTGGTTGGACAGGGTCCACGTCGGCGAGGCGAAGACCGGCCCGACAGCGGCCAGCGAGTTATCGATCGCGTCGCGCACGTCCTCGGCGCTGAACCGGGCCTCGGCGAGACGGAAGTTGAAGGCCAGGTGCAGTTCGTCGGCACGCACGTACTCACCGAAGCGGGTGTTGTCGTTCACCCACACCTCGCCGATGGTCACCGCGTCCGGGTACTCGTCGACCAGCTTGCGGATACGGCGGTGGATCTCGTGGACGGCGGGATTGTTGAAACGCACGTCGTCGTCGTCGTGCGCGAGCAGTGCGGAGGCGACCTCGGGCAGGTCGGGCAGGTCGGGCAGGCCGTCGGGTTTCGCCATGCCGTGTGCGACGTCGAGCCGAAATCCATCGACACCGCGGTCGAGCCAGAACCGCATGGTCTGCTCGAAATCGGCGGCGACGTCGTCGTTGTCCCAGTTCAGATCCGGCTGTTCGCGCGCGAAGATGTGCAGGTACCACTGACCCGGCGTGCCGTCGGGCTCGGTGACCCTGGTCCAGGCGGGTCCGCCGAAGATGCTCGGCCAGTTGTTCGGCGGCTCGGCGCCGTCGAGACCACGGCCGTCTCGGAAGATGTAGCGTTCACGTTCCGGGCTCCCCGCCGCGGCAGCCAGTGCCGCGCGGAACCACGGGTGCTGGTCGCTGGTGTGGTTGGGCACCAGATCCATCGTGACCTTGATTCGACGGGAGTGGGCCGCCGCGATCAGCTCGTCCATCGCGGCGAGCCCGCCGAAGAGCTGGTCGATGTCGCGCGGATCAGCTACGTCATAGCCACCGTCGGCCATCGGCGAACGCATCACCGGGCAGACCCACAGTGCGTCCACACCCAACAGTTCGAGGTAGCCGAGTTTGTCCCGGACACCGGGGAGATCCCCGATCCCGTCACCGCTCGAGTCCGCGAAGGATCGGGGATAGATCTGGTAGAACACGGCCGACCGCCACCACGGCTGGGTGGTGCGATCCACCGGCGCCGGTACGGCTGGTGCATCAGTCACGAATGCAATAGTGCCAAAGTTTCGTGGTGAAAACCTTCGGGCGAAGCCACGCCCTCGAGGTCGGGCAAATAGTCAGCGTTGTTGCGCTGAGCCGAAAACCCTGATGCTGCCTCGCCTCTCAGTCGAAACATCCAGGCCACCTCGGGTACGCCAGCGAATTCACCGCCACCGCAATGTGGGTCGGAAACAACACTTGCCAGGATGCCGTTCCGTGCCGCGAACGTGCGGTCAGAACGGGGCGTTCACCAGCGAGTTGGCCGCCATCTCGAGGTAGTCGAGCAGAGCTTTTCTGTGCTCGTCGTCGAGGACATCGGGCTCGATCTCCGCGACCGCGATCCGCATGCACCGCAGCCACGCGTCACGCTCGATCGGCCCGATCGTGAACGGCATGTGCCGCATGCGCAGACGCGGATGGCCGCGCTCGTCGGAGTAGGTGCGCGGACCGCCCCAGTACTGCTCGAGGAACATCCGCAGCCGGCGCTCGGCGGGGCCGAGGTCTTCCTCCGGGTAGAGCGGGCGCAGCACCTTGTCGGCCGCCACCTCGCGGTAGAACGCCGCGACGATCCGCCGGAACGTCTCCGCCCCGCCGACCATCTCGTAGAACGACGTCGCTGTCTGCTCGCTCGAAGTCATAGACCCTCTCGATTCGCCGAATGGCCACAGCCCATTGTGCCCGCACCGGTCGGGCGCCGCTCAGCCGCCGCAACGTCGCGGCTGGATGGCTCTTCAGCCACCGTTAACCAGACATTGTTGAAAATCACCGTGCACTGGCCGACGTTCCATGGTCAACTGGGTGGCAGTCTCTGCTCCGCAGATACCACATGATCCTGCCAATCATGAAATTGAGGTCGAGATGAAGCAGCGGCACGGCGCCCGATCCGAGGCGCGAGCGCACCGACAACTCCAGCCCGCCGACGTCCACAATCGTGGGTCGGGGGCTACTCCGCTGCACATCTTGTCCGAACATTGTCCTGTCGGCCATCACGGCCACCACGACCATGCGTCGCACCCCGCCGCACCGCCCACCGAGGGCACGAACTGGCTCAAGACCAGGGTGCTGCTGTTGAACGCCACCTACGAACCGCTTACCGCCTTGTCCGCGCGTCGCGCGGTCGTCCTGCTCATCTGCGACAAGGCCCACACCGTCCATCAGAATGACGAAGGACCGGTGGTCCATTCCGCCGAAGCATCCGTGGCCATTCCCTCGGTGATCCGCCTGCGCAACTATGTGCACGTGCCGTACCGGGCCAGGGTGCCGATGACCCGCGCCGCCCTCATGCACCGGGACCGCTATCGGTGCGGCTACTGCGGCGGCAAGGCCGAGACCATCGACCATGTCATCCCGCGCAGCCGCGGCGGGGAACACTCTTGGGAGAACTGCGTCGCCAGCTGCGCGCCATGCAACCATCGCAAGGCCGACAAACTGCTGAGCGAGCTGGGCTGGGCGTTGCGCTCCCCGCTGGTTTCGCCGAAGGGCCCGCACTGGCGCCTGCTGTCCACCACCGCCGAGCTCGACCCGCTGTGGTTGCAGTACCTCGGCGAAGGCGCGGCCTGACCCCTCAGGTTCAGGTGTATTCGACCACCAACGTCGCCCAAGTCGGCGACGCCAGCGCCTCGAACACGTGCGGCCGATCCCCGGAGTAGGAGATGTAGTCGCCGGGGTGTAGTTCGACGGGCGCGTCGACCGGGCCGACCAGCGCCCGCCCGGGGCGACCGCGGTCGGCGCAGGCTTTCCGATCTGGCTGCCCGTCGTTCTCGGCTGTGCGGTACTCGCTGGAGGCTCAGAGTTTCTTTTCCTCGGCATCGTCGCCGCGGGTGGCAGCCCGATCGCGGCGGTGCTCGCCGGGCTTGTGGTGAACGCCAGGCATCTGCCGTACGGGCTGTCGGTTCCCGAGGTGGTCGGTACCGGTTGGCGGCGGCCGCTGGGTGTGCATCTGATAAACGACGAGTCCGTGGCGCTGGCGCTCGCGCAGCCCGACCGGGCGCGCAAGCATGCGGCCTATTGGGTCACCGGTGCGGGCGTTCTTCTTGCCTGGCCCGGCGGTGCGGCGATCGGAGCGTTGATCGGTTCCGTCGTCTCGGACATCTCGGCGCTCGGGCTGGACGCGGTATTTCCCGCGGTGCTGCTCGCGCTCGTGCTGCCCTCCCTCCGTGATCGGACCACCCTGGGGGCGGTGTGCGTCGGCACCGCCGTCGCACTGACTAGCGCACCGTTCCTTCTTACCGGAATGCCGGTACTGCTTGCTCTTTCGGGCGTGCTCGTCGCGGCACGCGAACGGCCGAGCCAGTCCTCGACGTAAGGGAGCGCAATGATGTTGGCCGCCGGGGTGTTCGCCCTCGCCGCAGGCACCTACGCCTTCCGCTGGCCTGGTCCCGCACTGCGCGACCGAGTGCGCTTACCGACCCGCGCGGTGCGTCTGCTGGAAATCGGCGCAGTCGTCCTGCTTGCCGCGCTGGTGGCCGTGACCACCTTGCCGCTCGGCACGGGCAGTCTCGGATTCGCGGTGCCCGCAGGCGTTCTCGTCGGCGGCATGCTCGCCTGGAAACAGCAGCCCATCCTGGTGGTGATCCTCGCGGCCGCTGTGACGACGGCGGCGTTGCGCCTCGCAGGCGTCTCCTGACCGGCCTCGAAACTCGTTTTCGGCCAAGTTTCTTCACGAGCCGCGCCTGCGGGCGGCGCCGTCCCCTCCTGTCGACGGCGCCGCCAACCATTTCATCGCTCGCGGGACGCCAAGTGCTACCGGAGAGTTCGCCATAGCCACCTCCGGCCTGCAGTCCGCTGCCTGCTAGTGCGTTTCGCCCGGTGCAGCACTGCCAGTAGCAGCGCTATTTCGACACAGCAGTGCCAATCCGATGCAGCAGAGCCAAACGGTGCAGCGGTCTCTGAGCAACAGCCGCGATAGCGCGGCGGCAGCAGGCAGCACAGCGCAGCACGACGATCAGCAGCGCAGTGTGACCGTCAGCGCAGCTGGCGGGCCAGTGCACCGGAGCGCAGCAGCCGGCAGCGCGGCGCGGCAATGCCGGTGCGGCTCAGCCGTGATGGTGCGGTGCGGCGGTGATAGCGACAGCAGTTTCAGGCAGCGCAGCAGCAGCTAGTGCGGCAGCAGCGGGATACCGCCGCCGAGGCGGCGGGCGACCGAGCCGTAGCGGGCATCCAGCCGCAGCCAGGTCCGGCTGGCGCGAACGCGAACGATCTCGGCGGGTGGAATACGGCGCGGGTCGGCCTTCTCCCCCGAATGCGGGATGAAATCCATGGCGGTGAGCGCGAAGACGACCCGCATGGGCACCTGCACCTGGGTGCCCCCGCCGGAAACGGTCAACACGGTCTGATCGAGCAACGATGCGGGCGGGCCGTGACCGCTGCCATGTTCCTTCGCCAGCTGCGCACCCTGCTCGGCGAGGTCGACCAGCGTGCGCGCGGGCACGTCATCGATATGTGCGAAGCCGTCCGAGGGCGGCAGCGCGCCGCGCCAGGCGGAGTCCATCGAATACCCCAGGTCGATCGGACTATTGGTCGCCAGCCCGGCCAGCACCGAGTCGGCGGCGACGGTCACATCGTCAACGCCGAGCTCGGCGACCACGGTGCGCACCGCCAACGCATCGAAACCCGTCGCCACCCAGGCCGAGAGGTAGCGCTCCCCGCGACGGCGCAGGCGCACCACCGCCGCTTGGTCCAGCCGCACGGCCCGGGTCAGGAATGTCGCAAGATTCTCCCGCTCCGCCGGATCGGATACATGCAGCACTCGTTGTTCTGCCATCACGGCTGCTCTGCCGTCACCATTCAGTGATCACCGACCCACGATCGCTCACTCCATCCACTCGGAGAGGTAATCCCGCTCGGAGTCCGTGAGCCGACGGAGCCGCTGCGCCCGCATGTCGAACGCCGCGATCTGCGTGGAAGCGATCACCGCAGGCGCCGTATCAGGCGCCGCGCCAGCGGCGTGCACCTCGTAGCCGATGGTGAAGTCGACCGCGCGCAGCTGCTCGATCCACATGGCGATATCGAGCGGTGTGTCCTCGTGCCGCAGCTGGCCGCGGTAGCGGACCCGCAGGTCGGCGAGCACGCAGCCCTCGCGCAGCGCAGCGGTCGGGCGGCCGTCCTCGAACAGCCATGGGATCCGCGCCTCCTCCAGCAGCGTCACCATTCGGGCATGGTTGACGTGCTGGAACACATCCATGTCCGACCATCTGACGTCTACCTTGGTGTGAAAGCGCCTAGGCAGCACAGCGCTGCCCAGCGCCTTTTCGCCAGCGTGCGACGAACTCGTCAACGTGGTACCTCCGATTGGGCGCCCACCCCGCTCACCATGCTCCGCACTTGCCGCGCCGCAACAGACAGCGTGGCGAGATCGTGGGTTCCGGACTCGAACAACTCCGACAGTGCCGCCCTGGCTCGGCCGAGCCGGGACTGATTCTTCGACTCCCAGTATGCAATCTTCTCGTCCGCGGTCTCCTCCGGGTCACCGCCGGAGAGTACGTCGAGGGTGAGCGAGCGCAACGACCCGTACATATCGTCACGCAGCGCGAGCCGGGCCAGCGAGTGCCAGCGGTCGCCGCGTTCGAGGTGGCTGACCGCCTCCAGCAGCCAGTCGATCTTGAGGTGATCGTTGAGCGCGTAGTACAGCGAGCCGACCTCGTCGCCGTCCCGGTCGGTGATGTCGGCGATGTCCACGATGTCCAGCACCGGGAACAGGGTGAGCAAGCCGAAGACCTCGGTGGCCAGGTCAGTCGGGGCGCCGCGTGCGATCAGCTCGGCAGCTTGATCCGTAAGGCTGGTCACGTGGTGTCCGCGCAGCCAACCCGGCACCTTCGGCGCGAGCTCGCGCACGTCGGTGCTGTACCTGTTGATCTCCGCGCCGACCGCGATCGGCTGCGGGCGGTTGCTCAGGAACCACCGGGACGCTCGGTCCAGGGTCCGCTTCGTCTCGAGTTCGAGCAGGTCGCGCACCGAGGTGGGCGCGTCGCATTCCCGGATCCTTGTCCACATGGCGTGCAGGCCGAAGATCCCGCTGGCCGCGGCGAACGCGCGCACCGCGTCGGTGGTGGTGGCGCCGATTTCCTCGCTCAGCCGGTGCGCGTAGGTGATGCCACCGTAGTCCACCATCTCGTTCGCGATCATGGTGGTGACGATTTCCCTGCGCAGCCGGTGTCTCTTGATCGCCGTGCCGAACCTGCCGCGCAGCGGCGTCGGGAAGTATGCGGGCAGCCAGGCGGCGAAGTACTGACTGTCGGGCAGGTCGGAGTCGAGCAGGTCGGCCTTGAGCGACAGCTTCACGTGCGCCATCAGGTTGGCCAGCTCCGGCGACGCCAGACCCGCGCCCTCCTCCAGCCTGCGCTTCATCTCCTGATCCGAGGGCAGCGCCTCGAGTTCGCGGTCCAGGCCGCGGCGCTCCTCCAGATTTTGGATGAGCCGCGTGTGCACATGGAGCATCTGCGGCGCGTCGGTGCGCGAGAGTCCCATGAGGAAGTTTTGCGCCACGTTGTCCTGCAAGACCATCTGCGCGACCTCGTCGGTCATCGAGGCGAGCAGCGGATTGCGGTCGGCCTCCGGCAGCTCACCGCTGCTGACCACGCCGTCCAGCAGCACCTTGATGTTGACCTCGTGGTCGGAGCAGTCCACGCCCGCCGAGTTGTCCAGCGCGTCGGTATTCATCTTGCCGCCGTTGCGGCAGAACTCGATCCGGCCCAGCGCCGTCGCGCCCAGGTTACCGCCCTCGCCGATTACCTTGACCCGCAATTGGTTCGCGTTCACCCGTACCGCGTCGTTGGACTTGTCACCCACATCGGCATTGGTCTCGGTGCTGGCCTTGACATAAGTGCCGATACCACCGTTCCACAGCAGGTCGGCCGGGGCGAGCAGGATGGCGCGCACCAGTTCCGGCGGTGACAGCGCCGCTACGTCGTCGGCCAGCCCGAGCGCCTTCCTGGCTTGCGGGCTGATCGGCACCGACTTCACGGTGCGGTCCCATACGCCGCCGCCTGGGCTGATCAGCGAAGCGTCGTAATCGGCCCACGAGGAACGCGGAAGCGCGAACATACGCTGACGTTCCTGGAACGAACGGACCGCGTCCGGAGCCGGGTCGAGGAAGATGTGGCGGTGGTCGAACGCCGCCACCAAACGAATGTGCTCCGACAACAACATCCCGTTACCGAACACATCACCACTCATGTCACCCACACCGACAACAGTGAAATCCTGCGTCTGCGTGTCGATCTCCATCTCACGGAAATGCCGCTTGACACTCTCCCACGCACCCTTGGCCGTGATACCCATCGCCTTGTGGTCATACCCCGCGGAACCACCAGAAGCGAACGCATCCCCAAGCCAGAACCCGTAACTCTGCGCAACATCGTTCGCGATATCAGAGAACGTCGCAGTCCCCTTATCCGCAGCAACAACCAAATAAGTGTCATCACCATCACGACGCACCACCCGAGCCGGCGGCAGCACCTCACCGGACACACGATCCACATTGTCGGTGATATCCAGCAAACCAGAAATGAACGTGCGATAGCACGCCACACCCTCCGCACCCAGCGCCTGACGATCCGCCACCGGATCACCCGTCGCCGCAGGCGGCTGCTTCACCACGAACCCGCCCTTCGCACCCACCGGCACGATCACCGCGTTCTTCACCGCCTGCGCCTTCACCAAACCCAAAACCTCGGTCCGGAAATCCTCCAACCGATCCGACCACCGCAAACCACCACGCGCCACCGAACCGAAACGCAGATGCACACCCTCCACCTTGGGCGAGTACACAAAAATCTCGAACTGCGGCCTCGGCTTCGGCAACTCCGCAATCGCATGCGGCTCCACCTTTACCGAGACGTAGTCGCGCGACACACCTTCGGCGTCTGTCACGTAGTAATTGGTGCGCAGGGTCGCCTTGATCAGGCCGAGAATCGCGCGCAGGATGCGGTCCGCATCCAGGCTGACGACCTCGTCGATCCGGCCGTGCACCTGGGTCTCCAGCCCGGAAGCGTGTTCGGCGGAGACAATGTCCGGATCGAAGCGCGCCGCGAACAGATCGACGAACAGCCGGGCGACATCCGGATAGGTGAGCAGCACGCGGCAGATGTTGGCCTGACTGTACGGAAAACCGGTCTGCTGCAAATACTTCGCGTAGGTCCGCAAGATCGAAACGGCACGCCATGGCAGCCGGGCGCGCAGCACGAGCTCGTTGAGACCATCGGCCTCGGCGCGGCCGTACCAGACTGCCTCGACGGCGCCGATGAACCGCTCGCGTAATCCGCGCACCTCCGCCTCCAGCACGTCGGCGCGCTTGGAGGATTCGAGCAGCTCCGCGTCCAGGTCTCGGTCCAGCGAGCTGCGCAGCAGCTCGGGTCGGGCCAGCAAACCGAAGTCGTAGATCCACCGTTCACCAGTGGCGCCCCCGGCACCGTCCGGCGGCGTCCCCAGCTCGATCTGGTACGGCCGCTCGTCCACCACCTCGACGCCCAGGCTCTGCAGCACCGGGAGCACCTGGCTCAGCGAGATCCCGCTGCCGCCGATGTAGAGGGTGAAGCGCCACGAGCCCGGCTCCGACTCCGCTTTGCGGTAGAGGTACTGGTCGATACCACCGTCGCGCAGCCGTTCCAGGCGCACGATGTCGGCGAGAGCGCGGTCGGAGGCGAAGTCCTGCTTGTAGCCCTCGGGGAAGGCTTCCGCGTAACGCTGCACCACCGCAGGGTCGAGCACCGTCGACGTGCTCACCGCGTCGTTCAGGTGGTCTTCCCAGGTCCGGCTCGCCTCCGCGAGCAGGTTCTGGAGACGCAGCCGGTTGGGTTCTGAGGTGTCCGCGGCCGGCGGTGAGTGGCGCGCGACACCGAACTCGGCCTCGGGCATGCGCACCGTGAAATACACACGTGCCAAATCACTTTCGCCCACCCGCGCGGAGTAGTCGATGGAGACACCACCCAGTTCGCGGACCAGGATTTCCTGCATCTCCAGCCGCACCCTGGTGGTGTAGCGGTCGCGCGGGAGGTAAACCAGGCAGGCGACGAAACGACCGTAGGTGTCCGCCCGCAGGAACAACCGCACCTGACGGCGCAGGCCAACGTTCAGCACTGCGGCGGCGGTGCGGCGCAGCGTCTCGGCGTCGGAGGAGAACAGTTCGGTCCGCGGGAAGGACTGGATGACCTCGAGCATCGCCTGACCGGAGAACGACTCCAAGTCGAACCCGCTCTCCTCGATCACCGAACGCACCCTGCGCTCGATCACCGGGATATCCAGCACGTTCTCGTGTACAGCGGTGACGGTGAAGACGCCGATGAACAGGTGCTCGCCGATGATCGTTCCGGTCTCGTCGAAGTCGGCGACGCCGACGAAGTACGGGTACACCGAGCGGTGCACGGTGGCGGGGACCAAACCCTGGGTCAGCATGAGCAGCGGCCGGTCGCCGCCGTTGACCGGTACCTGGAAATCGGTTCCGACATCTGGACGGAGCACGCCGAGGCAGGTGCCGGACAGGGCGTTGGACCTCTCCTGCCCATGGTCGCTGCTCAGGCGGTATCGGGCGTAGCCGAGCACGGTGAATTTTTCATGCGCCAGCCAGCGCAGCAGCTTGGCGGTGTCGACGAGGTCGGTGGCGCTGAACGGCGCGGTCCCGGATTTCGCGGCGAACTCCAGGTCTTCGGCCAGCCTGCTCTGCACATCCTTGATGGCCTCGGTGTCGCCGATCACCTGGCGCACGTCGGCGACCACGTCCGGCATGGCGGCCTCCACCTTGGCCAGCAGCGCCGGACTGGTCGACGGGTGCAGTTGCACATGCATCCACGATTCGCTCAGCCCGGTCGGGCCGGTGCCGTCCACCTCATGCGCGACGGCGTGCGTCAACCGTCCGTCCGCGTCCCGCTCGACCTCGAAGATCGGGTGGATCACCTCGCTCACGCTGACGCCGATCCGGCTCAGGGACGAGCTGATCGATTCGACGAGCAGCGGCATGTCATCGGTGACGAGTTGTACCGCGGCACCGATGCCCGAGCCGTCGTCCTGGTGGTACACCCGCACCAGGGCACGACCGGCGGGACGCGTCATCGCCAGCTCGGTGTGCCGACGGAAGATCTGAGTGATCCCGGTGATCGCACAGTCCACATCGCCCGCATCGACGTGGCGGAAGTACGCCTCCTCGAGCGTCGCGAGGTCGCCGCGCAGCGACTGCGGCAAACTCGCAGCCCACGCCGCGCTGGACAATTCGGACGAGACGGTCATTTTTTCGCCAACTCCCTCAGATATCGGTTCCGTAACAAAGTGACGCCGGTCCGAGAGTAGCTGTGCGCCGAAGACGCGGGGGTGAATTCCCTTTCGATCCCTGGGTGTTCACCACAACCACGATGTTCGCCGCTCGTTTGCCAAGTTCGAATGGATGACCTCGGCTCAGTACAAGATCGGCCCGGCGAACGTCAGGTGAGCGCGAGAGATCGTATCCGCGGCGGCGCCGCATCGGTACCTCGGGTCAGCTCGGCCCACACGTCGGCGGTCGGGGCGGCCGATTGCTCGAACTGCGCCTGCGCATTCACAACTCCCACCCTAGCGAGCTACGCGCGGGTAGGCGTCACTCCCATTCCGGGTTGCCGATGTCACTTGGCGGCACCTTCCCGGCGCAACAGCACACGGGTTTCCCGGAGGACTTCGGGTTTCGGCAGGGCGGTGCAGAAATTGCCCGCCCCACCGGGGCAGAACTCAGCCGCGGGTCAGCTTGCGGTGCGTAACCCGGTGCGGGCGAGCCGCTTCCAAGCCGAGACGCTCGATCTTGTTGGCCTCGTACGCCTCGAAGTTGCCCTCGAACCAGAACCATTCGGCGTCGTTGTCGGAGTTGCCCTCCCACGCGAGGATGTGGGTGCAGGTGCGGTCGAGGAACCAGCGATCGTGGGAGATCACCACGGCACAGCCGGGGAACTGCTCGAGAGCATGCTCCATCGAACCGAGGGTTTCCACATCGAGGTCGTTGGTCGGCTCGTCCAGCAGGATCAGGTTGCCGCCCTGCTTGAGGGTCATCGCCAGGTTCAGGCGGTTACGCTCTCCACCGGAGAGCACGCCCGCGGGCTTCTGCTGGTCCGGGCCCTTGAATCCGAACGCGCTGACGTAGGCGCGCGACGGCATCTCCTGCTGGCCGACCTGGATGAAGTCCAGCCCCTCGGAGACCACCTGCCAGACCGTCTTCTTCGGGTCGATGCCCGCACGGTTCTGGTCGACGTAGCTCAACTTGACCGTCTCGCCGACCTTCACGATGCCACTGTCGGGCTGCTCGAGCCCGACGATGGTCTTGAAAAGCGTGGTCTTACCGACACCGTTCGGGCCGATGACACCGACGATGCCGTTACGCGGCAAGGTGAAGGAGAGGTCCTTGATCAGCTGACGGTCGCCGAAGCCCTTGTCCAGGTGCTCGACCTCCACAACCACGCTGCCCAGGCGCGGGCCCGCGGGAATCTGGATCTCCTCGAAATCCAACTTCCGCATCTTCTCGGCCTCGGCCGCCATCTCCTCGTACCGACCGAGGCGGGCCTTGTTCTTGGCCTGGCGGGCCTTGGCGCCGGAACGCACCCAGGCGAGCTCTTCCTTGAGCCGCTTCTGCAGCTTCTGGTCCTTTTTGCCCTGCACCTCGAGGCGCTCGGCCTTCTTCTCCAGATAGGTGGAGTAGTTGCCCTCATACGGATAAGCGCGGCCGCGATCCAGTTCGAGGATCCACTGCGCCACGTTGTCCAGGAAGTACCGGTCGTGGGTGACCGCGAGCACGGCGCCCTGGTACTGGGCCAAGTGTTGCTCGAGCCAGTTCACGCTCTCGGCGTCCAGGTGGTTGGTTGGCTCGTCGAGCAGCAGCAGGTCGGGCTTGCTCAGCAGCAGCTTGCACAGTGCGACCCGGCGGCGCTCACCACCGGAGAGGTTGGTGACCGGCTCGTCCGGCGGCGGGCAGCGCAGCGCGTCCATGGCCTGCTCGAGCTGGGAGTCCAGGTCCCAGGCGTCGGCGTGGTCCAGGTCCTCCTGCAACTTGCCCATTTCCTCCATGAGCTCGTCGGAGTAGTCGGTGGCCATGAGCTCGGCGATCTCGTTGAAGCGGTCGAGCTTCACCTTGATCTCGCCGAGACCCTCCTCGACGTTGCCGCGGACGGTCTTCTCCTCGTTCAGCGGGGGCTCCTGCTGAAGGATGCCGACCGTGGCGCCGGAGGCGAGGAACGCGTCGCCGTTGTTGGGCTGGTCCAGTCCGGCCATGATCTTCAGCACGCTGGATTTACCCGCGCCGTTCGGGCCGACGACGCCGATCTTGGCGCCGGGAAGGAAGTTCAAGGTGACGTCGTCGAGCACGACTTTGTCGCCGTGCGCCTTGCGAACCTTCTTCATTTGATAAATGAACTCAGCCATAAGGGTGAAGCCTATCGGTGCGAGAGATGAAGGGACGAAGCAGAGCTACCACTACCACCGGGACGAAACCGATCATTGCGGTCACGCGTCGACGGGCTCGGGTTCACTGCTGCGGGGCGGTACCGAAGAGACGGCTGCGACATTCTCCCCCAACCCGTCGCCGACCGACACCCGACGTTCAGCGCTCTGATGCTCCGGAGTATTCCGCGGCGCCGAGTCCGACCATCGCGTCACCTGGACCGCGCAGCGGGACAGGTCAGGGCCGACCGCGACGGCACGCATCTCCAGATCCCGGCGCTCCACGCCGTCTTTGCTCCGGTACTCGTGCGAGCGCAGCTGTCCGTGCGCGATGATCGGATCGCCGCGGCGCAGGGACGCATCGACACCGGCCACCAGCCTGCGCCAACAGCTGACGGTGAGGTACAGCGTTCCGTTGTCCACCCACTCCCCCGTCGTGTGATCCAGTCGGCGGGAATTGCTCGCCATGCGAAATGTGACCACCTGGTCGCCATTGGTCAGATCCCGCTTGATCGGATGAGTCACGACAGTTCCGATCACGGTCGCGTTCGCCTCGTACATGATTACACCCCTTCACATTTGGATCCGGGTCTGCCCGGACATGTCCTCCCCCCTCCAGGAGGGCCCCTCCAGCGTGCGCCGAAGCCGGGTGCCTTGGGCAACCCGATCCGAGAATGTGGACAACTTTCCAATCTGTGAAGAGCAGGGTTTTCACTTATGGCGCTGCGCGGTCCGACCCGCAGCATCGGGTGGCTTATCCGATGACACTCACGTATCGGCACAGCAGTACGCATCCGTCACACCGATCAACCGCCCCGGCGCGCCGAAATCGGCGAGCCACCGGACCGGGCGAGCCGACTGTCGAGCCCGCGCGACCACCGACCAGCCAACCGTCACAGGCGACGCACGACGTCGTCAGAGGACCGCCACGTCGGTGTTGGCGCCGCACAGCACCACGACCGGGCGTTCGTCGGGCCCCGGGACGTAGGCCCCGCTCTGGATGGCGGCCAGCGGGGCGGCGCCGGTCAGCTCGACGAGGATGCGGAACTCGCGCCACAGGTACTCCCGCGCCGCCACTATCGCGTCGTCGGTGACCAGCAGCGAACGCACGCCATAGCGTCGGGCGATGTCAAGGGCGATGTCGCCGATCCTCGTGGCGCCCATCGAATCCGTGGCAAGACGAGGCCCTCCGACGTCCACCGGGTGGTTCGCGTCCAACGCGGCCTGCAGGGTGGGACTGCCCTCCGGCTCGACCCCGATCACCTGCTGACGACGGCCCAGCGCGGCCGCGATCCCGGCGACCAGTCCGCCGCCGCCCACTGCGGCGAGTACCGAAGGCCGCCCGCGCACCTGTTCTTCGAGTTCCAGCCCGACCACACCGGCGCCGGCGACCACTGCGGGCAGGTCGTACCCGTGCAATCGCAGCGCGCCGCGTTCAGCGGCGAGCTCGACGGCGTGACGCAGCGCCTCGGCGTAAGTCGCTCCATACCAGAGCACTTCGGCGCCGTGCGACCACATCGCGGCGACCTTGGTGTGTGGCGCCGTCTCCGGGACGACCACGGTGCAGGACTTGCCGAGCCGCGCGGCCGCCAAGGCAGCGGCGATGCCCGCGTTGCCGCCGGAGGCGATCACGACCTCATCGGTGCCTGCCCCGGACTCCAGCAGCGCGTTGAAGATGCCGCGTACCTTGAACGTCCCTCCGTGCTGGAGGTATTCGAGCTTCATCGTCACGGGCACCGGACCGGACGGGCTTGCGACGGAGGTGTGGAAAACCGGCGTCTTGCGGACCTGCGCGGCCATTCGTCTTCGTGCGGATCGCACGTCCGACCGTTCCACCCGCCCGACCGGTCGGTGCTGAGAGACCGTGCTGGCACATTCATTCACTTACGCAGTTCTCCATCTCGCTTGGCCAGTTCGGCGAACATCGCGTTGTGCGCGGCGAGGGCGGCGTCGTGGTCGCGTTCGGCGGCCCGATCGGTCCGCTGCGCCAGCCGCTGATCGCTGCGGGACCATTGGATCAGCATGGCGAGCATCACCACCACCAGCGGCACCTCTCCGCTGGCCCAGGCCAGGCTGCCGCCGGTGCGCTGGTCGCCGAGCAGGTCGGCGTTCCAGCTGATCCCGAGGCCGCGGTAGAACCAGCCGCCGAGCACCGTGGTCATGCTCATCAGCGCGATGCCGAAGAACGCGTGGAACGGCAGCGATCCGAACACCATGCCGAGCTTGGTGAGCGGTTGCACCTGCCGAGGTTTGGGGTCGATGCCGATCACCACCCAGTAGAACAGGTAGCCGCTGAGCAGGAAGTGCAGGTTCATCATCAGGTGCGCCGCATGCGAGTCGGCGAACGAATCGAAGATGCCGCCCAGGTACAACGCATAGAAACCGCCGACGAAGATCACCGCCGCCACAATCGGGTGGGTCAGAAAGCGCGACACCGGATTGTGCACCGCGGCCAGGAGCCATTCCCGCGGCCCCGGCGCACCGCCGCGGCCCGCCGGCGGGAGCGCCCGCAGCGCCAGTGTCACCGCGCCGCCCAGTGCGAAGAGGATCGGCGCCAGCATCGACAGCGCCATGTGGGCCCCCATGTGCACGCTGAACATCGCCGGTGCATACCGGCCGACTCCGGACGAGGTCGCCACCAGAAGCACAACGCAGCCGGACAGCCAAGCGACAGTCCGCCCGACCGGCCACGCGTCCCCGCGCGCACGCAGCCGCCGTACGCCCAGGAGATACAGCACAGCAAGCACGATCGACAGCGTTCCGAAGATCAGATCGAAGCGCCAGTCGAACAGCAACCGCGCGAGTGTCGGAGGCCCGGCAAGGTCGTAGCCGAGTTCGACTTCGGACGGTGTCGGGACCGTCTCCGGCGGTGGCGGCGGAGTGCGGCCGAGCCCGACCGCGAGACCCATGGTCGCCGCGAAAATCAGCACCTCGACGCCGGCGAAGCGGACGAGCGCCGCACGAGCGCCGGGGTCTGCCGCGAGCGCGGGCAGCGCGGCGCGCCGCTGCAGGTAGCCGAACACACCGAGAAGCATCAGTGCCACGGCTTTGGCCAGCACCAACCGGCCGTAGGTCGTGGTGAACAGCTCGTCGATCGGCACCCGCACCCAGGAGTTGATCACGCCGCTGACCCCGATCACGACGAACGCGATCGTCGCGGTCAGCGAGAAGCGTCGAGCGGCCAGATCGGTGCCCGCGCCGCCACGCAGCGCGTGTGCCAGCACCGCGAACAGACCGCCCACCCAGAGGGCGGAGGAAACCAGGTGCAGGATCAGGCTGTTGGTGGCGACATCGTGCGAACCACCCGAGGACGAGTGTCCGGTCAACGCCAACGGCATCATCGTGACGATCGACGCCCCGAACAACACCGGCGTCCATCCCCAGCGCAACGCCAGCCTGCAGCCGACCGCGACGATTAGCGCGAAAACCACCGTCGTGCGCCAAGCGCCCGCCAGCGCGATCTGGTCGATCGCCCGCCACAGTTCTTCCGGCCACAGGTTGTCACCCACCGGCTGCCCTGTGGTATCCGACACAGTCAGCGGCACCAGCAGCGCCGCGCAGGACGCCCAGAGCACCGCGAAATTCGACGCCCGGCGCACCGCGCGGTACCCGCCGACATCGAGCAGACCGTTCGGCTGCGGCGGGACGAGGAACGCCGCGAACAGCAGCGAGCCGACAGTCAGCGCCGCCGACAGATCGGCGAGCGCCCGCACCGCCGGCAATCCGTAAGTGGTCAGCGCGCCCGGGTCGGGGATGCCGAGCAGACTGAGCGCCTGCGCCGCCGACAGCCCGACCACCAGCGCCGCGATCACCGCCGCGATCGCACCGGCCAGCGCGGTCACCGTCGCGAACGTCGCCCCGGACCGAGCGACCTCGGATTCAGGAGTGACGGACGGGGCCTGAGCTGACGACATACGACTGAGCGTAGTTCGGCAATACATCCGTGGCCCGGTCGGGTTTCGGCCGATATTCTGGGCGCAAGACCACCAAAGCCGCACCGAGTACTGTCGTTGGATGGGTGGAACGTTCCTGACGCTGAGAACCCAGCGATGGTCGCTATGATTGCGGCGCTGGACAGCACGGCCATTGTCGGCCATGGTGGAACCCGCTGCCTCCGTAGCTCAGTTGGATAGAGCAAGGGCCTTCTAATCCCTAGGTCGCAGGTTCGATTCCTGCCGGGGGCGCGAGCCCCGCTCTGACCTGGTAACACATCGGGTCAGAGCGGGGTTACCCGAACCGGACGATGCTTAAACACCTAGGAACTTGCCGAGTAGAACGTGCACACGGGGCAGAACCTCGACGACTCGACGAGCTGCTGGAGGACTTCGCGCGCGAGTTCCGGCAGACACCTGAAGGCACTACTCGACCCGAACTGCGTCGCCCACCCCACCCCAGCACCGATCCCGATCATCGGCACCGGAAGCGGGCATGAGCGGGGCGCCGACTCCCCCTGGTCGCCGCTCATTGGGGCTCCCGGGGAAACACCGTCCCGTCCTGTTTGGTGCGTCGACGAGACCACGGGTGAGTACTGGGTCTGCGTGGGGGGCGCTGCTCGGGAGAAAAGGCGTCCATGAACCGGCCGGGAAGGCTGGGCATCGCCGGCATGCCCGGTGTAGTCGGCGTGGTCGAGGCGCCGTGGTGCCACGGCGTGGACGCGGGTGCGTCGGCGTTGCCCAGGTGACCAGTGGTGGAACTGTTCCCGGCCGGATCGACCGTCCACGGCGTGTGCCCGGCTCCGGCGAGCGGCTCGGCCGCCGATCCCTCGTCCGGTGTCGATGCCGGATCAGGTGCCGATGCCGGATCAGGTGCCGATGCCGGATCCGGTTGCGCGGGTGCGGCCGGCCGAAGTTCGACTGCGGTCGGATCGTCGGTAGGAGCCGGACCCGACAGGTCACCGGGCGGCGTAGCCGAGTCCGCAGGCGCGGGTTCGAGCTGCCTGCCGTCGGTCACGACCGGCGGCGCGGTCGCGAAGTCGATGGCGGCTGAGTCCTTTCCGACCGTGCCGTGCCCCTGATCGACGGTGATGGAATCCGAGCCCACGTAGTCCGGTCCGCCTCCCCGGAGACGGCCATTGTCGTGGATCGCTCGATCGGCGGCGCTCTCGTTGAACCGAAACGCACTCATCCTGTCGGTCTGCACCGCCATTTCCGCGACCGATTGCGCGCCGTCCACGAAGCCTTTGACTTCTCGGTGCATCAGCTCGCCGGCGGACTCACCGACACTGGCAAGCCGCGTGACCAGCTCCTCGGCAACAGAGTTGACGGTCGGGCCCGCTTCTTCGAAGCCGAACTCGAAAGCCATGTCAGCACAGTTTCATTTCGTCCGCGTGCACGCCGTCCGGCTACTCCCCTGGTTGGGAATTATCGCAGTGATACACGCGCCCTCGGCAGCGGAGAAACGGGGGTCTGTCTGGACACCGGTGCGGAACTGCCTGCCGACACGGTCGTCGTGGCGATCGGAGCCGCCCCGGCAACCGACTGGCTCACCGGCAGCAGCCTGACGGTGGACAACGGACTGGTGTGCGACTCCCGCTGCCGCGCGGCGGCGGGTATCTATGCCGTAGTCGATGTGGCCCGCTGGTACCACGAGCAGCTCGGAACCCTGATTCGCCTGGAAAACCGCACCACCGCCACCGAACAGGCAGCCGTTGTCGCCGCCAACATCCTCGGCGCCGACCAGGCGTACTCCCCGATCCCCCACTTCTGGACCGACCAATTCGACGCCAAGATCCAGGTCCACGGCGCGCTGTCGGCCGACGCCGAGGTGTCCATCACAGCGGGCGACCCGCAGTCCCGGCGCTTCGTCGCCAGCTACCGCGTCGACGGCCGTGTGACGGGCGTCGTCGGCTGGAAAATGCCGAAACAGACTCGCCTGCACCGCCAGGACATCGCCGACGCCCAGGCCGGACTCGTACCGGCGGTGCGGTGACCGGAACCGAACCGGCCCAGCCGACATCGACGGACTACCAGCTGCGATAGCCTCGGTGTCAGACCGGGTTCGCCCGAAATCCCTGCACGCTGGAAAGTGGAGAGCACCCACAGACCCGACGGCGCTCGTCGCGGCAACCCGCAGTTCTTCGACTGGCTGCATGCCGGGCACGAGTTCCGCGCCGTCGACTTCGAATCCGATGCCGGCCGAAAGAATTGAGCGAACTGCTCGATGCGGGCCGACGTCGTGATCGAGGCATCGCGCCCGCGGGCGCTCGCCCACCTCGGCCTCGCTCCTGAAAACCGCACGCACCGCTCCGGACAGGTGTGGCTGAGTATCACCGGCTATGGCCGCGCCGAACCGATGCGCGTCGCCTTCGGCGACGATGCCCGAGGTGCCGACGGCTGGCTGGTCGAATGCCCGAAACTACGGCGGGTCAACCGGTCACGGAGCCACGCATCCCACAGCCGAGCCGAGCGTGATGCTTATTCGACGGGCCCGGATCTTCGGTGCGGAGCACACCGAAGTCCGGCTCACCGGCGGACGCATCACCGGATGCGGGACAGCCTTGCGGCCGCTGCCGGGCGAGGACGATATCGACGCATGTGGCGGCTGGCTGTTGCCCGGTCTGCACGACCACCATGTGCATCTGAGCGCGCTCGCTGCCACCGCCGATTCGGTCCGAGTCGGACCGCCGCAGGTGCGCACGATTACCGACCTGGCTACCGGACTCCATCGCGCCGACGCGGAATCACCTGAGGGAGCATGGATTCGCGGGGTCGGCTACCACGAGTCGGTAGCAGGGGAACTGGATCGGCGGGCACTGGATCGCATCCTCGGACATCGCCCGGTGCGCATCCAGCACCGATCCGGGGCCTTGTGGATGCTCAACTCGCGCGCCTGCGCCGCCGTGGACCTCCAGCACTGTCCGCTGCCCGGGGTGGAACGCGACGCGACCGGCAGTCCCACCGGCCGCCGGTGGCGGCTGGACGCCTGGCTCGGCCCCCGGATCGGTGCTCCGCCGGTCGATCTCACCCAGCTCGGTGCGCGGGCAGCGGCGCTGGGCGTCACCGGTTTCACCGATGCCACCCCGGCATTGCGGCAGTCCGACATCGATGACCTCGCCGAATCCGCGGCGGACGGACGAATCCGACAGCGGGTGCACTGTATGGCACCGTCCGATATCGCCGATCCGCGTATCGCACGGTTTTCCTTGGGGCCCACCAAGATCCTGTTGGATGACACCGCCCTGCCCGACCTGGACGAGTTCACCGATCGGATCCGGGCCCTGCACGAGACCGGCCGACCGGTCGCCGTGCACTGTGTGACGCGGGTACAGCTGATCCTCATCATGGCGGCACTCGACGCTGCCGGCGCGCACGAGGGCGACCGGATCGAACACGGCGCGATCATTCCGGCCGAATCCATGGCGTGGCTGCGAGAGCATGACGTAACGGTGATCACTCAACCGCACTTTCTGGTGGAACGCGCCGAACAGTACGACCGTGACGTGCCTGCCGGGGATCAGCCGGATCTGTGGCGCCTCGGCTCCCTTATCCGGGCACGGGTCGGAGTCGCCGCGGGCACCGACGCACCGTTCGGGGGCGCCGATCCCTGGGCAGTTATTCGGGCGGCGGTCCGCCGACCCGCGACTTCGTCGATCTCCGAGGGGATCTCGTTGCGATCAGCGTTGTCCCTGTTTTTCGGCCCGCCCGAGCGGCCAGCGGCCGACCGGTGTATCGCACCGGGCGAGATCGCCGACCTGACATTGCTGAGCGCGCCTCCGGAGGAGGTTGCGGCTACCTGGCAAAACCCACTCGTGGCAGCCACCATCGTCGACGGCAGTCCGGTGTACCTCGCCGATTAGCCGATCAGACGTTGCCGCGTCCGACAGTCGATGGAGCCGCGATGTCGCGGCCCGGAGATCGCTGTCGCCGATGTCGCCTGGCTGATGCGCGTTGCCGAGGGGAAGACTCGGTGGTACTGCACATCGCCCCGGGTCTTTGCTGGTCGGACTGTCGAGGATCGAACGGACTGCGCGTGCTAGTCGTCGAAGGTGACGACCACCTTCTCCGCCGCGCCCGGGGTCAGGGTGAGTTCGAAGGCGTGCTCGACCTCCGAGAACGGAATCCGATGGCTGATCAGCCGGGCGAAACGCTCGGCATGCTCGGCGATCTCGGGGGTCACCTCGAAGATCTCGGTCGGGTACCCCTGCGAGGCGATGATGCTCATCTCGCTGCGCAGCATCGCACCGATGTCGATCGGCTCCGGCTTCTTGTGCACCGCCACCATCACGAGCTCGGCGCCCCATTTTCCGTTCTGCAGTGCGGTGTTCACGACAACGGGAACACCGGCGGCGTCGATGTAGATGTCGGTGTCGGGGCGTGGTGCGCCGAGTGCGTTGCGGCCCTCGCCGTGCAGTTCGGTCAGCCGAGCCACCACATCCTCGGTCGAGGAGTCGATCACCGCGTCCGCCCCGACCGCCAGCGCGGTCTCCAACCGCGACGGGATCACATCGGCCACGACCACGTGCCGCACGCCGCGCAGCTTCAGCCAGATCGTCACACCCAGTCCGATCGGACCGGCACCGAACACCACCACCTTGTCGGACGGCCCGGCCTCCGAACGGTTCACGCAGTGCCGCGCCACCGCCATCGGCTCGTTCAGCGCGGCGACCTCGAACGGGACCGAATCCGGTAGCACAGCGACACTCTTGCCGACCACGGCGTCCTCGATGAGGAGGTATTCGTTCATGCCGCCCAGCGGGCCGCCGCAGCCGATGATTCCCGACGGCGCGCCCTGCGGGTTGACCACCACGTGATCGCCGACCTTCAGGCCCGAGACCTCGGCACCGACCGCGACGATTTCGCCCGCCGGTTCGTGTCCGAGCACCACCGGCACCATCCGATCCGGGGCAGGCCCCTCGGTCCGCGCGGCGGCATACGCCGCCGGCATGCCGCCCATGTGAATGAACGTCACGTCGGTGCCGCAGATCCCACACGCCCGGATGCGCACCAGCGCATCTCTCGGCCCGGGAACGGGCTGTTCGATATCCACCACATCGACTTTGCCCACGGCACCGGTCTGTACAGACTTCATCGTTGGGACGGTCAGCTCACTTTCTCCGGAAGAAGTGTCAGACACGCTCTGCCACAAACATTTCGGCGTCGAAAGACGGTTCCGCGGAGACTGCTCGCCGGACGGGGATGGTAGCGGCGACAGCCGCGGCGACCAGTGCGACACCACAGCCGATGAACAAACTGGTACGGAAGCCGTCCTCGGTCGGGATGCTGTGCCCGCCCACGGTCATGCTCATCTGCGCGAGCACCACGCCGATCACAGCAGCCGAGAACGAGGTGCCCACCGAGCGCATCAAGGTGTTGAAGCTGTTGGCGGACGCCGTCTCCGACAGCGGAACCGCAGCCATGATCAGCGCGGGCATCGCGCCGTAGGCCAGGCCGACACCACTGTTGATGATGCAGAGCGAGATAAGCAGACCCCAGGTGGAGCCCATCAGCACGGTCGAGGCGCCGTAACCCAACGCGATCACCAGCCCGCCCGCGATCAAGGTGATCTTCGGGCCGCGCACTGCCGACAGGCGGGCGCCCATCGGCGAAATCACCATCATCATCAGGCCCGACGGAGCCATCCACAGACCCATCGCCATCATCGACTGCCCCAGGCCGTAGCCGGTGGCCGTCGGCGCCTGCAGCAGCTGTGGCACGGTCAGCATCGCCGCGTACATCGCGACGCCGACGACAAGGGAGGCCGCGTTGGTCAGCAGCACTGGAGGCTGCGCGGTCACTCGCAGATCGACAAGTGGGTCGGCGATGCGCAGCTCCCACCAGCCCCAGACCAGCAGCAGCACGATCGCCGCCGCGAACAAAGCCAGTATCGTGCCGCTGCCCCAGCCCCAAGCGGCGCCCTTGGACACCGCCAACAGCAGACACACCAGCCCAGCGCCCAGACCCAGCGCGCCGACGATGTCGAAGCTCCCGCCGGCCTTGATCGGCGAGTCCGGCACCACAACCCAGATCGCCCCGGCGATAAGTGCGCACAGGACAGCGGAGGCCCAGAACAGCACTCGCCAGTTCGAATACTCGGCGACCGCCGAAGAGACCGGCAGCCCGAAGGCCGCGCCGATGCCAAGCGATGCGCTCAGCAGCGCCACCGCCGATCCCAGCCGTTCGGCGGGGAGCACATCACGCATCAGGCTGATACCGATCGGCACGATGCCGACACCCATGCCCTGCAGGCCGCGGCCGACGATCATCGGCAGCACCGAGGACGACACCGCACAGACCACCGAGCCCGCGATCAGCGGCACTGTCGACAACAGCAGAATGCGACGCTTGCCGTACAGGTCGCCGAGCCGCCCGGCCACCGGCGTGGCCACCGCCGCAACCAGCAGCGTCGACGTCACCACCCATGAGGCGTTCGACGCCGTCGTATGCAGCAACTGTGGAAACTGCGCGATCAGCGGGATCACCACCGTCTGCATGATCGCCGCGGTGATGCCGGCGAACGCCAGCACTCCCACGATCCCGCCCGCCCGGGCGGATTCAGGCTTGTCCACACCAACCTCCAGAAGATCTCATGTCATCAGACGTGCATAATGCATTTGACATGCAGTATGCATACAATATGCATACTGCACAACTCGACTGTGACGAATTTCTCCTGTGGTATACCGGCACTCGCCTGCGATGCGAGACCGCACAGGTCGACGAAAGGACAGCATGGACAAGCCCACAGACCAGGTCGAGTTCGAGGCCATGCTGCTCGGCCGCTACACGATCAACCCGCACTATCCCCAGGAGACCGGCCTACTGGAACGCAGCGCATACCTGCTGCTCAGCAGGCTCGGCATGGAGGGTCCGATGTCCATCGGACAGCTCTGCGACGCGTTCGGCCTGAACAGCTCGACCATCAACCGCCAGACCACCACCCTGCTGCGCGCCGGGCTCGTCGAACGCATTCCCGACCCCGATGGCGGCATGGCCCGCAAATTCCGCATCACCACGAAGGGCAGGCGCCGATTCGACACCGAACGTGCCACCAAGGTCACGGGCCTCGACGACATCATGCGGGACTGGACGCCCGAAGACGTCGCCGCCTTCGCCGGATATCTGCGGCGCTTCAATCGAGATATCGAACATCGGCGCGGACAGCCCTGGCCACGGCCCGAACCCGTGCGCCCGGGCCACGCAAGCAGCTGACCGGCATCGGCTCGATATCTCGCTGAACCCAAGGGGAGTGCACGATGAACGGTCCACTCGGTGACACCGGCCTCGATATCACCGAGGACGGAAAACCCGTCAGGCCGTTGGTCGTCCTCGCATTGGACGAGTTCCGCGACGCGGCCCGAGAAACGGTGACACAGCTCGCCGCCGCCATCGAACGCGCCCTTCGGCTGATTATCGGAGTGCTCCGCGCGCCGGTGAACCCGCATCTGAGTCCGATACTTGCCGCGACGGAGCTGGCCGAGGCCGATTCGAGCATCGAATCGACCGGCTGGTGGTACACACCCATGGCGCATGCATCGGAGCAGGCGCCGAGATGGCCGCATTCGCAGGCACCGTCATCGCGGCACCCGGCACGTTTTTCCGGTTTCCGGAGGTGCGCATGGGCCTGGTTCCCGGTGCCGGTGGCACGGTCAGCGTGCCGCGTCGCATCGGCCGGTGGCGCGCCGCCTGGCTGATGCTCACCGGCGAGCGCCTTTCGGCCGAGGCCGCGCTGCGCTGGGGACTGGTCGACCGGCTGACCGACGATGGCGACTGAAAAGCCGGTAGCTGCGGTGACAGCAGCGAATACCCGCCGTCCACTGTGATCGTCGCTCCGGTCGAGTAGGCCGACGACGCGGACGCCAGGAAAGATGAACAGTGCGTGGGGCTTCCACACGATCCCCGCGCCCGGTATGCTCGAATATTTGTGCGCGGCATACCGGAGGGGGACGGACAGCGTGCCGTCGGAAAACGATTTCGCAGCGCCGTCACCGTCTACGCGTATCTTGTCGGTGCCGGATTCCGCAGACAGTCGCACTACAAGCTGGCGATGTTCGCCGGGCTGTTCACCAACTGTGTGTTCGGGTTCGTGCGCGCGTCGGTGCTGGTCGCGGCCGTGCATGCCGCGAGCGATTTCGGCGGATACGACCAAGGCACGATCGGCGCCTACGTGTGGCTGTCGCAGGGTCTGCTCGGTGCGGTGCAGTTCACGGGGCCACTCGGGGAGCTGGACGATCGGGTGAAGAACGGCGACATCGCGATCGATTTCCTGCGCCCGGTCGACATCCAATTCTGTTACCTCGCCGAGGATCTGGGCCGGGCCGCCTGCACTTTCCTGCCGCGCGGAGTGCCGAGCGTCCTGGTGGGCGCGCTCACGTTCGGGCTGGCGATGCCTGCCACACCGGGCCCCTACCTGCTCGGCATGATGAGTGTGCTGCTGGCCGTGGCGATTTCGTTCCTGTGCCGGTTCGCCGTGGCACTGGTCGGATTCTGGGTCGTCGAGACCCGCGGTATCCGCCAGCTGTACTACGCGTCCGCGACGTTCCTCGCCGGACTTTTTGTGCCGGTGCATATGTTCCCGTCCTGGCTGCGCGCGATCGCGGAGGCCACCCCGTTTCCGTCTGTCCTGCAGTCGCCGGTCGATGTGCTCTCGGGCCGGATCACCGGAGCGGAAGCGTTCTCGATAGTCGGAGTCCAGGTGTTCTGGGTACTGGTGACGGGGGTGGCCGGGCGCGTGCTGCTGATCGCCGGACGGCGCAGACTGGAGGTGCAGGGTGGTTGAGGCCGCCCCACCCCGCGCAGGGTCGTGGTCGACGCCCTACCTGACGGTGCTGCGCTCCCGGATCCGTGCCCAGCGCAGCTACCGATTGTCCTTCGCCAGTGAGGTTTTCAGCGCCCTCGTGATGGGCCTGGTCGAGTTCGCCGAAGTGTGGGTGATCTTCCACACCGCCCGGGTGCTCGGCGGGCTGGACCTGGACGCGGCGCTGCTGCTGTTCGGGCTGAGCCATACGAGTTTCGCGCTGTCCCAAGTCTTGTTCGGCCACCTCGACACGCTGCCGACGCTCATCAGGATGGGCCGGCTCGATGCCTATCACCTCCGGCCACAGCCCCTGTTGCTGCAGCTGATCACCAGCGACATCACGCTGCGCAGATTCGCCAGAGCCGCGGTCGCGATCGGGGTCCTCGGGATCGCCTTGGCACGCAACGACCTCGACTGGGGACCCAGCACGACCGCGCTGCTCGTCATGACGGTGCTCGGCGGCGTCGCGATGTTCGGCGGCGTGTTCGTCTGCGCCGCTGGGCTGCAGTTCTATCTGATCGACGGTGCCGAATTCACCAACAGCTTCACCTACGGCGGCTCGTTCGCCGCGACGCAGCCCGCGTCGGTGTTTCCCACGCCGATGAAGCTGCTGTTCGGTTTCGCCATCCCCGTCTCCTTCACCGCGTATCTGCCCACCATCGCGCTGCTGCGACTGCCCGGTCCGCCGCTGCTTCCCACCTGGCTGGCCTGGCTGACTCCGGTCGCGGCGCTGTGGGTGTGGCTTCTCGCCCTTGGTTTGTGGCGGCTCGGCACACGGCACTACCAGGGAGGCGGCGGATGAGCACGGCGGAACCAGGGCAATCGGACGCGATCGTCGACACGGAGGATCTGACGAGACAATTCACCCTCTACCGCACGGAGGGCCGACGCTGGCTCCGGCGCCGCGAAACGCTCACCGCGGTCGACCGGTTGTCCTTCCGGATCGAGCGAGGCGCCGCCGTCGGCTACATCGGCGCGAATGGCGCCGGCAAGTCCACCACCATCAAGATGCTCACCGGGATCCTGGTGCCCACGTCCGGCACCGTCCGCACCTGTGGGCTCGACCCGGTGCGCCAGCGCCGTGAACTGGCCGGACGGATCGGAGTGGTGTTCGGCCAGCGGTCCCAGCTGTGGTGGGATCTACCGCTGCACGAATCGTTCTCGATTCTCGCCGCGATCCACCGACTGGAGCCCGACAACGCACGCAAGCGCACACACGAACTTGTCGAACAACTGGAAATGGCGGACACGCTCGACACCCCTGTACGCCAGCTCTCGCTCGGTCAACGCATGCGCGCGGAAGTAGCCGCGGCACTACTGCATTCACCCGAACTCGTAATTCTCGACGAGCCGACCATCGGCCTGGACGTATTGTCCAAACAACGACTGCGCGAGTTCCTCCGGGCCGAGCGCGCCGATCGCGGAACCACCCTGCTGCTCACCACGCACGACATGGGCGATATCGAAAGACTCTGCGGCCGCGTACTCGTCGTCGACCACGGCCGCCTGGTGTACGACGGGTCATTGACCGGACTGGCGACCACCGTCGGCGCGAAACGGGTGCTGGTAGTCGATCTAGCCGAGCCGACACCGGACATCGACGACCTCCCCTCGGCTCGACTGCTGGCCAGCGAAGGCAACGGCATACGGCAGCGGCTGGCCTTCGATCCGGAGAAGATCACGGCCGCACAATTGCTCGCCGCCGTGTCGGAGCGGGCCGAAGTGCGGGATCTGTCGATCGAAGAACCCGAGATCGAGGACGTGGTCCGCCGGATATACGAATCCGCCCGCTGAAACAGCAGCCGGACTCGGTCGGAGTGGGGGGTTCCGGTAGTAGATGGTGGAGCTGCCGACGCTGTATTCCTCGGCGACGTCTGCCTCGCGTCGTCGTCGGGGTCGTGATATCGGCAGTGGATTGTCTGTAGGTGAAGCCGTCGTCGCCGTGTGTGGCGTCCGGCCAGGCGGCGCGGTGATGCTCGCAAGATGGATGAAGAAATATGACACTAGGTGTCAAGGTTTCGGTCCAGGATGGTTTCGTCGGTCGGCGTCGGGTGGGCGTGGACCGGGCGCCACGGATCAATACGGATAGATAAGGGACCTCCATGCGCGAAACTTCAGAAGATCTCAAAGAGCTTCAGGCACTGCTCGACGCCTCCCTCTCCCGCTCCACCTCGCACCTCCGCTCGATCATCAACACTGCAAGCACACTGACCGCGGAGCAGCTCACCCACGTCCTCACCGGCATGTGCACCCTCGCCCTGTCCACCGTGACGGCGAAGGGCGAACCGCGGATCAGCGGTGTGGACGGGCACTTCCTGCGCGGAAAGTGGCACTTCGGCACGGCGCGCGGCGCCGCCAAGGCGCGCCACCTCGCGGCGCGGTCCGCCGTCAGCGCCGCGCACATGCGCGGTGAGGACCTGGGCGTGTTCACGCACGGCACGGTGGAGATCCTCAACCCCCAGGAGGGCGAGTCAGCCGCGGACTGGCCGGACCTGCTCGCGTACTTCAAGAACTGCTACGGCGACGACTTCTTCGACTGGGACAACGACGTGGTCTACTACCGGCTGCGTCCGCACTGGATGACCGTCTACGCATCCGACATCGCAAAGCTCACCGCGACATCCCCGTCCTGATCCGCAGGACGGGCCGCATCAGGACCGGCCACGTGGACATGAGTTCGCTTGACGGAGAGTCACGGCGCCAACGCGTTCGGCGAACCGGGCGAGTTCACCGGCCGCCAGGTCGCCACGGCCAGCTCGATGTAGCGGGCCTCCCGTTCTGCGGTGCCGACATTCGCGGGATCGACAGTCGCGGGGAGCGCTATGGCGTCGCCACCTGCCGAGGGTCTGATGAGCCAGCGCCAACGCTGGCATGAGTGGACGCAGGGGACGTACTTCAAGCCTAGGGTCGCCAGATGACCGGTCACACCAGGTATAGGGGTGGCCGCATGTTGCTAGGCCGCTCACGTCTGAGCAGATCGCGCAGCGCGTCTCCAGCATTCGCACCCACCGCGCCGGTCAGCTCGATAACGCGGCGGATTGTCAGGGCGTTGACACCGCGGCGTGACGCGGCGTGCGCATAACGGTCGATATCGCCAATTGTGTCGACGGTCGGCGTCCGCTGTTCTCGGTGTGCGGACAGTCGACTACGTTCGGTGTCGATATCGCTGTAGCCTCGGCGGGCTCGGATGCGCTGCTCCACTTGCTCCAGTGAGATGGTGTCGAACAAGTCGGCCGCGAGGGAGTGCGCAGCCACGCCGGAGGCGTCGACCTCATACACCACCGTGGCGTCATCGGTGATGCTGATGAGCGCATCACGCTGGGTCTCGACCTTGCCGCGCCACCCCTCTGCGGCGACGCAAAGAAGTCCGTTGGCCTCGGACGGGTGCCAGTTCCACACCTCGGCGACCATCGACACATCAGCGGCGCCGAGTTCGACGACCGCGGCCGAGCCTTGACGGCGCAGCAGTGTGCACAGCTCAGGCGGCGTCAACTCCCCGTCGAGCCCAACCCCGGCGATGAGCAGGTGCAACGGTAGTTCCGACTGTATTGCGGCTGCCAACGTGAGCGAGTCGGCCAACGGGCTGCGTAGGCCGGCCTCGTGTCCTTCGGCGAGGATGTCGCCGCCGACATCAACGAGGATCAGCGCGTCCACACCGAAGACTTGGGATGCGGCGTGGAACTGGGCTGCGAGACCGATCGCACCACCGGCCGGGTCCATGAGCAGTAGTGGGCGCGCCAGGTAGGGAACGAGCGGGGGCAGTGTCGACCAGCCGGGGCCGCGGAGCCGCGCCGACTCGGTCACCTCGGCGATCAGCTCGTGATGTCCGGTCAGACCGTCGAAGTCGCCGCGACCACGCGGCCCAGGGGTCGGATCGATGATCAGCCGGTCCCAGGAATAGCTCATGATGGCCACGACGTCGAACCGGTGCCGAAGCTTCGCCGCTAGCACCGACGCGGTAACGACGTCGCCACCTCCCCCTGTGGCGATCGCGATAGCTTTACTGGTCATTGAGTGGCTGATAGTACTCTGTCCAGTGGCATAGGACACCCGGAGGAATAGTTGCCCGAAATCGAAGAGGTACTGCCGAAGTATCTACAGATCGCCGGGTATCTCCGGGATCAGATTGTGCGCGGTGATCTTCCTCCTGGTGGCGAGGTCCCGTCAGTACGCGAACTCGCTGCGGAGTGGCGTGTTGCCCGGCCGACAGCCAGCAAGGCTCTCGACGCACTTCGGCAGCAAGGTCTTGTCGAATCGCGCCGCGGAAGCGGCACCTACGTGCGGGAGCCCCAGGCCGCGCCCCGAGCACGGGAGCGGTACGAACGTGCAGCTGCGCTGGGCACTATGTATTCCGACTCGGAGTCGGTGCGGTTCCCGTTCGTCGGCATCGTCGAGGCGCCCACGCATGTGGCGGCAGCGCTCGGCCTCACCTCGGATTCCACAGTTATCCAGCGCCAACGGCTGATCGACGGCAAGAGCGGACCGGTCGAGCTGTCGACGTCGTGGTTCGACGCTTCACTGGTCGAAGAGGCACCGCGCCTAATGGTCGCTGAGCGACTGCGAGGTGGGACCGTTCGGTATCTCGTTGACGTACTCGGCATCCGATCGGCGTATGCCCGCGACCAGGTATGCGCTCGGCAGGCGAGCGCGGAGGAACGTCAGGCACTTGCACTGTCCGACCCCGCGCCAGCGTTGGTCTACTGGCTGACGGCCTACGACCCTGACGATCGCCCACTCCAGTTCGACGAAGCGGTGTACCCACCGGAACGTTGGGCGTTCCGGCAAGAGTATCCGATAATTTTCTAGGTATCGCGTGCTAGATGCCGGAATTTCTATCGATTCTCCCAACTGTCCTATGACACTTTGATGAATGTGTCATAGTTCACCTATGCCCCGCCGCCGAGTGGCCACTCATCCTCGGCGGCGGGTGCCACCAACACTGGACACGCGCTGAGGGATGCCACCCATGCCCGTAGGAACCATCGCCCTGATCGTCACGGCCGCCGCGATACTCGCCCTCTGGTGCGGCATCCGATACGGGCTGCCCTATCTGATCGACCGCGGCGAGGCCATACCGGACGGCGCGGTGTCGTCGGTCGACATCCTCGATCGCGTCGCCGCCGAGGGCACCCTGAGAACCGACTCATGGCAGCTCGAGCCCTCGCATCGCGCGCCGACCGAGCCGTACACCCCGGAGCGGGCGCACGCCGAGATGCAGCGGCACCGCGAATGCGGCACCGACATCTGCTCGGCGAAATACGCCGCATTCTGGGCACTGGCCGATTCCGGACAGATCGTCCCCGACGCGAGGGCCGTCCGGTGAGCGTCAGCGAACTGCCGAAACGATCCGCATTCGTCGGGCCGCAACGCTCGGTCTACTGCGATGTGCCGATCGACCTGATGGAGCGTTACCTCGAAGCCCTCCACGCCCACGAGTGGACGGACACAGAACGGCGCGAGGAGGCGCAATGAACCGAAATCCATTGCACACCACCGTGATACCGGGAAAGGTTGCGGTGTGGCAGCTCGTCGACCGCGCCGCCCGCATACTGCGCGTGCAGCTCACCGCCGAGGCATTCACCGCCTACCGTCTCCCATCACTGACCAAGCTGCCCGACGCGCAGCCCGGAACGATCATGTTCGATACATATCCGGATCTGGTCGGCGCCCGCGAGCTGCTTTCAGAGCATGGCGACCTGTGGGACGCAGTCCGCGAGGACTACTGGGCCACCTTGTTCACTATGGCGGATCTCCCGTCGCCGGGTATCGGCGGGTAGCAGATGTCCGAATTGCATTTCGCGCGAACGGATATCGCTCGATCAGTGTGGGCGCTACTTGCGGCCTTCCATGAGGACACTCACCAGAAGCTCGACCGCGCCCCCGTAGATAGCCGTCCGATATTTCAGCGCACGGACGGCTCGATGATGCGGGTTGACGAGGATGGATGGATATCCGACTCGGACGCCGACCTGGACTAAGCCGACGCACCCACGATCACGCCCATCCGCGTGGTCGACATCGAAGCGAACTGATCGCGTCATGAGAGTACTGGGCGGCATCGGCTGCTCAGGCAGGAAGAATGGGGGAACTCCCTTGCACTACAACACTTCTCGACTGTCCGTCATCCTCGCCGCGTTCGGCGCTCTGCTGATCTCCGGCACGAGTGGCAACGTCGCGAGCGCCAGTCCCGGCGGGCCATTGGTCACCGAGGCGAAGAAGCCTATCTGCGACAACGGGTTCAGCTTTTCCAAGCCGACGATCGTACGGCCCGAGATCCACGGCGATGGGTGGGCGAAGTGTGATCCGCTTCCCGATGGCGGCGACCCCGCTCTGACGCACGACTACTACCTGAGTTTGCAGCGACGCAACACCTCGGGTCAGTGGGAGTTTGTTGGTCAGCACATACGGACCAGCCTCATCCCGTGGGCGCGGCAGACCTATACCGCTACCGCTCCATGTGTGCCCGGATTCTGGCGGATGTACTCCCAGGTGAACGGTACGATCCAGGGCAGGGCATACGGCCCTGTCGAGACCATCTCCCAGGAACGGGTTGTCGCCGCCGACGAATGTGGATAGAGGACGACATGGCATTGCCGAACGGACGACGTTACGCGGATTATGACGGCCCGGTCACTGTGCGCGATCGGGTGATCGGTGTGGCGCGAGCATTGACGCGCCCTCGGGCCCGGCGGCGGCTGCACCCGCAAGACACGGGTGAGGGCTACGTGTTGAATAGTGAGATGGGTTGGTGGACAGTGCGGCCGGTTACCGGCGCGGGTTCGCGGCGCTGGATCAGCAAGCCGAAGTATGCGACTCGGGCCATCGCTCGGGACGACCGCGAGGCGGCGCTTACCTGGATGGGCGGGTTACTCGGCCTGTACTGATCCGGCACCATCAGGTCTGCGCCGCACACCCTGGGAACGACAAACCCGCCTCGATTCACCATCTCGACCATGCCCGCCGATGACGCGGCGCAGGACATCAGCACCTATGCCCTACCCGCCGAGATGCACGGATCCGGCGAGATCCGTGTCGGCAAAGCCCACATCCACGCCACCATGGCGGTCCAAGGCGACCGGGCTATTGCAGGCCACGTGCACGAGGCGCATATCGGCCATGGGTGCCGATGCTAGCCGAGACCTGGCGGCCTTGGCGCCCGCCGGCCGCACTTTCATCGAGCAGCGGGTCGCGGTTCTCGACTCCTGCACACCGCCCCCGAGCCGATCGTGGTGACCAGCGCGATGCCCAACTATCGCAGCTTTGGTTGCCGCGTCCTGCTAACGAGCCGCACCGTCGAACCTGCTGGTCAGAGACCCACCGTCGGCGCAAAGCGAGTGCTGGTAGTCGATCTGGCCGAGCCGACACCGGACATCGACGACCTCCCCTCGGCTCGACTGCTGGCCAGCGAAAGCAACGGCATACGGCACGGCTGGCCTTCGATCCGGAGAAGATCACGGCCGCACAACTGCTCGCCGCCGTGTCGGAGCGGGCCGAAGTGCGGGATCTGTCGATCGAAGAACCCGAGATCGAGGACGTGGTCCGCCGGATATACGAATCCGCCCGCTGAAACAGCGGGCGGATTCGGTCGGAGCGACGGAATTATCGACGTTCACTGTGTTTCGCGTGCGCCCTGATCGAGGCGGAAGGGCGGGTACTCGTCACGCATCAGGCTCGCATAGACCTGGACCCGGATGAGCCAGCGATTGATACCCAGCACGAAGTCGTACACCCCCTGCGGGTACCGCGCCGTGAACAACAGCGCGATCAACGCAACGATCAACAGGATGCTGATCAGCGGAATCGTGCCACCACCGCCCCAATCGTCGGAATCACCCATCCCGACGGCGACGCCCCCGCTCACCATCGCGGCGACGATCAGATAGTGCGGGATGGCCAGCAGCCACCATTTCACCAACACCAGACCGCGATGCAGCGTCTCCGGATAGTCGATCTCCAGATCGGCCGGGTACTCCGCGTTCGACTGGAGGCTGAACGGCGGGTACTTGTCGGTGCCGAGCACCGACAGGGAGTAGAAGGTGACCCGCCAGCCCCAGCGCATGACACCGACATTGAAATCGAACAGCGCCCGCGGATACTTGCCGGTGATCAGGATCGCGAAGAAGGCGATGATCGTCAGCACCAGGTAGGCGATGTGCAGGAAGAAGAGCACAACAAAGTGCGGGATGGCCAATAGCCACTTGACCAGCCACATCCACCGTGACAGCGCGGGGTCGAGATCTCCTCGAACGCGAATCGGGTTGGGCGGGACGGGCTTCTCGGGTTCCATGATCGACGCTCCTTCCGGGTGCTTCGATGCAAGCGACAACCAGTGTGGGATGTCCTGATTGTCGCGTATGAGACTATCGGGAATGGCACCTTCTGATACCGACATGCCAACGATCTGAGTATGCGTTGCACGGGGACTCGGTCACCGTTGTGCTGGACGACACAGCGGTCGGCACGCCATGGGCGGGACGGCCGAACCGCCGTTCCCACTCGCTGAGCGTCGAGGTCCGGAGCGTCGGCGGCTGCTTGTAGTATCGGTAGCGTGACGTTCAGTGCGGTGCGGGTGCCCGTGATTCGGGTGTTCGTCACCTTCGCGTTCACCGTCTGGGTTCTGGCGATGGCGGTGCCGGAATGTCACGTCTTCGCCCACTCCGCGGTCGCGCACGCGCACGCGCACATCGAAGCGTCGGGGCCCACCGTGGCCTCCACAGCGTCCGTGGCGATTCTCGCCGACCGGCATCAGCACGCCGCCGCGCCGGATCGCCATCTGCCCACCGCAGCGGTACTCGCCGCCCTCCCACGCTTCGCGTCGCTGTTGGCATTCCTGCTGGTCGCGGTGGTGCTCGTGCTGATGCTTCCGCTGGCGGCCGCACTCGGGGGCGGCCTGCGCGCGCCGCCGGTCGCTCTGCTCCCGGTCTGTACAGGCAGGGAGAAAATCACCAGATTCGGTATCGATCGGAACTGATCGGTCAGCGTCAGGCCTGAGCTTGCCGGGGCTCGGCCGGTGTTCGTGCGACATCCGCACCCACACCGTCGCTGCGCACAGCGACCGTACAGAATCGACGATTCCCCATGACTTCTGCGTTGCAGAACCCGAGCATGCCGAATCCGGCTCGGCCCGAGCTGGATACGTTCCGGCCCATTGTGCTTCCGAGCCCGGCGAGTCTGCTGACCACCGCCAACCGCTGCCCACGTCCGGCCACCATGGTCGGCAATACTCCGGTCCTCTGGATCACCGAGCCGCTCACCGGCACCCCCGGCCCCACCGACCGCGGCTTCTGGGCCAAGCTGGAGGGTGCCAACCCCGGCGGCATGAAGGACCGGCCCGCCTTGCACATGGTCGAACGCGCCGCGGCTCGCGGTGAGCTCGCACCCGGCGCCCCGATCATCGAATCCACGAGCGGCACACTCGGTTTGGGCCTGGCACTGGCGGGCATGGTGCACCACCACCCGGTCACGCTGGTCACCGACCCCGGCCTGGAGCCGCTCATGCATCGCATGCTCGCGGCCTACGGCGCCCGGGTGGAGCTGGTCACCGAGCCGCACCCCACGGGCGGCTGGCAGCAGGCGCGCCGCGACCGCGTCGCCGAACTCCTGGCAGAGGACCCGCGGGCCTGGTGCCCGGACCAGTACCGCAACCCTGACAATCGCGACGCCTACGAGACCCTGGCGATGGAACTGATCGCCCAGCTCGGCCGGATCGATGTGCTGGTGTGCTCGGTCGGCACCGGAGGCCATTCCGCCGGAATCTCCCGAGCCCTGCGGCGCTACTACCCACAGCTGCGCCTGGTGGGCGTCGACACCGTCGGCTCGACGATCTTCGGCCAGCCCGCGGGTCAGCGGCTGATGCGCGGCCTCGGCTCGAGCATCCATCCGGGCAATATCGACTACCCTGCCTTCGACGAAATCCACTGGATCGCACCGGCGGAGGCGGTGTGGGCCTGCCGCGCACTCGCCGCGACCCACTATGCCAGCGGCGGTTGGAGCGTCGGTGCTGTCGCACTGGTCGCGGGGTGGCTGGCCCGGACCAGCGATCCTGATGTGCGGATCGCCGCGGTCTTTCCCGACGGTCCTCTGCGCTACTTCGACACCGTGTACAGCGACGACTATTGCCGCGAGCACGGCTTGCTCGGTATCGAACCGCCGACCGCACCCGCCCGCATCGCCCGTCCGACCGACGCCGTGGTGGAATCCTGGACCCGGTGCACAACGGTCGTCGATCCACGGAATGCCGATCTCGACCACACTCTTGCAGGGTCGGCGCAATGACCGAACTGTTCGCCACCTATCGCGGTTTCAACCGGCCGAGTCGCCTGCTGATGGTCAACCAGTTCGCCATCAACACCGGCTTCTACATGCTGATGCCGTACCTGGCCGGGCATTTGGCAGGCCCACTCGGCCTGGCGGCCTGGGCGATCGGGCTGGTGCTCGGCGTGCGGAACTTCGCCCAGCAGGGCATGTTCCTGCTCGGCGGCACGCTGGCCGATCGACTCGGCTACAAACCGCTGATAGTCGCCGGATGTCTGTTGCGCACCGGCGGTTTCGCGTTGCTCGCCTTCGCCGATTCGCTGCCCGCGCTGCTGGTCGCGTCGGCGGCGACCGGTTTCGCGGGCGCGCTGTTCAACCCGGCGGTCCGGGCGTATCTCGCGGTGGATTCGGCGACGCGCCGGGTGGAGGCCTTCGCGGTGTTCAACGTCTTCTACCAGGCGGGCATCCTGTTCGGCCCGATCGTCGGGCTCGCGCTGATGGCTTTCGACTTCCGGGCAACGGCCGCTGGGGCCGCGACGGTGTTCGGCTTGCTGACGCTCGCTCAGCTGCGTGCGCTGCCGCAGCACAGCGCTGAACCCAAAACCGCATCGGTGCTGGATGATTGGCGCGTTGTGCTGGCCAATCGCCCGTTCCTGCTCTTCGCGGCGGCGATGACCGGCAGCTCCGTGCTGGCGTTCCAGGTTTACTTGGCGCTGCCTATGCAGGCCACGCGCATCGTCGGAGCGAGCTCCGCGACCGCCCTGATGACGTCGATATTCGTGGTGTCCGGAGTGATCGCGATCGCCGGGCAACTGCGGATCACCCGCTGGTTCGGGCAGCGCTTGGGTCGCACGCGCAGCCTGGCCCTCGGCATGGCAGTCCTCGCGGCCGGGTTCGTTCCGCTGCTGCTTGTGCCCGGCACCGCCTTCGGCGTGTGGCCTGCGGTCGGGGCGCTGTTGCTGACGGCGGCGGTGCTGGGGGTCGGTACGGCAGCGGTTTTCCCGTTCGAGATGGACACTGTGGTCGCGCTGTCAGGTAACCAACTGGTAGCTACCCACTACGGCCTCTACCACACCATCGTCGGCATCGGCGTCCTGCTCGGCAATCTGGGGATCGGCGCACTCCTGGACGCCGCGCGCGGCGCGGGCATGAGTTCGCTCGCCTGGGCGGCGCTCATTGCCGTCGGCGCCACCGCCGCGGCGGCGCTGTTCGCGCTCGCCCGCGCCGGGCGGCTGGACGCACCGGTCCCGATCGGCTGATCGACGCGCCGCCCCGGATGCCGGAACGTCCGGGGCGGCGGCTAGACCGGTCCGCTCCCCTGCGCCGAATACAAACTGACCTCGCCCTCCTCACTGAGGAAGGCGTTCACCAGCATGGTGCGACTTGCCCGGAGTTCGTCTTGGTCCGGGACGGCGGTCGTGATCGAAATCTGCGGAATGACAGCCCAATTCACCACGTACCGCTCCGGCGGGCCGTCGTCGTCGGACAGCCGGGCCAGGCGGAAGACCGAGATGGTCTTGCGGACGATGAGGTCACGCACGACCTCCGCGATTCGCTCGGGGTCTTCCAGCGCGAACATGAAGCCGAATGTCAACTCGGGCGATGACACATAGGCAGGCACGAACACCGAGGCTAGCCGATCGGACCACGACGCGCAGCCGCTGCGCCGGACCGATTGCTGCTCATGCGCTCGGGCCGTAGGGCAACTGAACCGCAGGGGATTCTCAGTGACCGATCTGTAACGCAACATAACAATTCCCCGCCAGATTTCGGATTTTTACACCATACTATTGCGCGAATTCGACGACCGCGCTTTCCTGAAAGTGTCCCGATTTCTCGGGTCGTCCTCCTCATCGCATCGTCGCGAATTTCCGGTTTCTTCGCCGTTCCGGTGAACCGTGGGGTGACACCTGGACGCGGGACTGCGCCGGAGCCGAGGGGTGCCCGTCGAAATCCCCCTCGGCCCTGGCGTATCCAGGATTCGAATCGTCACCGCAGGGGAATCCCATGCCCGCCGAATACGGCGAACTCCGTTTCGGAGCCGGTGGGCGGTAAAGCCCAACCCGAAGTGGACCGGGCTCGCCGAGCCGACCCACGGATACCGGGATCCGATCACCGCCGCCATCCAACGCAGGCACAGGTTGCCGGTGTGGTAATCAGCGCGGCTTGTCTACCTCGGGCTCGACGACCTCGGCGTCGATGAACGCCTCCGGCTCGGTCGGCGACGACTCGGCGACGGGGGCCTCGACATCGTCGTCACGGTCGCGATCGAGATCCTGCTGCGCCGCCGCGTCCTTCCTGGCCGCTGCGGCCGCCTCGTTCATCTCGATCGCATCGGTGATCCACTCGCCGATCTCCCTGGTGACCTCCGCGACGGTGCCGGTGATGATGTTGGCGATATTGCCGACATGCTTGGCGCCCGAGGATGTCAATTCCTGAATGAGATCCTTGTTGCTTTCGAATTTCCCGATCATTCACACGCCCACTTCGCTTGCCTTTCGCTGACGCATCACGATAACACCGGGAGATGGTTCGCTCCCGACCATGCGGGACGGCAGCGCGAGTTTGAAAATTTTCTTCCACACCGAGCCGATCTGCTTGCCGAGCGAACCGGTGTTGTACGGCAGCCCGTACTTTTCACACAATGCGCGCACCGTGGGCGCGATCTCGGGATAGCGGCTCGCGGGCAGGTCGGGGAACAGGTGGTGTTCGATCTGGTGCGACAAATTGCCCGACATGATGTGGAACAGCTTGCTTCCGGTGATGTTCGCCGAGCCGAGCATCTGGCGGATGTACCACTCGCCGCGGGTCTCGTCCGCGGTCTCCTCCTCGGTGAACGTCTGTACGCCGGTCGGGAAGTGGCCGCAGAAGATGATCGCGAAGGCCCACACGTTGCGTACCAGGTTGGCGGTGACGTTGCCCGCCAGCGTGTGGAAGAACAGCGGCCCGGTCAGCACGGGAAACACCAGGTAGTCCTTGAGTACCTGCCTGCTCGCCTTGCGCCACTGACCGAGGATCAACTGCTTGACCTCCGGCCACTTCTTCTCGCCGCTCAGGATGTTCTCGATCTCGAGGTCGTGACCCATCACGCCCCACTCGAACAGCATCATGAGCACGAAGGCGTACAGCGGCTGCCCGAGACGCAGCACATTCCAGCTCTGGCCTTCGTCCATCCGCAGGACGAAGTAGCCGATGTCGCGGTCCTTGTTGTGAATGTTGGTGTAGGTGTGGTGCAGGTAGTTGTGCGAGTGCTTCCACTGGTCGGCCGGGCAGACGTTGTCCCACTCGAACACACGGGAATTCAGGCCGGGCTCGCGCATCCAGTCGTACTGGCCGTGCATCACGTTGTGGCCGATCTCCATGTTGTCGAGGATCTTCGACACACTCAGCGCGGCCACCGCGGCCAGCCAGAACGGCGGAAGGAAGCCGAGGTACATGAGTCCGCGCCCGGCG
The DNA here is from genome assembly GCF_035920445.1 of Nocardia sp. NBC_01730. Lineage (NCBI taxonomy): Bacteria > Bacillati > Actinomycetota > Actinomycetes > Mycobacteriales > Nocardiaceae > Nocardia > Nocardia sp. NBC_01730. Next base: position 7,584,810 of record NZ_CP109162.1, on the reverse strand, counting down.
ATCTCGAACCCTCGCTGCGCCTTGATGATGGAGTAGAGGTACTCCCGGTCGCGCTCGCCGAGATCGGCGACGATCGCGGCGCGCAGCTCATCGAGTTCGCGGCCGAGTTCCTCGATCTGCTCCGGGCTCAGGACCAGCGGTCCGTCTTCGGTCTCGGTGAGGATGGTCATTATTACTGCCCTTCGTTGTCAGATGTCGATCTCGACGTCGCCGACCGGCGCGCTGATACACAGCTGGATCGGTTGATCGGGATCGCTGTCGCTCTCGCCGGTGCGCACATTGCGCGTGCAGCCGGTGCGGCGGACCGCGGTGCAGGAGAAACAGATCCCCATGCGGCAGCCGTACTCGGGCGTGAGACCGGCGGATTCGGCCTGCTCCAGCAGGGTCGCGCCAGTGTTGTCCGCGCTCACCCCGCTGGCCGAGAAGTTCACCGTGCCATAGGTTTCCGTCGCGTCGATCGGTGCGACGGACAGGGTGAACTCCTCGGTGTGCAGCCGGTCGTCCAGCTGCTCGGCCTCGTAGACCTTGCGCACCGCATTCATCAGCGACCGCGGGCCGCACACATAGGTCTGCGCTTCGGCGAACCAGGGCGCCACTCGCTCCAGTTCGTCGTAGTCGAAGTACCCGCTGCCCTGCTCGGGCGCGAGGTCCACCCCCGGCGCGCCGGGGTCGACCCGCGTCGCGGCCCGCCCCGATCGCCACGGATGACGCAGCTCGATGCGGAAGTTCTGGTGCCGCCGCGCGATGGCGTCGAGCTCGATGCGATGCGGGACCACCTCCGCCGATTTCGCGTAGTGCAGGAACACGACCTCGCCCCGGTGGCCCTCGTCGGCCAACGTGCGCAGCATAGACAGCACCGGCGTGATGCCGCTGCCGCCGCTGATCAGCAGTACGCGCTCCGGGCGCTGCCCGGGGAGCCGGAACACGCCGTCGGCGGGCGTCAGGTCGACCACCATGCCGGGTGTGGCGTCGCGGTAGAGGAACTGCGACACCAGACCGCCGGGATGCGCCTTGACGGTGAGCTGGATGCGGCGATCCCGGCCGTTCTCCGGATCGACCGGCGAATAGCACCGGGCGTGCCGTACGCCGTCGATCACCACGCCGATCTGGACGTACTGTCCGGCGGTATGACCTTTCCACTGCCGGGTCGGGCGCAACGTGAGCGTCACAGACCCCGGCACCGAGCGGTCCGTGTGGGTGATTTCGGCCCGCATGTCCCGGACGGTCAGCGTGGGGCGGACCAGTTCCAGGTACCTGTCCAGCGAATGCGGCGAGGTCAGGGTCTGCACCAGGTTGATGAGATCCACCATTCGTTCTCCATGCCTCTTGTCTGCTGACGACGTGCGACTCATATTTCAGTGCACGTATGTACACTCAACTAGTGTGACCGACAACAGGGGGCAGGTGTCAACCGGCAAAACATGTGACCCGAACGACAGCTTGGGATAGTTCAAATGGTGAACGGATGTATGCTCACCGTGATGAGCGAGCAGGCAGCGACCCGAGGCGAGCGCAAGGAGCGGACCAGGCAGGCACTCCTGGACGGCACCCTGGCGCTGGCCGCCGACCGCGGTTTCGCCGCGCTCAGCCTGCGCGAGATCGCCCGCTCGGCAGGCATCGTGCCCACCGCCTTCTACCGGCACTTCGCGTCGCTGGACGACTTGGGCGCGACGCTGGTCGACGACGGTGTCACCGCACTGCGTCTCGCGCTGCGCGAAGTGCGCCGCAACTCCGACGCGAGCCTGTCGGACACGGTGCGCTTCGTGTTCGAGCAGGTCGGCCCCAAGCGTGAACTGTTCGGCTTCCTCACCCGGGAGCGGCACGGCGGCTCCGCGGCGCTGCGCAAGGCGATCGCGCTGGAGCTGCGGCTGATCGTGCGGGAACTCGTCGCCGACCTCTCCCGGATCAGTGCCCTGGATTCCTGGCCCCCCCACGATCTGGAGATCGCCGCCGACCTGATGGTCGCGACGGTCACCGACGGGATCGCCGACTACGTGTCGGCCACACCCCGCGAGGAGAGTGTGATTATCGACCGCACCGTGCAGCAGATGCGGCTGATCGCACTCGGCATGGGCGCGTGGCGGCCGCCGAAACAGCGGTGAGTCGGCACGCGCACAGGAAACGTCAGCCGCCGAGCCCGGACTCGCCCGGCGCCGGGTCGATCCCCTTCTCCGCCGCGACCGGGTCCGGCGACCGCACCGGAAGCAGCACCGCTAGTCCGATCGCGAGCACGACGAGCAGACCGGCGATGCCCGCGCGATCGGCATCGAACAACCAGACGAACAGGCCGAAAAGGCTTGGGGCGAGGAAGGACACGGCACGTCCCGTAGTCGTGTACAGGCCGAAGAGCTGACCCTCGCGTCCAGGTGGAGCCAGGCGGGTGAGGAAGGAGCGCGCCGCCGCCTGCGCCGGGCCGACGAAGGCGGTGAGCAGCAGCCCGAAGATCCAGAACATCAGCGGGCCGGACACCACGATCAACGCGAGCCCGCACACCAGCATGGCGGCGATGGACACCATGATGACGATCTTCGGCCCACCCCGATCGTCGAACCGGCCCGCGACGATCGCGCCCAGCGCCGCAACGACATTGGCGGCGATGCCGAACAGCAGCACATCCGAATCGGCGATCCCGTAGACCCGCACGGCGAGCACCGCCCCGAAGGTGAACACGCCGGCGAGCCCGTCGCGGAACACGGCGCTGGCCACCAGAAAACCCACCGTGCGGCGATCGACACGCCATAGCTCACGCAGATCCCGCCAGAGCACTCGATACGACCCGAGGAACCCGGCGCTCGCCGCCCCTGGATCGGCGTCCGTGTGCGGCATTTCGGGCACCGCGAACAGGACCGGGAGCGCGAAGGTGGCAAACCACACGGCGGCGAGCACAGCGACGAGGCGGATGTTCAGCCCTTCGTCGGTGGGTATCCCGAGCAGTCCGCGATTGTCGCCTTCGCCGGAGATGAAACCGAAGTAGCAGATCAGCAGAAGGAAGATGCCGCCGAAATAGCCCATCGCCCAGCCGAATCCGGAGACGCGGCCGACCGTGGCAGGGGTGGACACCTGCCGCAGCATCGCGTTGTAAGGCACGTTGGCCAGCTCGAAGAAGGCCGAGCCGACGGCGAGCAGCACGAGTCCGAGCCACAGGTCGTGGTAGTCGTCGTGCACGAAGAACATCAGCGTCATCGCGGCGATCGTCAGCGCGGTCAGCATGCCGAGGGAGCGTTTGCGTTTCGCCGACGCGTCGAAGCGCTGGCCGCTGACCGGCGCGGTCAGTGCCACGACGAGTCCGGCGATCCCGAGCGTCCAGCCCAACCACGCGCTGGCGGAGACCTTGCCAGGCAGATCGTCACCGACCTTGTCGGTCAGATACACCGAGAACACAAAGGTGAGGATGACGGCGTTGAACGCCGAAGACCCCCAGTCCCAGAACCCCCACGCCACCACTTGCCCGCGCCCGGCGGCCTGCCCAACCGTCGCCCGCGCGTTCACCTCGGTCATGCCGCGCAGCCTATCCGCCGACACCCGCGCACGGGGGCCACTCGTGCACGCCCGTCCGGGCGGCACGGCTCGAAAAGCACTGCGGATCAGCTATGCACCCAGTTGCATAGTACCGAATGTACCGTCTACCCTGACCGCATGGCCCTCGAGCACGCGTTGCTGGTATCGCTGACCGAGCGCGCCGGCTCGGGATATGAGCTGGCGCGCCGCTTCGACAAATCCATCGGCTACTTCTGGAGCGCCACCCACCAGCAGATCTACCGGGTACTCAAGCGTATGGCGGAGTCCGGCTGGCTCGACAGCGAGTCGGTGACCCAGGAGGGTAGACCGGACAAGAAGGTCTACTCGGTGAGCGAAGCGGGGCGCACCGAACTGGCCCGCTGGATTGCCGAACCGTCCGACTCCGGCACTCCCCGCAACGAGCTCGCGGTGAAGATCCGCGCCGCCACCTACGGCGACATCGACGCGCTGCGCACCGAGGTCGCCCGCCACCGTGACCAGCATGCGCAGCGGCTCGACTTGTACCTGGTCATCGAGAAACGCGACTTCCCCGTCCCGGGACAGCTCTCCGGGACGGCCTTGCACCAGTACCTCGTCCTGCGCGCGGGCATCCGCGTGGAGTCGGGGTTCGTCGAATGGTGCGACGAAGTTCTGCACGCACTGCACCCGCGCGTCGGCCCCGCGTGCGGAGCGACGGAGAAAGGCGAGACTCACCCATGAGCTCCTTCCCCCATCTGTTCGAGCCGCTCGACCTCGGCTTCACCACCCTGCGCAACCGCGTGGTGATGGGGTCGATGCACACCGGCCTGGAGGACCGCGCCTGGGACACCAACAAACTGGCCGCCTACTTCGCCGAACGCGCACGCGGCGGCGTCGGCCTGATCATTACCGGCGGCTACGCGCCCAACCGCACCGGCTGGCTCCTGCCGTTCGGCGCGAAGCTGACCACCAAGACCGAGGCGTACCGGCATCGTGCGATCACCAAGGCGGTACATGCGGAGGGCGGCAAGATCGCCATCCAGATCCTGCACGCGGGCCGCTACTCCTATATGCCCGGCAGCGTGTCGGCCTCCTCGATCAAGGCCCCGATCAATCCGTTCCGGCCGCGCACGCTCTCAGCAAAGGGCATCGAGCAGACCATCGACGACTACGCCCGCTGTGCGAAGCTGGCCCAGTTCGCTGGCTACGACGGCTGCGAAATCATGGGCGGTGAAGGCTATCTCATCAACCAGTTCCTCGCACCGCGCACCAACAGGCGCACCGACAAATGGGGCGGCTCGGCGCAGAACCGGCGCCGGATCGCGGTGGAGATCGTACGCCGCACCCGCGCCGCCGTCGGCCCGAACTTTCTCATCGTGTTCCGGTTGTCCATGGCCGACCTGGTGGAGAAGGGGCAGACCTTCGAGGAGATCATCGCGCTGGCCGAGGAACTCGAAGCCGCCGGGGTGAATATCCTCAACACCGACATCGGCTGGCACGAGGCACGGGTACCCACCATCGTGACCTCGGTGCCCCGCGCGGCGTTCGTGGAGTTCACCGCCAAGATCACCGAGCAGGTGAGCATTCCGGTCTGCGCGTCCAATCGGATCAATATGCCCGAGGTGGCCGAGGAGATCCTGACTCGCGGGGACGCCCAGCTCATTTCGCTGGCCCGCCCGTTTCTCACCGACCCCGAGTGGGCGAACAAGGCCGCGCAGGACCGGGTCGACGAGATCAACACCTGCATCGCCTGCAACCAGGCCTGCCTGGACCACGCCTTCCAGCACACGACCGTGTCCTGCCTGCTCAATCCGCGCGCCGCGCACGAGACCGAGCTGAGGTTGCTGCCCACTCGCAGCACCAAGCGGATCGCGGTGGTCGGCGCGGGCCCGGCCGGGCTGTCCGCGGCGGTGAACCTCGCCGAGCGCGGCCACCGCGTCGACCTGTTCGAGGCCGACGACAAGGTGGGCGGACAGTTCGACATCGCACGCCGAATCCCGGGCAAGGAGGAGTTCGACGAGTCGATCCGCTACTACAACCGGATGCTCGAGATCACCGGCGTCACTGTGCATTTGAACAAAAGAGTCGGCGCAGACGAACTCATCGAGGGTCGCTACGACGAGGTGGTGATCGCCACCGGCGTCCAGCCGCGCATCCCGAACATCCCCGGCATCGACCACGCCATGGTGCTCACCTACGCCGAGCTGGTGCGCGAGGAGAAGCTGGTCGGCAAGCGCGTCGCCGTGATCGGGGCGGGCGGCATCGGCTACGACGTCAGCGAATTCCTCACCGTCGAAGGACATCCCGCGCTGAAGCTGGACGAGTGGAAGGAAGAGTGGGGCGTCACCTCCGACGACCAGCAGGTCCCCGGCCAGCTCGCCACACCCAGGCCCGCTCCCGCCGCCCGCGAAGTCGTTCTGCTGCAACGCAAGACGACGCCGTTCGGCAAAGACCTCGGCAAGACCTCCGGCTGGGTGCACCGCGCGGCGCTGAAAGCCAAGGGCGTCGAGCAGATCGGCGGTGTGAACTACGAGCGCATCGACGACAACGGCCTGCACGTCAGCTTCGGCGCGAAACGCCGACGTCCCCAGCTGATCCCGGTTGACAACATTGTCGTCTGTGCCGGTCAGGAGTCCGTCCGTGATCTGGTGGCCCCGCTGCGCGCCGCGGGCGTCGACCCGCATCTCATCGGTGGTGCGGACCTCGCCGCCGAACTCGACGCCAAACGAGCTATCGACCAGGGCACCCGCCTGGCCGCGCGCCTCTGACCGGCACCTCCGGCAGCCGGTCGACATCGTCGACGCCCGGGCGCTGTCACGTTCACACGACGGCGCGACATCATTCGTTTCACGCACAGTGTCATCCGTCCGGCTGCGCCCTCTATGCTGCACCAGGTGAGCCTGCCCTCTCCCACCTCCGAGAACCGCGCGGTCGTCACCGGCGCCTCCTCCGGCATCGGCACCGCGTTGGCCGCCGAACTCGCCGCCCGCGGCTACTCGCTGATCCTGGTCGCCCGCCGCGATGAGCTGCTCACCGAACTCGCGCAGCGGCTGACGCTCGCGCACGGCATCGCTGCCGAGGTGCGCGCGGTCGACCTGGCCGATCGCACCCAGCGCGACGACTTGGTCGAGGAGTTGGCCGCCCGCGACATCGCCATTCTGTGCAACAACGCGGGGATCGCGACCTTCGGCGCGGTCGCCGAACTCGATCCGGCCTATGAGCGCGCCCAGATGGAGCTCAATGCCGTCGCGGTGCACGATCTGACGCTTGCCGTGCTGCCGGGCATGATCGCCCGCGGTGGCGGCGGCATCCTGATCAGCGGCTCGGCGGCGGGCAATATGCCGATCCCGAACAACGCCACCTACGCCGCGAGCAAGGCGTTCGCCAACACCTTCTCCGAGTCGCTGCGCGGCGAGCTGAAAGACTCCGGGGTGCACGTCACCTTGCTCGCCCCGGGCCCGGTCCGCACCGAGACCCCCGATCCCACGGACGCCTCGATCGTGGACCGCATCGTGCCCGACTTCATGTGGGTCTCTTCGGAATACACCGCCAAGGTGTCCATCGACGCCCTGGCCCGCAACAAGATGCGGGTGGTTCCCGGCCTGATCAGCAAAGGGATGAGCGTCGCAGGCCAATACGCCCCGCGCGCGTTCACCGCACCCATCGCGGGCGCATTTTACCGGAAGCTCGGCGGCTGAGAGACCTCCGTCACGGTCCGCGTCAGCAACCTGTCAAGAACCACACGACGGTGGTCAAGGATGCGCAAAAGACCAGCCCACAGCCCTGTCACCCGGCGTAATCCTGGCATCGACCCCGCACTGAGAGAAAGCGGGGCAAACCAGGAGAACACCGTGACACTGCTCGATATCTTCCCATCTTTGCGGTCCGGAATGCCTTCGCGCCTCGATTCCGCGGTCTGGCCGCGGGACACGCACTATGACGGCGACGGCAGGATCACCCTCGGCGGGGTGGCCCTCGCCGACATCGCCGATCAGTACGGCACCGCCACCTACGTCCTCGACGAGGAGGAGGTCAGGTCCCGCTGCCGGGCCTACCGCAAAGCCTTCCCCGAGGCCGAGATCATCTACGCGGGCAAGGCGCTGATGATCCGTGCGGTAGCGGAATGGGTTACCCAGGAAGGACTTTCGGTCGACGTGTGCTCGGCGGGCGAGCTTGCCGTCGCGCTCGCCGCCGGGGTGCATCCGGATCGAATCGTGTTGCACGGCAACGGAAAGTCCTTCGACGAGCTGGAGATGGCGGTGCGCGCCGGAGTCGGCCGGATCGTTGTCGACTCACTCACCGAAATCACCCTGCTCGCGGCGCTCGCGACCACGCCACAACGGGTGCTGCTGCGCCTGTCCCCCGGCATCGACGTGCACGGGCATCCCGCGGTGCGCACCGGTGTGTTCGACCAGAAGTTCGGCTTCCCGATCGGTAGCGACATGGCCGCGGAGGCGATCGACCGGATCATGCGCCAGCCCAACCTGACGCTGATCGGCTTCCACTGCCATCTTGGCTCGCAGATCTACGACCCGGATCACTACGGCGAGGCCGCGCGGCGCATGGTCGCCGAGATGGCGCGGGCCCGGCGGAACCACGGCGTGATCCTTACCGAACTCGACCTCGGCGGCGGGCACGCGGTGGCCTATTGCAGCGGCGACGCCGAGATGAACCTGTCCGAACTCGCCGACATCATCGAGGACGCCCTCGACGCCGCCTGCGCGCGCCACCACTTCCCGCGACCCGTGTTCGCATTGGAACCGGGCCGGGCCATCGTGGCGAGGGCGGGCGTGACCCTGTACCGAGTGCTCTCGGTCAAGCACATCGACGGGGGGCGCACCTACGTCACGGTGGACGGTGGCATGAGCGACAACCCGCGCGTCGCGCTATATGGCGCCCGGTACGAGGTGGTGGTGGCCAACCGCCATCCGTGCGGTCCGCACATGACCGCGACGGTCGCCGGTCGCCACTGCGAGGCGGGCGACATCCTCGCCGCCGACGTACGGCTGCCTGCCGACCTGAGGCCAGGCGAAGTGCTCGCGGTGCCCTGCACCGGCGCCTATCACCACAGCCTGGCCTCGTCCTACAACAACGTCGGGCGCCCGCCGATCATCGCGGTGCGCGACGGCCGTGCCCGCGAGCTGGTGCGCCGCGAGACCACCGCGGATCTGCTCGCCCGAGACATCGGGCGCTGATCCGGGCAGACACGGCGCCCGGGATCCGGTGTCCGGCCGTCTGCGGTACTCAGCGGCGGCGGGTGCCGAAGAGGCTGCGGCTGATCTCACGACCCGCCGCGGCGGCCGCCGACCGCAGGAATCCCTTCACCGCGGGATTCTCCATGATGCGCTCGGCGGTCGACTTCTCCGCGCGCGTCGCGGCGCGGCCCGGAGTCCGCACGGTTTTCGGATCTTGCTCCGCCGCAGCGACTTTCGCGGCAAGCAGCTCGTAGGCCGACTCCCGGTCGACGGTCTGCCCGTACTTCGCGGCGAGCGCGCTGGTCAGCGCGTGTGACTTGATCGCGTCCGCTCCGATGGCGTCCATCAGCGAACGCGGTGGCTGAATCCTGGTCCAGGCCACCGGAGTCGGCGCGCCTTGCTCCGAAAGCACCGTCACGATCGCCTCACCGGTGCCCAGCGAGGTGAGCGCGTTCTCCAGGTCGTAGCTGCTGGTCCTGGGGTAGGTGCGCACCGTCTTCGACAGCGCCCTCTGGTCGTCCGGGGTGAACGCGCGCAGCGCGTGCTGGATGCGCGCACCCAGTTGGGACAGCACCTGATTCGGGATGTCGATGGGCAGCTGGGTGCAGAAGAACACGCCGACGCCCTTGGACCGGATCAGCTTGACGGTCTGCTCCACCTGATCCAGGAACGCCTTCGAGGCGTCGGAGAAAAGGACGTGAGCCTCATCGAAGATGAAGACCAACTTGGGCTTGTCCACATCACCGACCTCGGGCAGCGTCTGGAACAGGTCGGCGAGCACCCACATCAGGAAGGTGGAGAACAGCACCGGCCGCGCCGCCTGCGCACCCAGCTCGAACAACGTGATAATGCCCTGCCCGCCCGCGACCCGCACCAGGTCCGCCGGATCCAGTTCCGGCTCACCGAAGAATGTGTCGCCGCCATCGGCCTCCAGGTTCACCATGGCCCGCAGGATCACGCCCGCGGTGGCCGCGGAAACGCCGCCGATGCCCTTCAGGTCCGCCTTTCCGTCGGGGCTGGTGAGATGGGTGATCACGGCGCGCAGATCCTTCAGGTCCAGCAGCGCGAGGCCGTTCTTGTCCGCCCAGTGGAAGATCAGACCGAGGGTCGACTCCTGCGTCTCGTTGAGCTCGAGCACCTTGCTGAGCAGCACCGGCCCGAACGAGGTGATGGTCGCGCGGATCGGCACGCCGATTCCGGTGGTGCCCAGCGAGACGAACTCGGTCGGGAACCCGGTCGGCGCCCACTCCTCGGCACCGGTCTCCGCGGCGCGCGCGCTGGTTCTGTCGTCGGTCTGCCCTGGCCGGCTCAGTCCCGACAGGTCACCCTTGATGTCGGCAAGCACCACGGGGACACCGGCGCCCGAGAGCTGTTCGGCGATGCCCTGCAGCGTCTTCGTCTTTCCGGTGCCGGTCGCCCCCGCGACCAGGCCGTGCCGGTTCATCGTCCGCAGCGGAATCCGGATGTGCGCAGCGGGATCCACGGTCCCATCGACCACAACGGTGCCCAGCTCCAGTGCCGCGCCCTCGAACGCGTATCCCGCGGCGATCTCCTCGGCGGCGCCTGACGGAGCGGGGGCTTCCTTCGGCACGGCATCGGCATTCGTTCGCTGCGCGGTCCGATCCGCCTTCGCCCCGGCATTCTCCGGCGCCGTCACCGGGTCCGCACCGATCGCACCCGCAGCGGCCGCTTCCTGCTCGGCCAGTTCGCGCTCCGCGGCCTCCACGGCGGCCTCCGCCTCGGCCGCGGCCCGCGCCGCCTCCTGCGCCGCCTGCCGCGCCGCGGCCGCCTTCTCCTGGGGGGTGGTCATCGCACGTCCTCCGTCTCGGTCTGACTCCGACTGCTTTACCCAGTATTTGCTGTCGTACCGAAAACGCATCCGCCGATCTGCGAGAAACTGTATCCACGCTGGTCATATTCACAGGCTCGTAACAATTCATTGTTTGCTGTGCCGTATCGGCGTCGGCTGGCGTTGAACGCCGACCGTTCACGGCACCGAGTCGGCGGCCGAACGCCCCGTCCCGAAGGCCCCGCGGTCCGACCCGGCTAATGTTGCTCGAGTGTCCGACAAATATGTGGTGTGGATGGATTGCGAGATGACCGGCCTGCGCCTGGACAGCGACAAGCTGATCGAGGTGGCCGCGCTCGTGACCGACAGCGATCTCAATATCCTCGGCGAGGGCGTGGATATCGTCATCCACGCCGACGACCAGGCTCTCGCCGCGATGCCCGCGGTGGTCGCGGATATGCACGCGCGTTCCGGCCTGACCGACGAGGTCCGCCGCTCCACCGTGACCATCGCCGAGGCCGAACAGCGGGTGCTCGACTACATCCGCCAGTACGTCCCAGCCCCCCGCACCGTGCCGCTCGCCGGTAATTCGATCGCCACCGACCGCGGCTTCATCGCCAGGGACATGCCGCTGCTGGACACCCACCTGCACTACCGGATGATCGACGTGAGTTCGATCAAGGAGCTGTGCCGCCGCTGGTACCCGCGGATCTACTTCGGCCAGCCGGAGAAGGGCCTGACCCATCGCGCGCTGGCCGACATCAAGGAGTCCATCCGCGAGCTGGAGTACTACCGGCGCACCGCGTTCGTCGCCCCGCCCGGCCCCTCCACCGCCGAGATCGCCGCGGTCGCCGCCCAGATCGCCGGAAACGAGGTGGAATCGGCCCAGGTCAACGCCTCGCCGGAAACCGATTAGGGAGTGGAAGGGGTGACGCGCTAGTATCTACCGCGCCGGTTGTTCACCGGCGATGGTGAGCGTAGTTCAGTTGGTAGAGCACCAGGTTGTGATCCTGGCTGTCGCGGGTTCGAGTCCCGTCGCTCACCCGAATGCGGCCCAGGCCAGGGACTTGAATCCCCGGCCTGGGCCGCACTGCTACTCAGCACTCGCCAAGAATTTCCCGAGCTCCGAAGCCTCAGCTGATCTCTGCCGGTAACCTCGAAACGCCGAACGGGCCACCAGACCGGTGGCCCGTTCGGCGTTCTCGCGGTGCGGCTTCAGCGGTTGTCGTCCGCGTTGCCCGCCTTCCAGGTCGGCCACGGAATATTCCAGTCGCCGAGGCCGTCCACACCGGACAAGGTGCCGCCGACGGTGTTCTTCACAATCGTGATGTCACCGCGCTTCGCATTTTGGTAGACCCACTGCGCATTCGCCGGGCTGAGATTCAGGCAGCCGTGGCTGGTGTTGCTGTAGCCCTGCTGACCGACCGACCACGGCGCCGAATGGAAGAAGATTCCGCTGTAGGACAGGCGCGTCGCGTAGTCCACCGGCGTCTTGTATCCGTCCGGCGAGCCGACCGCCACGCCGTAGGTCGAGGAATCCATGATGATCCGCTCATGCCGGTCGGCGACGATGTAGATGCCGTTGTCGGTGGGCGTGTTGCTCTTGCCCATCGAGGTCGGCATGGTGCGGATCACCTGGCCGTTCTGCTCGACGGTCACCTGCTTGGTGTTGTCGTCCGCGGTGAAGATCACGGCGTCGCCGACGGTGAAGAAGGAGTGGATGTTGTCCTGGCCGTACAGACCATCGCCGAGATCACGCCCATAGACGTTCACGTCGATGGTCACCTTGGTCCCCGGCGCCCAGAAATGCTCCGGCCGCCAGCGCACCTCACGGTTGTTCACCCAGTAGAACGCACCCTCCATGGGCGGCTCCGTAGCGACTTTTATCGCGGCCTGCGCGGCCCTGCGGTCGGGGATGTTCTCGTCGAACTGGATGGCCACCGGCTGGCCGATGCCGACCACCTCGCCCTCACCCGGGATCAGGTAGGGCTTGGTCTGACTGTCCGGCGAGCTCGTGGTGAAACTCAGCATCGTGGAGTTCGCGCCGCCCAGGCCGATCGCGTCAGCCTTCAGCCGGTAGGTCTTGCCATAGCCGAGCACCTCGGTGGTCTCCCAGGACCGTCCATCGGCCGCCAGCTTGCCGCCCACCGGCTTGTTCTGCGCATTGACCAAGGTCACGTTGGTGAACTTGCCGTCTTCGACCTTGAATGCCATCGGCATGCCCGGCGACACCCCCACGGCGCCATCCTTGACCGGAGACAACAGCTTCGGCTTGATCAACTCGGTTATCGGGTTGCGGTCGATGGCGACCTGCGCGGTCTCCGTACCGCCCGACGACGAACACGCCGTCAAGGCCAGCGCGGCCACGGCGAACACAACCAATGGCCCCGCGATCCTCCGTATCGACCGACGTGCGGCCGATCCGTGCCGACCCTGACCAACGCTCATTTCAACCCCGTTTCAAGTCTCGGTGCTCCGGAACACACCGATGGCTTCGGATACCAACCGCCTACGCCGCCACCCCGCGCGCCGCAGGCTGTCGAGACCACAATCGGACATTCTGCCAGCACGTCACGACCGGGCCAATCCGAAAGCCAGGTCGACACAACAGCGTTACAACGGATAGATCAGGTCCGCGACCCGACGTGTTAACACAGCGGGGGAACATCGCATCCGCGCCGGTCAGGACACGATTTCACTTCTGCGGCCTCGGCCTGTTAAGGTTTGTGCCGCACCGGAACACGGGGCATGCGCCATTAGCTCAATTGGCAGAGCAGCTGACTCTTAATCAGCGGGTTCGGGGTTCGAGTCCCTGATGGCGCACAACAGGCCATGTTCTTGCCAGCAATCAGTTGGCAAGAACATGGCCTTTTCAGCCCCATCTCGCTGAAATCCTCCGTGACAATTGCGAGACCTTGGCTTTCCCAGGCGAACCACTAGTCACAATTCGGACGCGGATATGCCCACACGGCCACCGAAATCCAGTCCAGCAACCAAAAATTTCTGTGACGTACGTCACATCAGGTTTACTGGCAAACCCCCTGCGTAGATAACGATTCAGCAACCCCGCCCTGAGCTTTCCAAGATCGCCAGAACTTCCCATTTGCCATTCGTTCACCCTCCGTTAACCAAGCGTGACCATTCTGCAATCAGGTCACAAAGCGACCTGAAGTTTGGTTATCCCGAAGAGTTGTTCACACCGATTCGGAAAACCACCGCACGGACGGCAGCTGCCAGCCACGCGGTCGGCGGAGCGGAATCCGGCAACGAACCGGCGGTCCCCATTCTTCCGCCCGATTCTTCGCATCGAAGATGCGGAGTCCCGCGCGACACCGCGGCCGAGCCCCGCCGAAGGCGAGCCGGCATCGCACGCACGAGCACGTCGCGCTCCAGGGGACCTGGGTGTCCCCCACAACAAAACCACAAAACAGCACATGGCCGAAACGGCGAGCCTCCACGAGCGCACGCCGCAGGATCCTTGCTGCCCGAACGCGGCCGGATCGAGACAAGTCCCCAACCAAGGAACCGATTCGCAATGCCTGACAGACGCTTTTCTTCCTTCCGTTGCCCATCGCTCCGCGAAAGCATCACCATCGCCGTCGCCGCCGCGGGTGTCGTGGCCGTAGCCGCCTCCTCCGCGGTGTCCGTAGCCGACGACAGCGTCCCGTCTCGTATCGCCATGGTGGCCGAACAGCAGCCAGCCGGCGCGCCCGCTGCCGCCGCACCCGCCGCCGCACCCGTCGCCGAGGTGGCCGCCCTGGAGGCGATCCCCGCGCCCGCACCCGCACCCGCAGCGGTCCCGGCGCCGATGCCGGCCCCGGCCCCGGCGGCCTACGCGAACAACCTGGACGGCTGGATCCGCCAGGCACTCGACATCATGAGCGCGCACAACATTCCGGGCAGCTACAACGGCCTCTACAGCAACATCATGCGCGAATCCACCGGCAACCCACAGGCGATCAACCTCTGGGACTCCAATGCCGCCGCGGGCATACCGTCCAAGGGCCTGTTGCAGGTGATCGACCCGACCTTCGCCACGTACCACGTCGAGGGCACCTCCTGGGACATCTGGGATCCCGTCGCGAACATCGTCGCCGCCTGCAACTACGCGGCGCACCGCTACGGCTCGATGGACAACGTCAGCAGCGCGTACTGACCTGTTGGCGAGGCGAGGCCTTCCCGTCCACGGATGGGGAGGCCTCGCCGCGTTCTGCCCCCTCCGCCCGGTCGGCTAGGGTCGATGCACCCGACCCCGTGGACAGCACCATGACCGATTACGCACACAGCGACGCCGCGGCAAAGAGCCGCGCCGAGAAGGCTCGGCGGATGGCGAGCTATGTCTGGCAGCGCGGCATCACCGGAGCCGAGTTGCTCGCGCTGCCCGCGTCCGCGCGACGCAAGCTGGCCAGAGCCGCCGAGACCAACCCGCCGAGCACCGACGAGACCTGGGTGACGGTGGCACAACTGCTGGACGAAAAGGACAGCTGGGCGGCCCGGCATCCGGAGCATCCGGCAGCCCGGCGCGAGCACACCGACGAGAAGCTGCTGTGGGTGAAGCCGCCGATCGCCCCTTGGTTGTGAGGCTGGAACGCCAGATGGAGCGAGGAGCACTTTCCCCCAGCCGAGTCCGGCCCGCCCGCCGCGTGATCGTCGAAGCGGCGGGCTCCGATCCAGCAGACCGACCGTCCGAGCCTGCGGCCCGCCGATCAGGCGCCCAGCTCGGTCGCCTGCTCGACCTCGGCGACGACCCTGTCCGCCAACGACCGCAACGTCCGCGCCTCCGCGGCCGTCATCGGCTCGATGAACACCCTGCGCACCAGATCCACATGATTCGGCGCGGCCCGCTCCAGGCCGGCACGCCCCTCCGGCGTGAGCTGCACGATGATGCCGCGGGCGTCCTCCTCCGCCGGTCGCCGTTCGACTAACCCGCGGGCGTCCATCCTGGCCAGGTGCTTGGACAACCGGCTCTTCTCCCAGCACACCTCGGCGGCCAGCTCCTTGGCGCGCAGACAGCCGTTCGGGGCCGCGGACAGGGCCACCATCAGCTCGTAGTCCGCGAGGGACAGATGATCCTCGGCCAGCCCGGCCGAAATCACCCCGTCCAAACGCTGGCGCAGCCGCACATAGGCCTGCCACGTCGCCTGCTCGTCGTCACTCAACCACCGGACCATGGGAATGAAGTGTAATCACTTTTGGTTGACATGGACACCAACCACTCAGGAGGTCCGATGCCCGCCATCACCGTCCCCGACATCATGGTCCTGCCGCGCCTTCCCCGCCCCGACGCGACCCTGCGCGAGCGGCCGGTGCGCAGCGTAGTCACCGCACACACCCAGCGCGAAGGCGCGGGATTCGAGGTACGCAGGCCCTTCCCCAGCATGGATCTGCGCACCGCCGATCCGTTCATCCTGCTCGACCAGATGGGCCCGGTGGCCTACGAACCGCACGAAGCCAAGGGCGCGCCCTGGCATCCGCACCGTGGGTTCGAGACGGTGACCTACATGCTCGACGGCACGATCGTGCACCACGATTCCAACGGCGGAGGCGGTGTCATCAGCGAAGGCGACACCCAATGGATGACCGCGGGCTCCGGCATCCTGCACGACGAGGTCCCACCGGAGGACATGGTCATCGCAGGAGGCCGGTTCCACGGCATCCAGCTCTGGGTGAACCTGCCGCGCGCACTGAAGTTCACGGCTCCGCGCTACCAGGACCTGCGCGGCGGCGAACTGACGCTGGTGAGTTCGCACGACGGCGGCGCACTGGTCCGGCTCATCGCCGGTGAAGTCGGTGGATTCACCGGTCCCGGTTCCACCTACACGCCGATCGCGTACGCGCACGCCTCGATCACACCCGGTGGACAGCTGGAAACCCCTTGGCCGCAACAGTTTACAGCGATGGTGTATGTACTGTCCGGCAACGGCACGGTCGGCGCGGAACGCAGGCCGCTAGGCGACGGACAGTTGGCGGTATTCGGCCGAGGGGACGCGATCACCGTGACAGCCGATGCGCGCCAAGACAATCGGACCGGCGAACTCGAAGTGTTGCTGCTCGGCGGACAGCCGATCAAGGAACCCGTGGTGCAATATGGGCCGTTCGTGATGAACACCCGTGCTGAGATCATCGAGGCGATGGCCGACTACCAGGCCGGACGCATGGGAAACATCCCCGCAGAGCACGTCGGCGGTGGCACGCCCACCACCTGATCCGTGTCTGGCCGCCGCCCCCTGATGCCCTAGTTCCGTTCCCCCGCAGTTGACAAGAGAGCGAGCCGTCACAACAGTGGATGCGGCGTCCGGTTGGGCGCCCATCCACCGCAGCAACCAGACAGAGGAATACATGAACGTACGTCGGCTCACCGTCAGCGCTGCCGCCGCGGGGTTAACCCTGCTCGCGGCGCCCGCCGCCCAAGCCGCCCCTCCGTCCGGCTCCGCCGGGACCGGCTCGTCGGCTGTCGATACCGGCTCCGCCGCGACCGGCTCCGCCGGCTACTCGCAGACCGGCTCGGCCGGAGGCGCCTACGCCAACTGCGACGATGCTCGCGCCGCGGGACATGCCCCGCTGTTCCGCGGAGAACCGGGCTACGGTCCGCACCTGGATCCCGATGGCGACGGCTTCGCCTGCCCGACGGTCTGAACTGACCTGGTAAACGACGACACCCGGTATGGCGGCGCCATACCGGGTGTCGTCGTTTACCAGGTCAGCGGAAGATCTTGAGCAGAACCAGACCGACGATCAAGGCGGCCGCCCCGATCAGGCCGTACTTCACCTTCGGCTCGTTGAGCTTCGCGACCACGATCTGCTTGGTGTCGTCCGCGATGCGATGCGGATCCGTGCGTACCGCGAGCTCGTCGAGTGTGCTCGCCAGCCGAGTGCGGGCGGCCTCGATGTCCTGCTCGATCCGCTCGGTATCCCTTGCCACGTTCAAACCCTCCTGTAGTCGATTGCCACGCCCGGGGCACGAATCACGCCGTGTCGTCGGCCGTTCGCGAAGCACCCAGCGCTCGCGGACGAGTCTATCCGTCCGCACCGTGCGCTATCGGGCCGCGCGACGATCTCCCTTCCGCGCGATGTCCAGGCATTCGGTTACCGTGCTGGAGGTGACCACCAACCAACGACTCTCCCCCGGCGACACCGCGCCCGAGTTCACGCTGCCCGACGCCGACGGCAAGAACGTCTCGCTCGCCGACTACCGCGGCCGCAAGGTGATCGTGTACTTCTATCCCGCCGCGAGCACGCCCGGCTGCACCAAGCAAGCCTGTGACTTCCGCGACAACTCGGCCGACCTGGACGGCGCGGGCATCGACGTCATCGGCATCTCGCCGGACAAGCCCGCCAAGCTGGCCAAGTTTCGCGACGCCGAACAGCTGACCTTCCCGCTGCTGTCGGACCCCGACCGCAGCGTGCTCACCGCATGGGGCGCGTACGGCGAGAAGAGCATGTACGGCAAGACAGTCGTCGGCGTCATCCGCTCCACCTTCCTGGTGGACGAGGAGGGCAGGATCGCGGTGGCGCAGTACAACGTCCGCGCCACCGGACACGTCGCCAAGCTGCGCCGCGACCTGTCGGTGTAGCCCGGACAGCGAAAAGCCCGGCGCCGCAAGGGCGCCGGGCCTGATTCGTGTCGCTGTCGGCGCACAGCTACGTCGGCAGCACCTGCCGGGTCCCCCACTGCGTCATCATGCGGAAGTGCTTGTCCCACCAATCCGCGGCTTCCGGGGAGAACACGGAGGGCGGCGGGACCTCGCCGGGAAAGAGCAGCGCGCCGTTGGGCGTGCCGACCTCGGGGGTCGCCGGGATCCCCGAGCCGGGTACGAGCGACTCCGCGGCGTTCGTCTCCGCCTCGTACCCGAGTTCGGCAGGCACCAGCGGCACCGGAGCCGACAGCGGCAGGCGGGCGACAAGACCTCCGCTCCCCACCGTCGGCTCGGCGAACGATCCGCCCGTCTCGGCAGGCCGCCCCGATCCGTTCTCGCCGGGCGCCGTACCGCGGCCACCGGCACCGGCACCGGCCGAGCCTGCGACGACACGGCCATCCGCCGTCACTCGCGCGTCGACCGCCACCGCGGTGGACGTCGGCCGCACGAAACCGTTCATCGCGTAGACACCGCCGACGAGCAACCCACCCGCCAGCACGCTGGCCGCCGCGAACATCGCCGCTCCGCCGCGTACCCGAGGCACCACCTCGTCGACCGGCTCGTCGAGCACGTCCGCAGCCACCCGCGCGCTCGACGCCGCACCCACCGCGGACGCGAAAGCGGCCATCCTGCAAGAGATCACCGGCGCGCCGAAGCCCTGCACCGCGGCGAGCACCGACGACTCGGCGCCCGCCGACCCGATAAGCACTACCGCGTCCGGCCTGGTCGCGGCCGCATCCAGCTGATCCCACGCCGCGGCAACGGCCACGCCGAGCGACTCGGATGTCGCCCTGCCCGCCTGACCGACCGCGGCGAGCACCCGGCGGCGGCCTCGGTCGACCAGGGTGAACGCCTGGTACCCGGGCACGACCTCGCCGACCAGCAGGTTGTCGTATTCGTCGAGCCAGGTCATCAAGCTCGCCACACTCAGGTGAGCGGATTTGGCCGAAACCATCGAGGCAGTGTGCCATGGACCGGCCGCAAGCGCGGACACGATGGCGCGCCGTTCGGCGGCGTCCCGGTAGGCGACCGCCGCGCCGCCGACCTCGCGGTCCGGCCCGAGCTCGGCGGCGAGTTCGTCCAGCACCGTCGCTACCGCCGCTGCCACGTCCGCCTTGGTGTCACCCTGTGTCTGTTCCGACCGGTGCAGCAGAACACGCTCGGACAGCTTCCCGCCATCGGCGAGCGCTACCGCGTGCACGGCGCCACGTTCGGTAGAAACGCCAAGAGTTATCTCTGATCGAGCTACCACAGACCACCCCTTCCCTGTGCGCATTGACCGGGACCGAGCTTGCCGAAAGCCATGAGCCCCATGGATTCCCTGCTCGGAACGCGCGTCACGATGCACGCACGCTCGGTATGTGTTCGAGGCCATATTCGTCACGGATGGGTGCGGAAAATCAACGGACCTGAACAAACACAGCACATGCGCGTGTCGCGCCCATGCCCTACCGTTAGCCTGGATGCGTGGAAGTACGCGCGGAGACCAGGTCGAAACAACGTCTGGACCCTGCGTTGGAGCTGCAGGACGACCCGCAGGAGCTCATGCCGCGGCGCCGGCCGACGCAGGAACGCAGCAAACGCAAGTTCGACGCCCTGCTACAGGCGTCTCGGGAACTGCTCGTCGAGGTGGGTTTCGAGTCGTTCACCTGTGAAGAGGTCGCGGCGCGTGCCGAAGTGCCGATCGGCACGCTGTATCAGTTCTTCGCCAACAAGTACGTCATCGTCTGTGAACTGAATCGGCAAGACTTGGTTGCTGTTTCCCAGGAGCTTGCCGATTTCCACGGTGAGATCCCGTCACTGGACTGGTTGCGGCACATGAACCAGTTCGTCGATCACCTGGCCAACCTCTGGATGACCGACCCGTCCCGGCGCGAGGTGTGGCTTGCCATGCAGTCCACCCCGTCCACGCGGGCCACCGGCGCGATCCACGAGAAGGAATTCGCCGAGGTCGTGTCGCAGATGCTGCGACCGCTCACCCCGCGAACGCCGCGGGCGCGCCGCACCATGATGGCCGAAGTGCTGGTGCACGTGGTCTATTCGATGCTGAACTTCTCGGTCCAGGACGAGCAGAGCAACGCGGAGGCGGTCTCCGAGCTCAAGCGACTGATGGTGGCCTATCTGCTCGTGGCGGAGAAGGAATCGCGCACCGCCAGCGAGCGGTAGCGGGTGATCCCGGCGCGAGCCGGGATCAGTTCCGCGTCTACCTGGTCTTCGCTCAGTCTTCGACGATATCGGCCAGCTCGCCCGGGTCTTCCAGGACGACCATCGCGGCCGCGGTGTCGCCATCGTGCGTCAGCGACAGATGAACCTTTACCCGTGGCAGGAATTCGGCGGCGAGGCCGTGCAGCTTGATGCTCGGCCTGCCCCACGCGTCGTTGACCACCTCGATCAGGGGATAAGGGTTGTCCCCGATCTGCGGGCGGCGGGCGAACCGGGACGAGGCCCAGGCTTTGATCACCGCCTCCTTCGCCGCCCACCGCGTCGCGTAGCTGCGCGCCGGGTCGGTCCCTTTACTCTGGCAGTATCGCCGCTCGCCTGCGGTGAAACTTTCCCGGAGCATAGTGGTTCCGGCGCGTTCGAGCTGTTCGGCGAACTCGGAGATAGTCACCAAGTCCAAGCCGATACCGAGGATCGTCATAGCCGCGCAGCCTACGACCTAGCCGACGCGCCCGCGCGGGGACCCCGCGCGGCGGGTTGCCCCGCCGCGCTTGCGATCAGGCGCATCCGAACCCGTTCGCCCGGTACGCGCCGTCCTGCCCGAGGCGCGCCTCCGGCGAGAGCAGCACGTCGGCTTCCAGCTGCCGAGCCCGCTTGGCGGGGGTGCCATCCCCGCCGAGACGGCGATCCGCGGGACGCTCGTACAGCGGAGCACCACCGCACATCGCTTCGGAGAACCGCTGCCGCCCTGCCAGCTGACGCTCCTGCGCCCTGCGCTGGTACTCCGCACGCCGGCCTGGCTCGATGGCCTGGACAAACGCCTCCGGATGCACCACGGCGAGCAGGCCGGACACGTGCCCGAAGCCGAGCGAGGTCAGCAGACCCGCCTTGAGCGGGAACCGGTCGCCGAAGCGCAGCGGCTCGCGGGCCCACACCAGGTGCGGGTACTCCCGCATCTTGTCGTCGACGCAGTCCAGGCTTCGGTTCGGCGGCACCACACCGTTTTCCAGCACCTGGCACAGGCCGATGAGCTGGAATGCGGCCGCGCCGCCCTTGGCGTGCCCGGTCAGGCTCTTCTGCGAGACGACGAACAGCGGGGCGCCGTCCGACCGCCCGATCGCGGCGGCGAGCCGCTCGTGCAGCTCGGACTCGTTCGGGTCGTTGGCGGCGGTCGACGTGTCGTGCTTGGAGATCACCGCGATGTCGTCGGGCTGCACGCCGAGCTTGCGCAGTTCGGCGGCGAACCGCGACTCGCGCCCACCACGGCCCGCGCCGAGCGCACCGAGGCCCGGTGCCGGGATCGACGTGTGCACGCCGTCGGCGAACGACTGCGCGAACGCCACCACGCCGAGCACCGGCAAACCAAGCTCCATGGCGATATCACCGCGTGCCAGCAGCACGGTGCCACCGCCCTGCGACTCCACGAACCCACCGCGGCGGCGGTCGTTGGCGCGGGAGAAGTACCGGTCGCTGATGCCCTTGGCGCTCATGGCCGCGGAGTCCGCGGTGGCGGACATGTCACCGAAGCCGACGATGCCCTCGATACCGAGGTCGTCGTAGCCGCCTGCGACCACCAGCTCCGCCTTGCCGAGCCGGATCTTGTCGACGCCCTCCTCGACCGATACCGCGGCGGTGGCGCAGGCCGCCACCGGGTGCACCATCGCGCCATAGCTGCCGACGTAGGACTGCACCACGTGCGCCAGTGCCACGTTCGGCAGCGCCTCCTGCAGGATGTCGTTCGGACGCGACTCACCGAGCAGGTTGTCGATGTAGAGCGAGCGCATCGAGGTCATGCCGCCCATACCGGTGCCCTGGGTGTTGGCAACCAGCGAGGGATGCACCCAGCTCATCAGCTCGGCTGGGCTGAACCCGGAGCTGATGAACGCGTCCACCGTGCACACGATGTTCCACAGTGCGACCCGGTCGACCGAGGCCGCCATGTCGGGCGAGATGCCCCAGATGGTCGGATCCCAGCCGGTCGGGATCTGGCCGCCGACGGTGCGCGACAGCTTGGCCCGCCGCGGCACCCGGATCTCGGTGCCTGCCTTGCGCGTCACGGTCCAGTCGCCGGAGTCGGCGACCGGCGTGATCACCGTGTGCTCCGGGGCGGAGGCGTGGAAGGCGCGGGCCTCGGCCTCGCCGCCCACCGTGAACGACAGATCCTGGTCGAGGAAGACCGAGGTCATCAGCGGAGCGGTCACCTTGCCGTCGTCGCCGGCGGCCATCGCGCCGTCGTCCCCGTAGCGGCGCACGCCGCAGCGGGCGACCACCGTGTCGTGGTACCGCTCGGCTACCTCGTGTTCCGGCACGTAGTCACCGGACTCGGCGTCGTACCAGCCCGGCTTCGGGTCGTTCTCCCAGGTGACCAGGCCGGTGGTCCAGGCGAGTTCCAGCACACCCGCGGCCGACAGCTCGTCGGAAACCTCCATTTCGAACCGGGTGCGCGCCGAGCCGTACGGGCCGAGCTCACCGGCGCCGACGATGACCACCATGTCGGCGAGTTCGGCGGTGACGCCGTCGAACTCCGGCACCGGCAGTGCCGAGGTCATGGTCGGCGGTGTGGGCAGCGCCGCGATCGTCCTCGCCGCATCGGCTTCCGCGGTCTCGGCTTCGGCCTGCTCTGCGGCCTGCTTGGCCAGCGCGGGCAAGTCCAGTTTGGCTCTGGCCAGTCCGCCGGTCAGATCGATCTGCTGCGGGCTTACCGCGGTCACCTGGCGGGCCCGCGAGGTGCACCACTTGAGCAGCTCGTCGGCCATCTCGGTGGTGGACCAGGTGTGCACGCCCGCCTTCTCGACCGCCGCGACCATCGGGTCGTTGTGGCCCATCAGGCCGGTGCCGCGCACCCAGCCGATCAGCGCGTGCACCAGGGTGACCCGGGCGGACCACGATTTCTCCGCCCGCCACTTGCCGATCACCGCGTCCAGCGCCGCCTTCGACTCGCCGTAGGCTCCGTCGCCGCCGAACAGGCCCCGGTTGGGCGAACCCGGCAGCACCACATGCAGTTTCGCGTCCACGTCGTGGTCGGCGCCCAGCTTGGACAGTCCGCCGATCAGGCGCTCGACCGACCAGAGCAGCACCCGCATCTCCAGCTCTGCGCGGCCGCCCGCGTCCGCGAGGTCACCGGCCACCCGTGGCGCCGCGAACGGCAGCAGCAGGGTCGGGGTCATCGCGTCCTTGATCTTGATCTTCGCGCCGCCGGCGTTGTCGACCTGCTCGGTGCCGACCCAGTCGATCAGCTCGTCGATGTCCTGGTAGGACGCCATATTCGCGGGCAAGACCCAGAGCGCGGCGCCGTGGCGGGCGTTCTCCCGGTACAGCTTCCGATAGAAGCCGAGGCGCTGGTCGTTCAGGCTCGAGGTGGTCACCACGACCGTGGCACCACCGCTGAGCAGACGCCCGGCGACCGCCGCCGCGATGGATCCCTTGCTCGCGCCGGTGATCACCGCGACATCCGACGACCAGAGCCCGGGCTCTTCGGTGCTCCGCGCCGCTTCGGCGATGCGCTCGTACGTCCGGGCCAGCACCGAACGTGCCTCGTGCTTCGCACGCTGACGCCACCAGTCGGCTTGCGCCGCGACGGCTTCGCCCGCACCGAGGAATCCGGTCACCGGGCCTTCGGCGGAGCCGACGTCGTCGAGCAGCCAGAGCCGGGCCAGATCCTCACGCGCTGTGGCCCACCGGTCGTCCAGCAGCACCGCCTTGCGCGCGTCGAACGCGGGCGCGACCTGACGCGACCAGTCCGAACCCAGTTCGGCCGAGACCAGGTCGACCAGCGAGTCGTCGGTCGCCTCCGGCGCGGACACCCGCTCGGAAAGACCGAGCTGTTCGAGCACCACCCGGGCGGCTGTGGCGAGCACGCCGTCACGTCCGGTGATCTGCTCGGTGAACTCGCCGAGCGCGGCCGCGTCGACGGTCGCGCCGCCGCCACCGCCCGCCGAAGGCAGCGACACCGCGACACCGCGACGGGCCGCGACGGCCTGCACGGCGGCATCGATGGCCGCGTCGACCGATGCGGCGTCACCCAGCGCGCCGGAGACCAGCCCGCCGAGGTCGCCACCGCGCACGCTGGTGCCCTCACGGGTGCCGAGTGACACCTCGGTGGTCACGTGGCTGGCCCACCCGTCGCCGAGCTCCCAGACCTTCTTCACGCGTTCGGCGATTGCGGCCGGGCGCTTGCCGGACGGACCGAACACCTTGCGCAGGTGGTCGCCGATAGCGTCGTTCAGCACCGAGCCGAACGGTTTGTAGGTGCGCGCCAGCCGCCCCACCGTCACAGAGAGCGCACCCATGTCGGCATCGGCCGCGCCGTCGATCGCGCCGAGCGAGAGCTCGGAGCCGAGGTCGACCAGCAGCTGGTTGCGCCGCGACGAGACGCCGTCGCACAGGCCCTCGATGGTGTCCACCGGACCGATCTGGTCCAGCCGCAGCTTGGTCCACAGCGCGATCAGCACGCGGGTGGCGTCGGCGGCGGTGAACGGTATGTCGTCGGGACGCGCGCCACCAGAGCTCGGCGCGGGCGCCGCGACCGGGGCGGCTGCCGCGACGGGGGCCGCGGAAGCGGTGGCCGCCGACTCCTCGACCGGCTCGTCGACCGGTGCCGGGTCGGTATCGGTCGAGTACACGAGCGCGGCCTCGCGCTCGATGTTGAGCACCTCGACCGTGGCGGCGTCGAACGCAGGCAGCTTCAGCGTCTGGCTTGCCAGGTTGGCCACCGTCGGCGTCACGCCGAGACCGATCTCGACGAACCGCTCGACGCCGAGGCCGCCGTGCGCGACGTCGGTGAACAGCAGGTCCTGAGTCTCGATCCAGCGCACCGGGCTGGCGAACTGCCACGCGAGCAGCTCGACAAGCACCACGCGGCACAGGTCGGTCGGCCGGGCCGCCCAGGTGTCGAAGTCGGCGAGCACCGCGGCCAGCGGCTCGGAGGGCACCAGATCCGCGATCTCCTGGACGAACGCGCGCTCCAGGGTGAACGGCTTGGGCACCAGATTCGGGATGTAGCGGCCGATCAGAGTCTCCGGCTGCAGGTCAGCGGGCAGCAACTGCTCGAGCTTCTGCCGGAACTCGGGAACACCCTTGCGCAGCACAGTGGAGTGGAAGGGCACGTCGATACCAGGCACCAGGATGAACGCACGCCTACCGCCGAATTCCGCACGGCGCCGGTCGATCTCCTCCTCCAGCGCCGCCAGGCCCGCCACCGTGCCCGCGATCGCGTACTGCGAGCCGCGCAGGTTCAGGTTGACCACCTCGAGGAACTCGCCGACCCGCTCAGCGATGCCGTTGACGAAGTCGATCACCTCGTCGTCGGGCAGCCCGATCTGTGAGGGACGGATGGCGGCCATCCGGTAGTCACTGCGGCCCTTGGCGTCCCGTGGCACCAGCTCGTGCATTGCCGAGCCACGCTGGAACACCACCTCCAGCACCGCTTCCAGCGGAAGCACTCCGGCGACGGCCGCGAGCGCGTTGTACTCGCCGACCGAGTGGCCCGCGAGCATCGCGCCCTCGACGAACGCACCGGCCTCGCGCAGCTCCGCCACCTGGGCGACGCCGAGGGTCGCCATGGCGACCTGGGTGAACTGGGTCAGATGCAGCACGCCGTCCGGGTGCCGGTGCTCGACGCCGCGCGCCTTCAGGTAGGTCGGGTTGTCCCGCACCACGGCCAGGATGGAGAAGCCGAGCGCCGCGCGGGTGTGCTTGTCGGCGCGCTCCCAGATCTCCTTGGCGGCCTTCGAGCGGGAGCGGGCGTCCAGGCCCATGCCCTTGCGCTGGATGCCCTGGCCCGGGAAGGCGTAGACGGTCTTCGGCGCCGCGGTGCGACCGGTCGCGGTCATCACCAGTTCGCCGCCGGCCCGGCAGGAGACCTCGATGATCTCGCTGCCCGCGTCGACCGCGACGCGCTCCACCCGCACATCGATCTCCGCGCCGGGGCGGACCATGCCGAGGAAGCGGGTGGTCCACGCGATCAGCGTCCGCGCGGGAACCGAGCTGTCCGGATCGACCGCGGACACCGCGTGCTGCGCGGCGGCCGACAGCCACATGCCATGCACGATCGGGCTGCCGAGACCGGCAAGCTTCGCGGCGGAATCGGTGGTGTGGATCGGATTGTGATCGCCGGAGACGGTCGCGAACGCGTGCATGGCGCGCGGGGCCACCATGGTGACGTCCCTGCGGCGCCTGCGCGGAGTGTCGTTGGCCGTGCCGGACACCGTGCCCGCCGCGCGCGGCGGATCGGTCAGCTCGCCCGAGCCATTGCGTCCGCGGATCGCGAAGCGCTCGGTGAGGGTGGCCAGCACCGGCATGGACATCCCGGTCTCGGGCTTGTCCAGCATGGCGGTGATCCGCACATGCACCTCGACGACCCGGCCCAGGTCGGTGTCGAGGGTCTCGCCCGCCTCCGCGCGGACCGCGAGCACGCTGGTCTCGGTGGGCAGGTCCGCGGCGAGGTGGATCTGGTGGTCCAGGTGGACCAGGTCGAGCATGCCCTCGATGACGCTTTCGCCGTTGGCGGTGCGCGCGGCGCCCAGCACCGCGAACACGGCGGGCCAGCAGGCGCCGACCAGCACGTCGGGGGCGGTGCGGCCGAGCGTGCTCAGCGACGCGGGCAGGCCGGAGCCGGTGACACCCGCGTGGTCGGCGATGAGATCCGGCGTCCAGGCCAGGTTCACGTGCGCGACCTTGCCCTTCACCTCCGGCAGCGCCTGTCCGGCGGCGACGGCGAGTAGCGCGGCCATCGCCTCGTCCGCGTCGGCCTCCGTGACGACCGGGGCGCCGCCGTTGTAGATGGATACCGGAACCGTGATGCGGATGCGGACCGTGTTGCCTGCCAACAGCGGAACGGTCAGCTCGACGTAGGAGTGCTCCGGCTCGGGTCCTGTGGTCTCGACGAGCGTCGCGCCACTGGTCGGATGCACCGCGCCCTTGCCGTCGACGACCCATTCGGTCAGATCGCCGAGACGGTGCACGGGGCTGATGGCGGTGCGACCGGCCCACTGCACGTCCGGTGCGGCGAGCACGGCGTCGATCGGACCGCTGGTCACGTCCGCGGTGCGGCGCGCGTCGACCGCCGCGGGGACCACGCCGGCACGCACCAGCGAGTACGCGGTGTCCTGTTCGAAGCGGTCCAGCAGCTCGCCTACCGGTTCGTCGACCCGGGTGATGCCCGCGACCGCGACGGTGCCGGGGATGACGCACACCTGGTCGGCCGAGTAGCGCGGGTCGTGCGCTTGCCACAGCGAATCCGAGCGCCACCAGCGGCGCACGTCACCGTCGACGACCGGGACGAAGTTCACCGGCTTACCCGGTGTCTTGCACAGCGCCACGAAGAACGGAACGTCGGCGGGATGCAGCAGCGTCTGCGCCATAGCCGGGTACTGCTGCTTCAGCGTGCACAGCGCGGCAACCGGGTTCTCGAAGTCCTCGTCGCTCGCGAACAGGGTGGGGATCTCGCCGCGGTCAGCCGGATGCAGCCGGGATTCGGTGCGGCGCATCATCTCCGCGAACCGGTCACGCCAGGTGATGTCCAGCCAGATCGAGCGGGTCGCCTCGGCGATGGCGTCGCCGATGTCGCTGCCGCAGTCGAAGTCCTTGCGGTGATCCAGGCCCACCGCGAGCTCGACGTAGCGCTCCAGCCAGTCCTGGTAGGTCATGGTCGCCACGTCGCCGAAATACGGCTTGGCGGTGGCGTTCAGCGCCGCGATGATCTCGTCCCTGCGCCCGGCGACCGCGTCGGCGTCGCCCGCGACCTCGTCGAGCAGGCGGCCGGTGCGGGAGGCCGCGTTGTCGATCTCGTGGATGTCGGCGCCCAACTGGCTACGACCCGAGGCCATTCCGCCGGACGCGGTGCCCGCACCGACCCAGTCGGGGGTACCCGGAGTGTCCACGAGCAGCTGCTTGACCTCCGGCGCGGTCGTGGCTTCCAGCGTCGCCATTGCCGCGGTGCCGACCAGCACACCGTCCAGCGGCATCACGGAGTAGCCGTGCGGAACCGCCCATTCGCCGGTGAGGTACTGCGTCGCGCGCTCGGGGGTGCCGATGCCGCCGCCGACACACACCACCACGTTGGCGCGGTTGCGCAGCTCGGCGTAGGTGGACAGCAGCAGGTCGTCCAGGTCCTCCCAGGAGTGGTGGCCACCCGCCTTGCCACCCTCGATGTGGACGATCACCGGGTAGTCCGGGACTTCGTCGGCGATCCGGAGCACGGCCCGGATCTGGGCGACGGTGCCCGGCTTGAACGCGACGTGCGAGATGCCGACCTCGGTGAGTTCCTCGATCAGCGCGACGGCTTCCTCGAGTTCGGGAATGCCCGCGGTCACGATGACGCCGTCGAACGGCGCGCCCGCGGTGCGGGCCCGCTGCACCAGACGCTTGCCGCCCAACTGCAGCTTCCACAGGTATGGGTCGAGGAACAGTGAGTTGAACTGCACCGCGCGACCCGGGTGCAGCAGTTTCTTCAGCTCGGCCACTCGGTCGGCGAAGATCTGCTCGGTCACCTGGCCGCCACCGGCCAGTTCCGCCCAGTGGCCCGCGTTCGCCGCGGCCGCGACGATCTTCGCGTCGACGGTGGTCGGGGTCATGCCCGCGAGCAGGATCGGCGAGCGACCGGTCAGCCTGGTGAATGCGGTCTCGACCACGATGCGGCCGTTGGGCAGCCGGACCGGCCGCGGCGCGAACGCCGACCACGGGGCCGCCGGCTCCGGCGCAGCCCCTGGCGTGAGCAGGCTGCGCTGCCCCGCGCGGGTTGCCGCGGCGATCATGCCGACGCCGGTGCCCTTCAGCGAGCCGGAGGTGATCCGGGACAGCAGATCGCCAGGTCCGAGGTCCAGAATCCATTGCGCGCCAGCGGAAATCATGCCGTCGACGACGCCGACCCAGTCGACCGGATCCACCAGGATCTGCTGTGCAAGCCTGCCCGCCAGATCGGCGTCCACAGCGCACTGGTTGGCCCAGCTGGTCACCAGGTCGACGGTGTCGGCCAGTGCCGGGTGGTGGAACGCCACATCGACGGACACGTCCTCGAAGACCGGTGCGAACACCGAGCCGCCACGCACCTTCGCGTCACGCTCGCGCGCCTGCTCGTCGTGGAGCTGCGCGCACCGCTGACGCACCCGCTCCAGTTGGGCCGGTGCGCCGGACAGCACCGCACGCCGACGGCCATTGCGGATCGACACCACCACCGCCGTGGCGGGGTCCAGACCCGCGCACACCTCAACAACCACGGCGCGCAGCTGCTCGGGATCGACGTTCGACACCGCGACCATCGGCGAGCGATCGCCCACCGGCATCACTCCGCGCCGCCGTGCCACCAAACCAGCTGCCGCGCCGATCATTTGAGCGATCGCAAGCAGCTCGGCGTCGCGCCGACCGCCCGCCTCGACCGCGGCGGCCGCGAGCAGTCCCTGCGAGTGGCCGACGACTGCGGCTGGCGCGTGCTCAGTCGTATCCAGTCCGTGCAGCCGCAGCGCCCGCACAGCCGCCACCTGGGTCAGCAGCACACCGGGCATCGACACGGCGGCCGAACGCAGTACCTGCTCGGACGGCGCCGCGGAGGTCTCGCCCTCGTCGGTGTCCGCCAGCTCGTTCTCCAGCATCCAGCCGATCGGGTCGAAGCCGACCGGCCGCACCACGAGCAACTGCGCCGCGACTGGTTCCAGCAGCGCGGCCGCCTCGTTGACCAGCGCGGTCAGCTCCGGCTCCAGCGCACTGTCGCGCCCGATCTCCTCCAGCTCACGCAACCACTGCGCGCCTTGCCCGCCGAAGGCGAGCGCGTAAGGAACGCCGCTGAGCAGACGATCCAGCAGCGGCGACCGCGCGCCCCCTGCCGCGGCCTTCCCGGCGGCGCCGACCACCTTGGCGCTCCGTCCGGTCCCGGTCTTGGTGCTCTCGTTGATCGTCAAGACGCTTCGACTTCCTTTTCCGTGCGACATGCCCTCGGCGACACGCCGCTCCCTATCCGGTACGCGGGTGATCACAGAGGATCGGCCTGATACCGGCGAGGATGACACAAAATCATGAGGAAATCCTCACGTTTGCTCGACGACATCTCGCCTACCGTCGAGTATTCGAGTACGAACGTGCCAGAACAATCAGAAACATGACCCCTCCTCATATTCGAAGCCGCTGGTCGATCGGGTTACCAATGCGTACGAAACATGAGCGCTCCTCATGTTGACAGTTATCAAATTGTTATAATCCCAGGTGGGGTTACTGGCGAGTACGCCACGCCTGCCCGGTGCTTCGCGATGGCGGTGAAGCCCGGTAGAGTTTGGACGGTCGTACCATCAAGCGCGAGTGGCGAAATTGGCAGACGCGCCAGATTTAGGTTCTGGTGTCCACGGACGTAGGGGTTCAAGTCCCCTCTCGCGCATTACTCGAGCACGTATTTGCGTCAAACTTGACGCGAATACGTGTTCGACCACCTCCTCGATCGACGTTTCGTCCGCACTCCAGCGCCGCGGGCGTCCCAGGTGGGCGATCGAAGGCGCTCGCAGCACCCATCTCCGTCACGGATGACGTCGAAACGTGCGCGAGCGGTTACGTGCACACGCCGTCCCACACTGTCGATCAAGCCAACCGGGGGTTCAGGGATTTGGCCGTGCTTCTGTGTGCACGCGACACAGCCCGTCGCCGCGACCCCGAGGTAGTCGCACAGGCACTGGCCAACCACCACGTCGACGGGTGGTCTCCCACCCGAATCGCCCGCGAGCTCGACAAAAGCCGGTCGACGATCAGCCGAATGCTCAGCGACGCCGCAGCAATCACACTTCGTGTCGTAGGCGGGTGTAGCGCTGGCCACATGTGGGCGATCTGAGGTGTCGGGTCGAAGCCGAACTCCTCGGGGTGGACCGCCGCGGTTATCTTGCGTCGTTGCGGCGAGCTGTGGAGGCTGTGGGTTCGGTGAATCGTGTCACGGCGATGACCAGTGCGATGGCGAAGAACAGGAGATCGAGGATCATCTGGATATCGACAACGGTCCTGGCGGCGTCACTGACGGGCGAGATTGTTCCGGTGCCCGCAGTCGTCAGCATGCCCAACGAAAAGTACAGGGCTCCGGAGTGCGACAACGGCTCGGTGAAGTCTCTCGTCGTGCCCGCGTCGTAGTCCAGCTTCGAGAAAGTGACCAGGATGTCCACAGCGGCGAAGACGATGACGATCGTTGTCCACAAACGGTCTTTGATGACCATCACGGTGGCCACCGCATAGATCGTCACCACAGTCGGCGGTACGCAGGCGACCAGCACCATCGGCGCCGGCAGGCCGGACCTCGTAGAGGTCGCCCAGAAGTAGATCCAGAAGACCACCTGAACTGGTACCAACACGCACACAGCGCGCTTGGTTCGGCGCAGAGCCCGCTCCGACTCCTGTGGATCGCGAGCGGACTCGCCGGGTTGTTGGTCCGCTACGGCCGATTTCTCCTCGACACCCTTAGCAGCCACCTCGTCCGGGTCCGCCATGGCTGAGAGTCCAGGACGCGCGAAGCATGAATGGGGCGAGCCACGGCGCGGCCACTGTGTCGGGGCGAGTCGACACCCTTATCTGCTGGCTACGAAACTCCCGCTACTGCTTGCTACGCGGAGTCGCCTGTTGGCCCCAACCCGTGACGGTTCAGCTTCGTGGTCTGCGGCCGTATGACGACAGCCCTCGTCCGCACAGACCCTATTACTGTAAGTGAGCGTTTGGAAACAGGGTTACGCACGCGCGAGTCGTCGGGAGGTGGCGATGATCGCAGGTCACCAACATCGGCGACAGAACCAGCCAACCATGCAAACGGGGGCGCAACATCATAGAAGTTGCCTATCATTGCATACCATGGGGTAAGAGGCCGGAGCGGAGGTGGCAGTGCTGACTCGCGCGTGGATTCGGTGGCTGCTGCTGCACGGCCTGATGCGGTCCTATCTGCTGTGGTCGGCGCGTCGGGGCGATCCGCTCGCACAAATCGCCTTCGGCGACGATCGCTTGCTCGGCGTGTCGCCGTTCATCGAGGAGATCCGACAGCGGGGCCGTCTGCCCAAGCTATCGGGAGCGCACGTCACCACGGACTACGATTTGTGCCGTCTCATCCTGCGAGACAATCGCTTCGGCGTGGTCACGCCCAACCATCCGATCATTCCGAAGCCGATCCGCTGGGTATTGACCAAGACTGACTTGGGACTTCCCAACCTCGCGGAACCGCCCTCGATGCTGGTGACCGATCCGCCGGAACACACCCGGTACCGACGCCTGGTCGGGCAGGCATTCAGCCCGAGGGCGATCGCCAAATTGGAGCAACGGGCCGTTGAAGTGACCGATGGCCTACTCGAACGCCTGGAATCAAAGCCGCGACCGGACCTGATCGAGGACTTCGCCGCACAGGTGCCCGTCGCGATCATCGCCGAGATACTCGGATTGCCCGCCGACATGCATTCGACCATGCTGAAGTGGGGTTTCAACAGTGCGCCGCTGGTCGACCGAGCACTGACCTGGACCACGTATCGCCACGCCACCGACGAGCTGGCCGAGGTCAAGCAGTACTTCGACCAGCGCATCGACAAGCTCACCGCAGAACCGGGCGATGACCTGCTCACTGTGCTGGTGACGAGTGGTGAGCTCACCCGCCGCGAGCAGATGGCCAACGCGGCACTGCTGCTGGACGCCGGATTCTTGACGACGGTGAACCTGCTCGGCAACGGAATCGCGCTGCTGACCAGGCATCCGGATCAGCTGAAGCTTCTGATAGCACAGCCGGAGCTGTGGCCGGGCGCGATCGAGGAAATCCTGCGCTACGACTGCCCCGTGCGGATGACCGGCCGGATCGCCAACTGTGACGTCGACATCGCCGATCAGCACATCAAGCGCGGTTCCCTGGTCTTACTGTCATTGGCGGGCGCAAACTACGACCCCGGCGTCTTCCCCGATCCCGAACGATTCGACGTGACCAGGGCCAACGCCGCGGATCACCTCGCGTTCAGCGGCGGGGTGCACGGCTGCTTGGGATACCGGCTGGCTCGAATGGAAGGCGTCATCGCGCTGCGGACCCTCTTCGAGCGCTATCCGGATCTGCGCTTGGACGGCCCGCCGATCCCGCGTCGCCTGATCAACTTGCACGCCTACCGCTCCATGCCCGCCAAACTCACTGCCGACTAGCTTGAGTTTTGAAAGTGGGTGAGGGTGGGCAGGTGCCCGCCCTCACCCGTGTCGGAGCCATTGGTTGATAGCGGCGGTGCGGACGGTGGCCTGGTAGCGGGCGGCGCGTATATCTTCGAGTGCCCATCGTGTCCCGGTCGCCCAATCGGCCACTGGTTCGATTGTTCCGGACCGGACGCCCCCGCCCGACTCTCACCAGCTGCGACCCGGTGGCTGCAGAAAGCCCCCACCGAGCCGCGTCACCTGCGTGCCACCCGCCGACACACCGTCCACCGTGGCCACGGCCGACGACACCATCCAATCGGCACCCCGACCAGATGGCTCGCTACTTTGCCCCATGCGACCAACGGGATCGTCGACACCACAACCGACCACGGCAAGCTCATATTCGGCATGTTCGCCCTCATTGTCGAGTACGAGGCCGTCCTCATCGAAGAACGCACTCAAGCCGATTTTATAAACCGACCGGTCAATCTACCTTGGTCGAGTTCGGAGGGGTGCGACTCCTCGATCCGCCAATCACCTTCCCCGAATCAAGAAGAATGACAATTCCGTTTGACACCGACCTCTCATGAAGCGAAGATACAAACAGAATGTTCAATCTTTTTGAGGAGGTAAGTGATGGGAACGTCGCAGGGGCCGGTGGGCTCGGTGTCGTTGAGCGGTATCGGAGAGACGTCGCTGGGGGTGGCTGCGCTCCGGGCCAGGGAGAGTGCCCGGCCGGACCGGTTGTTCGAGGACCCGTACGCGCAGCGCTTTCTCGATGCCGCCGGCTACAGTTCCGCCGCATGGGCGGCAAGGCCGTCGAGCGGAAGGGGTTTCCTCGACCTGATGTCGGATCAGGTGGCGGTGCGGACCCGCTTTTTCGACGAAGTACTGCTGGACGCGGCCGGTGACGGGTGCAGCCAGGTGGTGCTGCTTGCATCAGGGATGGATGCCCGCCCATACCGGCTTGGCTGGCCGAGCGGTACGCGTCTGTTCGAGGTCGACTTCGGTGAGGTGCTGGCATTCAAACGCCGTGCACTCGCGGGCGTGAGGGCGGTGCCGCAATGTGCGCACTTCGAGGTAGCGGCAGACCTGAGCAAGGACTGGCCGGAGGTGTTGCGGGGAGCCGGTTTTCGGGCCGACGCGCCAACGATATGGCTTGCGGAGGGAATTTTGTACGCCTTGCCAGGTGAGGCAGCTGACTTGCTGCTGGAGCGGATGACCGAGTTGTCGGCACCCGGCAGTGAACTGGCTGCCGATCACGCCGAAGATTCCGAAGTGCTGCGCGAGGCTCGGGCGGCAATTTCCGAGGATCTGGTGCGGCTGTGGGGCGGTGGACCGACCACCGATCTCGACGCCTGGCTAGAGGGGCATGGTTGGGAACCCGGCGCGCACGAATTCGGCACGATCGCTCGGTCATTCAAACGGCCGGTGCCTCCGGCGTTCAACCCGCAGTCCGAAGGTTCTGGTCGGGGCTGGCTGATCACTGCTCGACTCCGCGTCGAGAAGTCGTGAACGGAGCTCGAAGCAGGCCGTCCACCAGCGAGCCGGTGATCTCATTTGCGCGGCGGGATATTGATCTCGCCAATAGGAATGATCAATCTATTTATGGGAGTGCAACGTGAATGCTGTGCAACGCGCGCTTGCCGTGGGCATCGCCGCCGCCGTGCTTCAGGCGGTGATGCTGATCGCTTTCGTCTGGCCCGCATCCAACACGAAGGCGCGGGATCTGCCCGTTGCCGTCGCTGGCGCACAAGCGGCGATGATCGCCGACCAGCTAGCCCAGCGCGGCCCGGGCTCGTTCGAGTTCATCACTGTCGCCGACGCCGCGGCAGCACGTGCCGCGATCGTCGATCTGGAGGTGTACGGGGCGATCGTCACGGAGGGCGGGTCCGATGATGTCGGGGCGCAGGTGCTGATTTCCTCGGCAGCAAGCCCGGCTGCTGCTCAACAGATGACCCAGATCGCCCAGCAGTTGTCGGGGGCTCCCGCTGCACTTGTCGAGGATGTTGTCGCCAGCGACCCCGATGACCTGGGTGGCAGAGGATTTGCGGCCATGGTGCTTCCGCTGGTGATGTCGAGTCTCGCGGCCGGTTACCTACTCGCCCTGGTCGTCGCATCGGTCGGAGCGCGCATGGCCGGCCTGGCGGTTTACTCCATTGCTGCCGGATTGCTGAGTATGACGATCATTCAGGGTTGGCTTTCACTGATCCCGGGGTCCTTCCCGGTCCTTGCCGGCGTAGTCGGGCTGATCTCGTTCTCGGTGTCCGGAGCCATAGTCGCACTAGGGACGGTCGCTGGCCGTACCGGTCTCGGCATCGGGGGCCTGACCTTTCTGCTGCTGGGCAACCCGCTCTCGGCAGCCGCGACAGGGCCCGAGATGCTGCCGAAGCCGTGGGGTTCTCTCGGTCAGCTGCTGCCCCCAGGGGCTGGTGCCTCGCTGCTTCGCTCGGTCGCCTATTTCGGCGGTGCCGGCACCGCCGGAACGTTAACGGCCCTCCTGGTTTGGGCGACCACTGCTTTGGCCCTCCTTCTCGCCAGCGCCTTCCGCGCCCGCCAGCCCTCCGCGGACCTCCCTCCGGCACTGGTCTCTGCTTGATGGAATGGTCGAATACGCCACCACGGATAACCCTCGACGGCCGGCATGCCCGCGCGTAATTCGGTTGAGCCGAATCTCCACCTCGGCGCTGCGGGACAGCGTGCAAACTAGAGCCCTCAAGCCGAATGATCCTTCTTTATACTCGAACGATGCCACGTCTTACCCAAGGTTATCGTGATGCACGCCGAAGGCAGGTCGTCGATGCCGCCCGGCGCTGCTTCACGCGTTCCGGGTTCCATGCCACGTCCATGCAGGACATCTTCACCGAGTCCGGTCTGTCCTCCGGCGCAGTGTATGGCTACTTCCCCAGCAAGGAAGCGCTCGTCGGCGCGATCGTCGAAGAGGTACTCGACGAAATTACGGTCGGATTCGATGATGTACTCAACAGCGATGAGTTGCCGCCGCTCGCCGAGGTTCTGGAGCATATGTTCAGTGTCTTGGATAGGCAGGAGAACAGACGGGAGTTCGCGGCACTCGCTGTGCAGGTATGGGCGGAGGCGGTACGCAGCCCCGTGCTCGGCGCTCTGCTGTCACAGAGCTATCGCACGGTGCGCGAGAAGTTTTCGCGTCTCATCAAGCGTTACCAGCGGGAACGGCTGCTCGATCCTGCGGTCAAAGTAGGCGATGTTGCGCGTGTGCTCACCACACTCGGTCCGGCTTTCCTTTTTCAGCAGGCACTGCTCGACGGCGTGGGTGCGAACGCGTTCAGCAAAGGTCTGGGCCCTCTTCTGCCTGCGCTCGAGGCGACATAGTCGAAGGAAACAAGGACACGCCGGAACATATGGCGTTCACCGCGTTCGGTCGGATGGTGCGGCTGGATCGGCCGCGGGAACGCGATAACGGCGGGCTGGGTCTGGGACTTTCGATCGTCACGTGACCTTGGAGTGTTCCCGGTGCAGGAGCGCTGTCAGCCCGCCCATCGAGTGTCCGGTCAGGTGGAAGCGTTCGATCTCTTTCGCACGGAGTACGTGCTCGGCGACCGAAACCAGGAACGGTATCGAGATGACGTCGAGGTCCGAGCATGTCGTCGCACCACAGCCCGGTGCGTCGTAGGCAAGTACGGCGTGGTCGGCGAGTCGTGCCTGGTGGATGACGTCGACGTAGTCCTCTTTGGTCGATCCGAACCCGTGAAGGAACACCAGGGGCGTGCCGGTGCCGTGGCGGTGGAGGCCAGCGATTTCGACGCGCGTCTCACCGATGGTGAGTGAAACAGTGAATCGTTCGATCTTGGTTACCGCACTCATCGGGTCGCGATCCCCGATGCGTCTGCTGCACGGGCCGAGGTGGGGCCGAACGCGTCGTACAGGCGGTCGATCGCTGTGGCGAGTGCGTCGTCGTCGACCGCGAAGCACACCCGAATTCGGCCGGGTGCGTCGAATGCCTCGCCGGGAACGACTGCGACGTGGGCGGTGTCGAGCAGCCATGTGGCGAGTTCGGCGCTGCTGTTCCAGCCGCGCGCGCGTAGGAGGCCCTCGACATAGGGGAATGCGAACATGCCGCCGTCTGGGAGTGGACAGTCGATGCCGTCGATCCGGTTCAGTGCGTCCACGAGTTGCTTACGTCGCCGCCGGTAGTCGCGCGCCGCCTTGAAGGGTGTGTGGGTGTCGAGCATGGCGGCGCGGGCGGCGCGCTGTGTGACGGTCGGGACGTGGGTGATAGTGCGGGAGACGTGAAGTCGAGCGGCCGCGATGATTTCCGGTGGTGCGGCGAGCCATCCTATTCGCCACCCGGTCATGGCGTGTTCCTTCGACACTCCCCCGACGATGACGATGCGCTCACGGAGCTGCGGTGCCACGCGCAGGGCCGGTTGGTAGGTGCCGGTGTAGTCGAAGGCGCGGTAGATATCGTCGCTGATGATCCAGATACCTTGTTGCCCGGCCCAATTCACGATCTGACGCAGCCGGGACTCGTCGTACACCACGCCCGTGGGGTTTCCAGGGCTGGACAGGATGAGGGCGCGGGTGCGTGGAGTGCGGTGGCGGTCGAGTTCGTCGACAGTCAGTCGGAATCGGCCGTCTGTGGAAACCGGTGACGCGACTCCTCCTGCGGCGGTGACGACTTCGGTTTCTCTGAACTACTGGTAAGGCTGGTGACGTGCGAAAAGTATTGCTTGCGAAGCTTTCTCTTCCGGGGCGAGCAGCATGTGAGCCTCGACCTTGAATCCGGCATCACGCAGCCAGGTCGTCATGAGGTCCGGCTGCCGACGGTGGACATGGACATTCATCGGGTGACCGCCATAGCCTTGGGTCTTCAACTGCGACTCGGTGCCGACGTGGAACAGTAATTGCAGTGGTCCGCCGGGACGCAGTACTCGATGAAAGTGCCTCAGCACGGCCGGGACCTCGTCGTCGGGGACGTGGATCAACGACTGCCAAGCCAGCATGCCGGCCATCGAGGCTGCCGGGAAGTCCAGCTCCGTCATAGAACCCACCTCGAACCGCAGTCCAGGGTGGTCACGCCGAGCTGCCTCGATCATCCCAGGGGAGAGATCGACACCGAAGGCATCAACACCCAGCTCGTGTAAGTAGGCGGTAACGTGTCCGGGACCGCACCCGACATCGGCTACGAGCCCGCCGCCAGCGGCCCGCACGCTGTCCGCGAACAATGCCAGAGCTGCACGGAGGTATGGGTGTCCAGCCAAGGCATCGCGCACCTGGTCGGCATAGCTCAGCGCGACAGTGTCGTAGGAGATTCGGGTATCGGTCAACCAGTCGTCTGCGCTCATCACCGGCAGGGTAGTCCGTAACCATCAATCGCCATTGACCGACGCTGCGGCGGCCGGATTGAGGAGCATCTGAGCTAATTTCTATGGGGCAGCAGTCCTTCCGAAAGTGGCATCGAATCCGGGGATGCCGAGTTCGGTCCCTGCTGTGGTTCGCTGGAGCGTGGCGTCGATCTGGGCGAGTTTGTCGTTGACGCCGCTGTAGCTGACCTGCAGGCCCTCGATTTCGCCGAGCCAGCCCTCGCGTCTGGCCTCGACGATGCGGGCTTCGAGGTTGTCGCGGATCTCTTCGAGCCTGGCTCGTTGGGCCGGGTCCGGTCTCAGGAGTGAACATCGGACGCATGCGTGCTCATGAATGCAGGGCGTCGAAAATGCCCGCGCGCATGTCCCGACCGACACTTTCCGCTTCTCGAAGTGAGACAGGAACGCATCCCACTCTTCGTTGGTCGGCGTGCGGTATTCTTCGCCGGGCCGAACCGACCGGCGCCGTGCGATGAAGGCTCGGTGTGCCTCAATGGTTTCCGCAGGGTAGACGGCCTTGTAGCCCATGGTTGTATCGATGCTTTTGTGCCCGCAAATGACCTGTGCGATGTGCGGTGGCAGGCCGTTCATGATGGCGTCGGTGACGAAGATCCGCCGGAAATCGTGAGGGCTGAAGATCAGCGGGTCGCCGTTGGGGTCGGTGAGGTCGGTCGCGGCGAGCGCGTTGATGAGCAGTTTCCGGATCGCGGTTGGGGTGAAGGCGCGGCGTTCGTTGCCGATCCCGCGCTGGAACAGCACCGGCATGGGCGGGTTCCAGATTCTCTCCCTGACGTCGTAGGAGACGACCAGCGGGATGGAGCCGTCCGGGTTGCGTAAGCGTTGGACGATGGTGCTGAGAATGTCGGCCAGTTCGGGGCTGACCAGCAGGAGGCGCTCAGTGTCGGTTTTCGAGGGTGCAATCTGCAGCAGCGGGACGAGTTCGCCTGTGCTAGGCAGCCGGTATTCGGTGATGCTGTGGTGAGACAGTTCGAGTAGTTCCTCGCAGCGGATGCCGGTCAGGCGCAGGACCTCGATGGTCGCGAACGCCCAGAACGCTTCCTCTTCTTCATAGGACAGGTTGCGCCGTTTACCAGTCGTGACTTCCTCAGCCCAGATGAATCGCCCGATCGCTTTGGGAACTATGGCGTTTCGAAGTTTCCCGCCTGTTCCGTCGATGATCGCTCCGGGTTGTGCCGCTTGTGCTGCAGCCAGGAGCCCAGCCGTTGCGAGACGCCGGTCGTTGACGGTGGCCACGAGGGCAGGCAAGACGGGCAGCCGTTCGCGGGTACGCTGGTCCATGCGGGCTTTGCGGTGGTTGCGTTCCTTGGCCTTCTGAATTTCGGCGCTGGTGATCGGGCAGGGCGCGACCCACGGCCCCCAACGAGCGGGGTCCTCGACAGCCCAGTGCGCGATGTCGAGGTAGAGGGCCCGCACCCGGATTAGTTCGTCTTTCAGGCTCAGCCGCGGCACCGGCACTTTGATCCGCTCGCCAGTGCTGCTGATGGTGGTGCGTTCGACGGTGCCGAGACCGTCTTTCCAATCGCGCATCACCTCCGTCGGGATCTGCAGAGTGTCGATGCCGGGGGACAGTGCCTCGATGCGGGCCCAGAACAGGCCGGCCAGCGTCCTCGAGACCGTGTCGAGGCTGGAGAAGTCCAGAGACGGCTGTCGTTCACGCAGGTAGTCGATGAGCAGGTCTCGGATCGGTCGGCATTGGATGCGGTAGCGGTCGACCAGTTGCTCGATCGTCAGCCGTCCACCGGCCAACCCGAACGCGCGGATGCTGTGCGGCGAGTGTCCGCCGAAGATGCCCATAGCGCGCAACCGGAGATAGAAGTCGACTTTCTTCTGTCCGCCGCGGGTCTGGACTCGGCGCATGGTGTCGACCAGTTCCGCGCAGTCACCGACGACGATGTCAGCGATGGTCCCGCCTTTGCAGGCAAGGATCACGGCGATGCGAGTCGCCGAGATCTTCGCGTCAGCCCGGGAACTGGCCGGTTCAGCGGCGGCCAGTTCTGCCAGCCGGGCGAACCCGTTCGGATCCCTGACCTGCGCCATCATCGTCGTGAGATATCGGTGCGTGCGGGTAAGCATCCAACCCATGCCGGGGCGGAGCACATCTCCGCAGATCAGCATGAGCAGCCCGGACGTCAGATCGGTCGAGTCGTAGGAGGTGGTTCCGCCGTGTGCTGCCAGCCACGCCATCGGCAGCTCGATCCATCCTGCTCCCGGATGCTCCTCGGCGCCGCTGACCTGCCAACGCTCCTGCCAGGTCTCACCTGGGAACGACGACAGCCAGCGCAGTATCTTGGCCACCCCGCGTCGTCGCCCGCCCCGAGTGGTTTTCGCTGTAGGGGCGAACGGTGGGGCCGTCAACCGCTGTTGCACCTGCTCGGTCGTGGCTGCCGTGTGCGGCCACCATCCCTCGATCGATCGTGGCGGAAATTCGGTGCGCAGCTGACCATTGCGCAGCCGCTGCTCGGCGGCTACCGACGCAGCGGCGGTCAGGGGTTT
The DNA here is from genome assembly GCF_035920445.1 of Nocardia sp. NBC_01730. NCBI lineage: Bacteria > Bacillati > Actinomycetota > Actinomycetes > Mycobacteriales > Nocardiaceae > Nocardia > Nocardia sp. NBC_01730. Next base: position 7,543,592 of record NZ_CP109162.1, on the reverse strand, counting down.
GCGGGTGCTGTGCTTGACGATGGAGTTCACAGGTTCCTTCCGAACAACACGCTCAACGTCTGCGGGTCGTAACCGGGCGCCGGTGGTGGTGGCGCCGGTTTGTCGCGCTGTTCGGCGGTGCGGGCATGATGGGCCAGGACTCCGGCGATCACCTCGTCGCTGTTCGGGGTCAGGTAGATTTCGGTGGTGGACAGGTGCGCATGTCCCATGACCAGCTGCACGTCGCTCAACGTCAGCTGCGGGTCGCGGGCCATTCTGGCCGCGGCCGAATGCCTGAGATCGTGCAAGGTCCAGTCCGAGCCGAGGACTGCGTTGGCGCGCTCGAACATCCGGTGCGCCGCGTGATATTTCAACGGCCGCCGAGGCCGCCGAAGCGTCCACCACACCGGCTGGATCCGACCTTGGGGGACCTGGCCGTGTAGTTGTTCCTGATACAACCGCAGCCAAACGAACGCATCCGCCGACGCCGGCACCTGCTGGCAAGCGCGAGTTCCCTTGCGCACTACGGTGATCAGTTGCTGGCCCGGGTCGACGTCGCAATGCCGAAGCCCCAGCAGCTCCGACGCTCGCACCCCCGTCGAGATCCAGAACGCCACCAACGCGCGGTCCCGATGCGACCCCAGCGCCGCGAACAACTCGTTGAACCGGTGATCAGGAATCGCGCGAGGAATCCGATGCCGAACCTTCGGCCGATAACGCCCCACTCGCTCGCGCGGCCACCCATCCATCGGATTGCGATGCGCATGCGCCCGACGGGACCGCCGCGACGGATCCAGCGGGAACGGATTCAGAATCGGCCCACTTCCGGCATCGCGGTGAAAATCGTAGAAAGTCCGCAGCACAGTCTCCGAATGCGCCACGGTCGCCGGGGCGTATCCGTCTCCTGGAGCGGGCTTACCGCTGACTGAATTGACTTCTGCTGCCCTATGCTTTGCCCAACCAGCCCCATCGGAACGATCGACCCGACGGCGCTGCTTCACCGTCAGCTGGATCCAGCAACTGAAATCGCGGGCCTCGACCCGAGTTGCGCGGTCCCAGCCAACATCGATGGCCTGTAGAAACCGCCACCACCGCAACAGATCCATGCCATATGAGCGCAGCGTCGGCGCCGCCCGTCCCGCTGCCAGCAACTCTCGCAGGAATACCTCCACCGGGGCGACCACCGCCCCGCGGCTGTCCAGCAGCCGATACGGCTCGGACTCCTCGCCGGTGGCTATCAACCGACCAGACCGGGGCACCACCAGACCCGCGAGATCGCGGGTGTTCTCCTCGGATTCGATCACGCGGGCAAGCTACCCACCGAGCCCGACCGCAGTGGCCCCGACCTGCCCCGATCATGGGGTTAGTTCAGTCAATAGGGCATGTCCTGGCCAACCGGGTGCGCCGACCAAAACTTCGTCGCCGGGGCCGATCAGGGCGTGCGTAGCGAGAAACAACGCGTGTTTCGCGCCGAGGGTTATCTGGATGTCGTCGGCAGTCCAGGTGAGAGCGGTGTCGGCGGCGAGTTGGGTGGCGACGAGTTCTCGAAGCTCCGGGTCGCCCTGCGCGGGCCCGTAGCGGTGGGCGGTGGCGTCGCGGACGGCGTCGACGGCAGCGTCGATCACGGCGCTGCTGCTGGGTGCCTGTGGTTCTCCGGCGGCGAGTGTGATCGCGTCGGCGCCCTGTGCGCGGAGGGCTTCGGCTTTGACGGCGACGGCGAAGATCGGGTTGTCGGTCACAATGGTCACTGTCCTGCCGCGCCGAAGTTGTACAGCTCGAGTGTGGTGGCCCCGTTCAGCAGTTGCGACATGATCTGCTTCTCGTGGGCGACTCGGGCGTCGGCGCGGTCGAGGATCCGATCGATGTCGGTGGCCGGCAGGGCGACGACCCCGTCGACATCGCCGACGATGAGATCGCCGGTTCGGATCGTTACACCGCCGATCGTCACGGGACGCTCGAACACGCCGCGGAAGTCCTTGCGCGTCCCGAGGATGGAATTGTTGCGCGAGAAGACAGAAAACCGCAGAGCCTCCAGTTCGGCGGCGTCGCGGACGCCGCCGTCGATCAACAGGCCGTTCAGTCCGCGATGTTGGGCGGCGACGGTGAGGACTTCACCCCAGTGGCCGAAGCCGGCGCCGCCGAGAATGTAAGAGGTTCTGAATATCACTGTCGAGGTGCGGCAAGCTCGTTATTTTGTTGCGGTGGCCGAAGAACTGCATTTCGGTCGAGCGGCAGAGCGGCTGCGGATGTCACAGCCGCCGCTCTCGCAGGCAATCAAGCAGACCGAACGGCAGCTGGGTTGCGAATTGTTGCACCGCACTCATCGATCGGTCGCCCTCACCGCGGCCGGAACAGTGTTCCTGCAGCAGTGTCGGGCGTTGATCCGCCAAGCTGAGGATGCCGAGGCCGCCGTGCGGCACGCGGCCGTCGGCCATGGTGGTCGGATTCGCCTGGGTGCGGTGGCTTCGGCATTCTCGTGGCCCTTGCCGCGCGTGCTCGAAGAGTTCCACGCTGAGGTGCCGGGCGTCGAGATCCGGACACAGGAGATCGATACGCACGAGGCAGCGGCAGGTCTCCTCGACCGCACGCTCGATTGCGCGATTGTGCGACAGACCGCCCCGGTCCGCGGTACCACGGCGACGACGATATTCGTCGACCGGTTCGTCGCGGCCTTACCTGCCGATCATCGGGCGGCCGACACCTTCGAGCCATTCGATCTGGGCGAGCTGGCAAGTGACTCGTGGGTGTGGCTGCACCGCCACATCTCACCCGACTACCACGATGCGATGGGCGCGATGTGCCGAGCCGCCGGTTTCAGCCCCATCCCGGCGCACTGGGCGCGGTCGGTGACCTCCCAGATCGCCATGGTCGACTGCGGCCTAGGGGTCACGGTGGTACCCGCTGCGGCCGCCGCCGCGGCCAGTCCGTCCGTGTGCTTCCGCCCCTTACGCCACGGGGCTACGACCATCGAGCTGTCCGCAATGACCCGCTCCGACCCCGAACCCCTGGTCGGCCGGCTCACCGAGTTGATGACCCGATCGGTAGCGAAAATCGAACCAAGTCACCCGGTTTGAGCTGGGCTGCGGTCGACAGCGAATCGGTGGTGAGTACGGCGATGATCGGTTAGCCGCCAGTTGCCGTCCGGTCGTGCAAGGAACAGGATCAGCGCGCCGGACGGTGGTATCTGCAAGGCCCCGGTAACCATCCCCGACTCGAAGGCGAATATATCCCACGATCCGCATCACCCCGCCGCGGCGATCGTGGCCGTCGCCGTCGTGTGAGGGCGATTCGGCCCCCACTCGTTCTGCGACTACTGCGATGGTTCGTCCTCGGACTGTCGGCCGCAGCTCAGTGGCACCTGCTCGAACTCTGCCGATACCTGCCGCAGGAACTGCGGCGGCGGAGTCTCTGATTTCGTTGTTACGTACAGTGTTTCGATAACGGGCTGCAGCTGGTGGCCTGCATCGACGACCGGCCGCACCAGCCTCAGCTCGGCGCACCGACTCAGCACCGGGGCCAGTAGCTCGGCCGCGCGAAGCGTCTGCCCGGTCGCCGACAGGCAGCACCCGCGCAGCAGCTCCGCGTGCAGCAGCGCGCGCGGCCGGTCCTGCCGGGCGATCTCGCGCACCAGCTGCTCGGCGCGACGGCAGGCCAGCTCGGCTGCCACACTGGTGCGTTCGGCAAGCAGCAGCCGGATCGCCGAGCCCTGGGCGAGCTCGGAAGCGACCGCCGACGCCACGTCAGGCTGCACGGTGTACGGGGCAAGTTGCTCGAGGGCTCGACGATCGATATCGGCGATCGGCAGCAGCAGACGGATCCGCTCGTTGACCATCCGGGCGGCGAGCCGCAGAATCGGCACCATCGCCGCGATCGCGGCGCCCTCGTCCAGCCGATGCCGTGCGGTGTCGAGATCGCCGCGCACCCCGGCCAGACGCGCCCCGGTCCCATAGGCCGCCAGCAGGAACTCCACCCCACCGCCCTCGACGGCCAACCCGACATCCAGCAACTCCTCGGCCTCGATGAATTGCCCCTTCTCGTACAGCAATTCGCCGAGTAGTGCACTGGCCAGCCGGGTGGAGTACGACTGCCGGCCGGTCTGCAGTGCCAGGCTCAGCGCGGTCCGGAAATAGGATTCCGCCGCCGCGAGGTCGAGTTGCTCGCTGGCGGCCATCCCGGCGACGCAGTCGCAGTACATGACGGCGAAGGGGCCACGGACACGATTTCGGTACGGCTCGAACCAGCGATGCCAGCGGTACACCTCATCGAACTCGAAGCGATGCAGCGCGGACCCCATCGCCATCATTGCGATTGCCCCCGCCATATACGGCCGGAGCGGCTCGCGGGCCAGCACCAGCACCGACTCCGGCACCCGCACGGGTTGGTCTACGACCACAGCCGCGCAGGTGCGGGCCAGCGCCGATTCGACGCGGGTCTCGTTGCTCTGGTCATCGTCGGCCGGTGCCTCCGCTAGTACCGCATCCGCGCGGTCGAGCACAGTGGTCGCGACGTCCAGGCGCTGCAGGGCGGTGTTCGCCCAGGCGATCTTCACCTGCAGCCCCGGATTCTGCACCGTCAGCGAGTCGGGCAGCTTGGCCACGAGCCCGAGCAGGGTCGCCATCCGCCCGGTTTCCAACAACTCCTCGGCATGCGCGTCCACAAGTTCCACGGCACGGTCGGGAGCGTTGGCCGCCAGTGCGTGATCGACAGCCTCGGTGACCATTCCGTGGTCGGCGAACCACTCGCACGCCGTCGAATGCAATTCCTCTAGCAGACCGGGATGCTGCTGGACCAGTCGGCGGCGCAGGAAGTCGGCGAACAACGCGTGATAGCGGAACCACCGGAGTTCGTCGTCGATGGCGCGCAGGAACAGATCCCGCTGGCGAACCTCCTCCAGCAGTTCCTGCCCGCCTGTCACGCCGGCCAGCGCTTCGGCGAGTTCGCCAGAGATTCGCTCGGGAACCGAGGTCCGCGTCATGAACTCGAGCATGTTCGGTTCGAGAGTGTCGATCACGTTCTCCATCAGATACTCACCGATGGCGTAATGCCGTCCGGAGATCTGGCTGATGTACGCGCCCGGATCGTCGCGTCCGCGCAGCGACAGCGACGCCAGTTGCACGGCAGCCGCCCACCCTTCGGTCGATGCGCGCAAGTGCTGGATCTCTTCGGCCGCCAGCGACAAGTCGTTGACGCCCGCGACGAACGCGGCGGTCTCGACGTCGTCGAACCGCAGGCCGGCCGCGTCGATCTCGACGAGTTCGTCGCGAACCCGCATCCGGCCCAGCGGCAGCCCTTTGCGACTGCGGCTGGTGACGATCATCTGCAGGTGATGGCAGCCGCGATCGAGCAGGAATTCCATCGCCGCGACGGTGACCGGGCTCGTCACCCGGTGCCAGTCGTCGACCACCAGGGCCACTGTCTCGCCATGGTTGTGAATCTCGTCGATCAGGGTGGCCACCACGTACTGTGTCGCATCGCTGGAGCGCTCCTCGAGGATTTGCGCCAGATCTGCCGCCACCTCAGGGTGCACGCGGCGAATCGCCTCGATGACATGAGACAGGAACCACACGACGTTGTTGTCGTCGAGATCCACGCTGAGCCAGGCGACGCGGACGCCGTCGGAGGCGAGAGAATCGACCCACTGCGCGGCCAGCGTGCTCTTCCCGAACCCGGCAGGCCCGTGGATCAGCACCAACCGCCGGGGCTCGCCTTGCCGCAGGATGTCGAGCAACCGTCGCCGCTGAACCGGCTGACGCGACGGCTCCGGCGGCCGATAGCGGGTCAACGGTGTCGCAAGCGCCGTCTGCACAGACAACGGTGGTGGTGTGGGGGCCGGTTCGACACCGATCTCGGGCCCGCCGGTCACCTCGCTTGCCGGAAGCACCATCGAGTTCACTGCCAAGCCGCTCGAGAACTCGATGTTCCGGAGTCGATCACCGAACTCACGAGCGGTCGCGGGCCGCTCCGCGGGATCGCCGGCCATTGCCGATTCGATAGCGACACACAGCAGCGCGGGCACTTCACTTCGCCGCAGGTCGGGAACCGGCTCGGTGGTGACCCGCACAAACTGCGCGACCACCGACTCGCCCTGTCTCCGCTCGAAGGCCGCGTGGCCGGTCAGCAAACAGAACAGCGTCGCGCCCAGGCTGTAGTTGTCGGCGGCCACCGTCGGCTCCCCGCCCCTGAGCACCTCGGGAGCCGTGAACGCCGGGGTCCCCGCCACCAGCCCGGCAGCGGTCTCGAATGCACCGCCGATGCGCGCGATGCCGAAATCGGCCAGCTGCGGCTCGCCATAGTCGGTCATCAGGATGTTGGCGGGATTGACGTCGCGGTGCACGATGCCGCCGGTGTGCGCGGCCGCCAGCGCACCGGCGATCTTCACTCCGACCGACAGCACTTCCTGCCATGGCAGCGGCCCCTTCGCCCGGATCCGCGACTGCAGTGATCCCTGTGCGTGAAACGGCATCGCGAGGTAGGGCTTGCCGGTTGTGGTGACGTCGGCTCGCAGCACCTGCACGATGTGCGGATGCGCGGAGAACCGGCCGAGGGCCCGCTGCTCGCGCAGGAAACGAGCCCGCTCGTCCTCGGTGACCTCGGAATCGAGAACCTTCACCGCCACCGCACGGTCGAGCGAGTGCTCGACGCACCGATACACCACACCGAAACCACCGCGACCGATCTCCTGTGCATCATCGAATCCCGCCGCAGCCAATTCCGCGGCGATACCGAAACTCAGGTCGCGCTGCGTCCCTTCGAGATCATGGCTGCCCACCGTCTGCTCATCAACTCCAGTGGCTCAACGAAACATTCTGTATACCGTTATATTTCGCCCGAAGCCCGATGGGTGGCCGCTTCCGTAGCCGTTGATATGTCCGCCTCTCGACGTGAGAAAGCCCGACAGTTCGATACTAATCCCGGTCACAGCTGATAGCCTGAGTTTGCTGTGAGATTGCGGCTACCCGTGTGCCGCTTCAGTCAGGGCTGCGGGTGCTTGCAGATGAGGGGTAGTGCGTTGCAGTATGTCGCGACTATAGACGGCGAAAAGTCCCAGCGAGTCCCGTCACCGACGGCGGGACGCCGGGCCGAGCCCGTTCGGTGAATCCTGCGGCTATCGACGACCTTGTCGATGACCCCGACTGGATAGCCGACCTTTGAAACGGCCGCCGGGCGGTCGCGATCAACACGGCGCGCGTCTGTGCCTGGCTCTGGGCTCGGGTACAGATACTCTCAGTATCCGATCTAGACGACATGGGTATCCCAAATCGCAGGAAGGATCGAATCGTGGGGAGCCGAATACTCAGATTGACCGCAGCTTTGACGGGAACCCTCATCGTGGTCGGAGGCGGGGCGATCTCCGCACCACACGCATGGACGCAGCCTGCCGCGGACGCCGCCGCTGATTTCTACGTACCACCGGCGTCGCTGCCGCAGGGAGCGGGCACCGTCGTCCGCACCGAACCGGCTCGGCTGGCGCTGTCGATTCCCGGACCGACCGGAGCGATCCCGGCGACGTCGACGCGCATGATGTATGTCAGCAGCGATACCCACGACGCGCCGACCGCGGCGGTGGGAACATATCTGGAACCGGCTCAGCCGTGGACAGGACCGGGAGAGCGCCCGCTGATCGCGTACGCGGTCGGCACGAAGGGGCAAGGCGATCAGTGCGCGCCCTCGAAACTGCTTTCACAGTTCGTCCAGTACCAGCCTCCGCTCGACCTGATGGTCGAATACGACGTGCTGGCGCTCTATACGCTGCTGGCCCGCGGCATGGCGGTAGTGGTGACCGACTACCAGGGCCTCGGCACGCCCGCGATTCACGACTATCTCAACCGGAAATCGCAAGCCCACGCGGTACTGGACTCCGCGCGTGCCGCGCTGCGGTTGCCCGGCACCAGCCTCAGTCCCAACGCGCCGGTCATTCTCTACGGGTACTCACAAGGCGGCATGGCCTCGGCCGGCGCGGCCGAACTGCAACCGAGCTACGCCCCCGATCTGAACGTGCGCGGCGCCTACGTCGGCGGGCCAGTGGTGGACGACGAGTACTTCATCGGATTCAATGACGGCCGAGCCTCCATCGCACCCGCCTTCGCGTGGATACTCAACGGCATCGCCGCCGACTATCCGGCCACCCGCCCGGTGCTCGACGCTGAACTCAACGACACCGGCAAGGCGATCTTGCGCGAAGCTCAGGACAAATGCGCCGTCCCGATCGGACTGGCGCAGCAACATCAGTTCACGTCCCAATGGACTACCAGCGGACAATCTCTCATCGACGTGATCAATCAGTCGCCGGCGTTGAGAACAGCATTCGACCAGCAGCGGGTCGGCACTCTCACCCCGTCGGCGCCGGTGCTCGTCGCCGCGGCCGTGAACGATGAGGGAGCGCCGTTTACACCCATCCGCGACATGGCCGCCGGTTGGTGCGGTGGTGGCGCGACTGTTCAGCTGGACTCGAACGCCCAGATTCCCACCGTCATTTCCGGATTGGCGCCGACCCATGTACTGGCCTTCTTCCCGGCACTGGCGGCCTCGCAGCAGTGGTTGACCGATCGGCTCGCGGACCAGCCTGCCCCGACCAACTGCACAAACCTGCCCTAGTTGCGGATGTGTGGCAATTCCGACGTTGTCGGTCGGTTATTCGGTAGTAGGCGTCCTGCCTCGCCTGTGTTTACGCATTACTGGTTCGTCGCACGCGAGGTCACGCATGAGTACGATGCCCGGCGCGGTTCGGCCCCCTGCCGAACCGCGCCGTCGGCTGACCTGTCCGAGGACATCGCATAACTCCGCCACGCGAAGGCCGGCAAGCATCGCCCGAACGTTCGCCGGATGAACCGCCCAGCCTTTCCGGCCGCTTCTTGGTCTGTGAATGATGTGTCGGTCAATGTGGACATGCCCTCGGCGCACCAGGAGTTCTCCGCATACGGGCTATCGCACTGGATAGCCCTTGCTGTCTTCGCGGCGGGAGCGGTGCTCGTCGTCCGGATCGGTCGCAAGCACCGGAGTGCTTCTGCCGCACGCTGTTTCAGCCGATCCTTCGGATCAGCGACCCTTGTGCTGTACTCGACGATCTACGCGTCCGCCCTGATCCCACCGACTATCGGTCGCTCGGTTCCCCTGCGTCTGACCGATCTCGCGAGCCTGGTCGCCGCGTATGCGCTGTGGTCGCACCGGCGCTGGGCGTATGCACTGACCTACTACTGGTGTCTCACCTTGAGCACCCAAGCGCTCGTTTCACCGGTCTTGCAGAGTCCAGACTTTCCAGACCACGAGTTCTTGGCCTTCTGGGCGATTCACCTGATCGTGGTCTGGGCCGCGATCTACCTCACGTGGGGCATCGGCATGCGCCCGGACTGGCGCAGCTATCGGACTGCCGTAGTGGCCACCGTAGCCTGGGCAGTGGTGACCTTCGCATTCAACACCCTCGCCGACACCAACTACGGGTTCGTCAACGCGAAACCCGAAACTCCGTCACTGCTCGATGCGCTCGGCCCTTGGCCCTGGTATCTGGGCACGGTGGCCATCCTCTTGCTAGCCGTGTGGGCACTGATGACCTGGCCGTGGGTCAGAGCGGCCAGATCCTCTCCCCACCGCGGAAGCTGATCCACGGCCCGATCGCCATGGCTTCGCCGCTGCGGCCACGGCTCATCGCACTGCCTGTTCTCATTGCGAGCGGTAGTCTGCGACAACCCAGTTGCCGCCGTCGCGATGCACGTTCACGGTCAGCAGGGCGGCGGCGCTGACCGGTTCGGGGTGCTGCACGTTCTGCGTCTGCTGCGTGGCGAAGACGGTGACGGTGTAGTCGTCGCCGTCGACCGTGCCGACAGCAGTGCCGACCACGTCGCCATGTGCGACGACCTGGGCCTCGGTCATGATTTTGCTCAAGGTGTCGTGGACGGTGTCGTAGCGGTTGGACAGGCGGTCGGTGGTTCCGTGCCGCACGCTGTCGAAGAAGGCGTCGAGGTTGCGGAAGTCGTAGGTCAGCGACCGTTTCGCGTAGTCCGCGGCGACCGCTGCGGCTTTGTCGCGATCGGCGGTGTCGCGCCGCAGGGCGTCGAGGTCCTGTTCGGTGGTGTACCAGCGCCACCCGAGAAAACCGGCGAGCGCGGTGAGGGCGACCACCGCAGCGACCAGTGCTCGCGGAACCACCGAGGAAACCCGATGATTCGCCTGTTCGGTGCGTGCCGCTGCGGAGGATTCCTCGTCTGTTGTCGTTGCCGCTTCGTCGGTCATTTCTACCTCGATTACTTCGGTGGGATGACAGTCACCCTGGCGGGTCCGCCCTCGGGGAACATGGTGGACAGGATGTCGACGATCGAGCCTGCGTCGAGGCGCAGTGGCCGCAGCCGAGCGGTGGCGGGCCGGACGATGCCGGCGATCAACGCCAGTTCCGGAGCCAGCTGTGCGACGTATTCGTCGATCTTGTGCATCATCGGTGTGAGCGTGTCGTCCCAGACGTTCGCACCGACGTGGGAGTAGTCCTGAAAGGCGCGGATCAGGTGCACCACTTCGGGATCGGCGCGATCGATCACCGGGGCGACGGCGGTGAAGGTGCTGCCGTGGCCGTCGAAGTTGTCGGCGAGGGTCTGCAGATTGAGCCAGAGCCGGTGGATCTGATCCTGTTTGTCCCGCAAGGTGTTCGCCAACAGGGTGGCGGACTGCGCGAGGTCGGCGATGTCGGTGTGACGTCCTGCGGTGGCATCGTCGAGGGTCGTCAGCAGGCTGTCGACGACGGCGGGGTCCACTTGGGCGAGCAGAGTGTCCAGGCGTGCCATCATCTCGCCGGCGGTGATCGGGATCTCGACCTGACCCGCCGGTATCACGGCGCCGTCGGTTAGGTAGGGACCGTCCGCGGTGCGCGGACGGAATTCCAGGTACTGCTCGCCCGCGGCGGACAGATTCGCGACCCGGACCGGACTGGTGACCGGAATCCGATATTTCGCATCGAATTCGACGGCGACGGTCACGCCGTCCTTGGTGGTGGTGATGTCGCGGACGCGGCCGATCGCCATGCCGCGCAAATCCACGGAGGAGGTATTCATCAGCCCACCCGAGGTCGGCATCCGCACCGTGATGGTTGTGGTGTCTCGCGCCGGATTGATGTCGAGGACGCCGGCGGCGAGATACAGGGCACCGGCGAGAGTGGTGGCCAGGAGACCGGTCAGGGAAGCGGTTGTGCGCGGGCTCATGGCACCATTCCGATCGATCGGAGCACGGTAACCAGTGCGTCGGCCTGCTGTTCGGCGGACGCCGGCGTCGCGACGCCGTGGATCCGGATATTCGGTGGCGCACTGAAATACGGGATCAGGGTGTCGCGCAGTAGACGAGTGAACTTGTCGACGTTCATCGGGATGGTGGTGTCCGCGTCGGCGACGGTCAACAGCAGCGGGCGCATGGCACGGTAGATATCGAGAGTGTCGCCGTAGATCGGCCACACCAGATCACCGGCGGGCTGCAGGAGATGGCCGAGTGCCACCGCGAGGTCGACGATCCCGAAGAGGACATCGCTGAGACCGGCAGCGCGGGCGGGCCCGAGGACGAGAGCGCGGTCGACGGCGGATTTCTTGACCGCCAGGTCGTCGGTGATACCGGCGGCCGCGTCGAGGATGCGGTCGAGATCCGCTGTGCCGGTGGACAGGTCGTGGACGTCCGCACGGATCTCCGCTGCCAGACGCTGGTACTCGCGGTCGTCGGGGAACGCGGCGTTGACTCGGCTGATAGCGGCGGCCAGGTCGTCGAAGCGGCCGTTGGCCAGTACGTTCGACATGCCCCGCAACAGGTTCTCGACGCTGTCCGGGGGTCGGGTCTGCGCCAGCGGTATGACGTCGCCCGATGTCAGGTGCGGACCTGCGCCGCCGACCGGCGGCCGAAGCGCTATGTAGGACTCGCCGAGCAGGGTAGTCTGCCGAATCTCGGCGGTGGTCGACTTCGGCAGCCGCACTGTCGATGTCAGATCGACAGTCGCGACGGCGACCCGGTCGGCCAGATCGACCCGGTCCACGACGCCGACCTCGGCGCCGTCCGCCATGACCTTCGCCTTCGCGGGCAGACTCAGCACGCTGGCGAACTCGATCCTGATCTCGTAACTCGCGCCCGAGACACCGGCTCCCGGAACCGGCAGGTCGGCCGGGTCGACACCGCATCCCGCGATCAGAGCGACCGCGCCGACGGCACAGAGGGGACGCCATCTCATCGCGGCTCCGTTCCATCTGCGTGCCGGGTTCCATCTGCGTGCAGGCACACTGTGCTCGGCAGCGGGGTATCAGCGGTCGCCGGGCAACCCATCACCGCGGCGGTGGGCGCGTTCGGTAACAGAATGCGCAAGAGGGCATCTACGGCGGGCGGCAGATGCGACAGCAGATCTCGGATGCCGCCCGCGTTGTGCAGCGCGGCATGCACCGCGGGAACGGCGGAGTCCAGCGCCGTGTACACCCGATCGCCGTACTTGTCGACGTTGCGTGCCAGTACCGGAAGCATCTGGTTGGACAGGTCGACCATGGGTGCGAAGTTCGCCGAAAGTCCCTCGACCACTTCCAATCCGTCGTAGAGGTGGTCCAGCAGTAGCTGCATATCGGGCCAGTTCGCGACGAACATGGTGGTGAGCAGGTCGAGGTTGTCGATCAGCCGCCGCATGGTGGCGTCCCGGTCCCTCGGGTCGCCGACCAGCCGCGACAGGTGCGCAAGCAGGTCGTTGGTGGTCGTTCCGGTGTCGCGCAGGGCGCGGTCGAGGCCAGCGAGGGTGTCGCCTGCCCGGGTGTCACCGGGTACGCCGCCGGTAATGTCGGCGGTCAATCGTCCGAGGGCGTCGAAGGATTCGCTGACACCGAGCGGAGTTTTGGTGCGCGACAGTGGAATACAGGTGTCCGCAGCCAGTTCCGGACCGTCGGTGTGGGATCGGATGAGTTCGACCCTGCGGTCGGTGACGATCGACCCCGACATGGTGACCGCGCTGGTATCGGCAGGCAGTGTCACGTCCCGGTCGAGGCGCATCGTCACCCGCATGCGGTCGGCGAGGGGTTCGATGTGGTCGACGATCCCGGCACGGACGCCGAGCACGGTGACGTCGTTGCCCCGGTAGAGACCGTCGGTATCGGTGAACTCCGCGCACACGGTCCTGCCGAAACTTGTCCGGTCGAGGGGTGTGACCGCGGAGGACCCGAGTCCGGCGAGCACGGCGAGCACGGCGATCCCGATCAGCGGATACCAGAGACGTTTCCCGACCCTCATATCAGCAGTCCTTTCCCGCGCGCGGCACACAGAGATCGGGTTCGGATGCTCCGGCTGGTTCGCCCGTTCCGGTCAACGCGGCGATCTTGACGATGAAGTCGTTGATCGCGGCAATGACCGTGTCGAGCCGATCGGGTGCGTCGGCGACCTTGGCCAGCAGTTGCTCGAGGTCGGTGATGGCGGGTTCGAGCGAATCCCCGTACGCCATGATCGGCCGGTGGGTGACTTCGGTGAGCCTGCGAAGCAGCTGGAAGGCGCGGATGACCTCGGTCTTGGCCTGACCGAGCTTCGCGGAGATGATGCCGAGCTCGCGCACGAACCCGGTGAGGATCTCGCGGTCGGTCGCGATAGCCGCGACGTACTCGTCGGAAACTCGTACGGCGCGATCGAGCCGATCGGACTGAGCCGTGATGGTCGTGGTGAGCCCGGTGAGACTGTCCAGGATGCCGCGGGGGGCGTCGGGCTGATTCGCCAGTGCCGCGTCGAGTTCAGCGACGGTCTCGCGCAATGTCGATCCGTCGATACCACCCAACTGCGGGATGCTCTGTTCGAAGACATCGGCCAGCTCGTAGGGAGTCCGGGTGCGCTCACGCGGAATCGGCTTGGCGCCGAGTGGTTGCGCACCGGCCGGCGTGAGCGCCAGGTAGTGGCCACCGACCGGCGTCAGCAGCCGCACCTCGGCGGTCGTGCGATCGCCAACAGGCTGATCGGTGTGGACCGCGAAACCGACCCGGACATGGTCGTCGGCCAGTTCGACGGTACCGACCCGGCCGACGGGGACACCGGCGATCCGCACCTCGTCGCCGGCCTGCAGGCCACCGGAGTCACGGAATTCGGCGACGTGCCCGTACTCGCTGCCGGGGATCAGCCGGACCAGCCCGACGACCGCGATGACGACCGCGGCGATCGCGAGACCCGCCGAACCCCAGCGGAATTCGCGGCGCCCCTCGGAAATATCGGTGCGAATTCGGTGCGTAATGAGTCTCATTTGCACACCACCAGATGTTGATTGCCGAGAATGGCGCTTCCGATGCCGGGGGGTTCGACGGACTGCGTCGAGCAGGTGAAGGCAGGCGAGGGACCATTCGCGGGGTAGTTCGCGTTCAGGCCCCCGAGTAATTCCGGCATCAGGGACAGGATCTCCACAAGTTGGTCGGTGCGCGGCGCAAGTCGCCGCAGCAGCTGGTGCAGTGGTGCATGGGTGTCGTCGAAGAGGGATTCGAGTTCGGCAAGGATCCCGACATCGGGCTCCAGCCCGTAGCCGGCGACCCGCAGCGAGTTCACCAATTCGTCCGCGCGATGGCTGAACACTCCGATGATCCCCGCGACCTGCTTGATGAGCGCGCCGACCTGTTCGGATTTGCCGCCGATCTCCGCCGCGATCTCACCGAGGTTGCGGATCAGCACCACGAGGACCGCATCCCGGTTCTTCGCATACCGCAGCAGGCTGTCGAGATCAGCCAGTACCGGGCCGATTCCGGCGCCGTCACCCTGGAGGACGCGGATCAGGTTCTCCCCCAGGCGGTTCAGCTGCCCGGTATCGAGTGCGCTGAACAAGGGTTTGAACCCGTTGAACAACCGGGACACATCGAAACTGGGCTCGGTGCGTTCACGTGGGATCGTCGCACCTGGCGACAGACGGGTACCAGCGGGCCGGGCATCGAACAGTTCCACATAGCGCTGCCCGAGCAGGGTCTGATACCGCACCGCGGCGTGGGTCGTGTCCAGGATGGGCCGGTCACCACCCACGGTGAACCGCACCCGAGCCGTCGCGTCCGTGGTCAACTCGATCGTGGTGACCCTGCCGACCTGGACCCCCGCCATCCGGACACTGTCCCCGGTGACCAGTCCGGACACGTCGGTGAAGATCGCGTCGTATTCCGTGGCCGCGCCCGTTGCCGGCCCACGCAGGGTGGACAGGATCAGGCTGAGGCAGCCGATCACCAGAACCAGGAAGATCGACAGCTTGATCGCGGGACCGCGTACCGCCGTCATCGAACGGCTCCCGGACCGGTGTCGGTGACGGAGCGGGCGATGTGCGGCATCGTGTCGGCGATGATCTCGAGTTGCATTTGCACCTTTCCGTCCACGACCGGAAACGCGGCGCCGATGCGGTCGAGAAGCTCGGGCAGGCGCTGATAGGCCGGGGCGATCGAGCCATAGGACATGCCGAGCGGCAGGCCGAGATCGAGTACCACAGCAAGGATTTCGGCGAAGTGATCGCGGTTGTCGCCGAACAGCCGAGCGTATCCGGGCAGGAAATCCTGGCTCAGTCCGGCAATCGCCTTGCGGGTCCGTGCGCGGTTGGTTTCGTCGCCGAAGTACTCGCTCTGGTCGAGCAACGCGATCAGCGAGTCAACCAACTCCGGTTCCAGGACCGCGAATCCATCCGACAGGTCACCAGCGATCCGCAGGTAGTGGGCCGTACTCCCACGACGATCCTGCTCCAATGCCCGAGCGATGCCGGTGATCGCCTCGATGGTCGGACCGAACAGTCCCGGGTTCTCGGCCGCGACGTCGAGCAGGTTCCGCAGCCGAGGCGAGTCGAGCACCTCCATGAGCCGTCCGGTGCGCTGCAGCACCCCGGTCGCGGTGGCGCCCATGGCGCCGGTGGCGAGTGGCACGACCGCGTGATCCCGAACCGGCGGACCGTCACCGAGATTCACCAATT
Source organism: Nocardia sp. NBC_01730 (assembly GCF_035920445.1). Lineage (NCBI taxonomy): Bacteria > Bacillati > Actinomycetota > Actinomycetes > Mycobacteriales > Nocardiaceae > Nocardia > Nocardia sp. NBC_01730. The sequence goes on along the minus strand of NZ_CP109162.1, from coordinate 7,527,721 downwards.
CGATCGCGGGGGTGCCGAACACATTCGCGACAGTGAAGCTCGCGGCGACGCGATCGGTCAGCGCCGGAGCCTGATCCCGATCGATGCTGATCTCGACGCGGCGGGTGTCGCCCGCCGTCTGCACGCGGCGTACGGTACCGATCGCGGCTCCGTGGAACTTCACGTCCGCACCGGCCAGCAGACCGTCGACGAGCGAGTCGGCCTCAATCGTCAGCGAGACGTCATCGTGGAATCGGCCCTGCAGGTGAGCGGTGGTCAGCGCGGTCACCAGCAGCCCGATCGCCACCACGGCGAGCCCACGCACCCGCAGCGCCATGGCACTCGGCACGCGCCCACCACTTCGTCCACCTCGCCACATGGCTACCCCGAGATCCTGATTCCCGTGCTCGTGCCCCAGAACACCGCGGTCATCACCATGTCCATGACCACGATGAGAATGAGGCTGGCCCGGATGGCCTGCCCACACGCACGACCCACCCCTTCGGGCCCTCCGGTGGCATGAAAACCCTGATAGCAGTGCACCACGATGACAGCCGCCACCAGAACGATGGCCTTGACCAGCGAATACAGCACGTCCGCCGGCCGAAGGAAAGACTCGAAGTAGTGGAAGTAGGTGCCAGCGGACTGCCCGTGCAGCACGTTCACCACGACCGCGCAGGACAGGTAGACGACGATCAGCGTCGTGAGGTACAGCGGGATGATCGTGGTGGTCCCCGCGATCACGCGCGTGGTCACCACGAACGGGATGGGCCGTACCGCTTGGGCTTCCAAGGCGTCGATCTCCTCAGAGATCCGCATCGCGCCGATCTCGGCGGTCATCCGGCAGCCGGCCTGAGCGGCGAATCCGATCGCCACCATCATCGGCGCCAGCTCCCGCGTATTCGCATATGCGGAGACAAACCCGGTCAGCGGGCCCATACCGACCATATCGAGCGCGTTCAGCCCTTCCATACCGACCGATCCTCCGACCGCGATGCCGAGAAAGACCAGCACCGCGGCGGTGCCGCCGCCGACGACCAGTCCGCCACTGCCCCACACGATGTCGGTGAGCACGACCATCGTCTGCCTGCGGTAGGCACGCAGGGTGTGCGGCACGGCCGCGAGCACCTGCGTCCCGAAACTCAGCTGATGTCCGAGCCGCTCGACTGCCGTGCCGACGAACGATCCGATGCGGCCGGTGGCAAGGTTCAGCGGCGATGCCGTCATCCGAGCACCCGCGAGCCGAACATCGAGAGCAGTTGCGTGATGATCAAGTTCAGGCCGAATGTCGCGACCACGCCGAGCACCACCGCCGCGTTCACCGAGTCGGCAACCCCCTTGGGACCTGCGGTGGCCTCCAGCCCGCGCTGGCAGGCCAGCACCACGACGACGATCCCGAACAGCGCCGACTTCACCAGCGCGGCAACCAGATCCGAGACCGTGACGAAGGACGCGAACGACGAGAGATAACCGCCAGGGGCGCCGTGTTGCAGGCCGACGTTGATCAGATAGCCGGTCGACAGGCCCATGAAGACGATCACCACGCACAGCAGCGGAGCTATCACTGTCATCGCGGCCAGGCGGGGTGCGACGATGCGGCGGACCGGATCGATGCCCATCACCCGCATTGCGTCCATTTCCTCTCTGATGGTTCGCGCACCGAGATCGGCGGCGATCGCCGCGCCTGCGGCCCCGCCGAGCAGAAGCGCCGCGACCAACGGGGCGCCTTGCCGAACGACTCCCACCCCGGCGGCGGCCCCTGCGAGCGAGGTGGCACCGACCTGCTGGGTCAGGTTTCCGACCTGCACGGAGACGATCACCCCGAACGGAATCGACACGAACACCGCAGGGACCGCCGTGACGCTCACGATGAACCAGCTCTGCGCCAACGCTTCCCGCCAGGCGAATCGCCCACGAACCACGTCGGCGGCCAGCCAACCGAGCGCGGACCACGCCAGGATCGAAGCGCGACCGAAGGTGCGTATGGCCGGGGCTACCGCCGCGGCCATACCTCGTTCACGCACTATCGAACCTTATCAATAACGATTACCGATACCAATTGCTACCCGATGGCGAGAAGAGCGCGGGCTTCGAGTCGGCGCAGCTTCCCCGACGACGTTTTCGGGATGCGCCCCACCGGGACAACCACGACCCGGCGCGGACTCACGCCGAGCGCCGCCTCGACGCGGTGCGCGACATCGCGGGAAATACGCGCGCGTCCGCCGGTCTCGGCACTGGCCGCGGATTCCACGATGACCGCGAATCCCTCACCCCTCTCAGTGGTTTCCGCGGGCACGGCGACGGCATTGCCGGCACGGACACCGTCGACCTCGGCAGCGGCGCGTTCGATGTCGACCGGGTAGATGTTGCGTCCCGAGATGATCAGCATGTCCTTCTTGCGTCCACACACCACAAGTTGGCCGTCCTCGGTCAGATAGCCGAGGTCGCCGGTGGCAAGCCATCCGGAATCGTCGACGGCCTCGATGAATCCCGCGTCGGTCCGGTACCGGGTAGCGATGCTGTCACCGCGCAGCTCGAACTCGCCGATCTGCCTGGTGTCGGCGAGGGCGCCGGATTCGGTGCGCACCCGCGCCTCGATGCCAGGCAGCGTTTGCCCGAGGCCGATGTACCGGCGGGTGTCTTCTGCGGTGGAAACCGTTGCCCGGCCGACTGTTTGCATCGCCTCCGGGTCGACGTGATCGACGCTGAATCCGTCGCCCGGTCGGGTGAACGACACCGCGAGGGTCGCCTCGGCCATGCCGTAGGCGGGCACGATCGCCTCGCGTCGCAGCCCGAAGCGGGCACCGGCATCCAGAAATCGTTGCACGACAGCGCCATCGATGGGTTCGGCGCCGTTGAGTACGAACCGTAGCGATGACAGGTCGAAGTCCCCGGCACCGGCGCGGGCCATGGTGCGGGCAAGAAGTCCATAGGCGAAGTTTGGTGCCGCCGACATCGAGCCCCGGTACCTGGTCACCAGTTCGGCCCAGATCAGCGGAGAGGCGAGGAAATCGGATGGCGTGATGGCGACCAGTTCGACGCCGAGAAACATCGGCGCGACCAGGAACCCCATCATGCCCATGTCGTGGAACAGTGGCAGCCAGCTGACCATCACGTCCCGGTCATTGATGAGTGACGCGAACTCCATGGCGCGGATATTGGCGTACATATTCGCATAGGTGATGGCCACCGCTTTCGGACTACCGGTCGAGCCCGACGTGAGCTGCAGAAACGCCAGATCGGTATCGTGGGTGTCCACCGGTTCCACGTCGGGACCGGCAAGCAGATCGACGACCGTGACACAGCGGAGGCGCTCCCCGCCGAACTCGGCGACGACCGCACCGAAGGGATCGCCGACCACCAGGACGGCGGCATCGACCACCGCGATAGCACGCCGCGTGTCGGCGACCCAGGCCGCCAGGTCGGTGCGCGGCGTCGGCTGGTGCAGCATCGTCACCGCCGCACCGGCCAGCCAAATGCCCTGCACCAGGGGCGCGATATCGCCCGGAGCACCGGCGAGTACGGCGACTGTGTCTCCGCGGCGCACGCCCGCCTCCCGTAGACCACCGGCGATGCGCCGGGCACGCCGGTGTATCTCGCGCCATTCCGTTCTGGTGAGGTCGGCTGGGTCGCCGCTGAGCAGACCGCGATCGCTTCGGTCGGTGCTGTGCAGCAACGCTGCGAGGAACCTGTTCACAACAATGCAGGCCCTTTGTGATCGAGTGGCATGAGTACCCGTGTCATCCGACCGTGGCGGCGAGCTTGTTCGCGACGAGCCGCTGCAGATCACCGAGTGTGCGGCAGGAGAAGACGTCGTCCCTCGCCAGCGAAACCCCGAGCCGGTCACGGATTTCGACGACACCGGTCGCGAAGGACAGCGAATCGAAACCGAGGTCGGCGACCAGGTCGGCATCAGGGTGCATCTCTTCTGGCGTGACATCCAGATCCTCGATCAGGATCTCGCGCAGCACCTGCTCCAGCGGGTCGGTCATGGGTGTCTTTTCCTTTCGGTCATGGATACCGTGCGGGTTCAGGCGCCGATGCGGCGCAACACGAGTCGTCGCAGCAGGAGCTGCAGCACGACGAAAACACCTGCCGCGACCGCGATCCCGGCTCCGAGCCGGACCGGTTCGAAATCTCCGTACATCAGCGTGGCCGCGGCCGCGACGACGTGGGAGAACGGGTTGAGCTGGATGGCCACCTCCAGCCACCGCGGCAGGAAGTCGGTGGGCATGAGGGCCTGGCTCACGAACAGCACCGGCAACGCCAGCGGCAGCAGCGCGATCGGTGCCTGCGGGTTCAGCGTGCGCACCGCGGCCAGGTAGAACAGCGAGCTGTAGGCCGCCGACCACAGGCACATCAGGACCAACAGTGCGGCCGCCGTGACGATCCCGGCCCGCAATGGCGCGCCGAGTGCCGCAAGCAGCCCGATGACGATTCCGCCGGCAGGCAGGATGCGCGCCGCCTCGAAGCCGATCTTCGCCGGCACGATCTGCGCGGACGAAATACCTTGCAGCCGAAGTCTGTCGACAAAACCGGACTGGATCTCCTCGATCAGCGTGCTCGCACCGAACCCGGAGCCGATCATCGGGATGAGCATGATGATGCCTGGCGCGATGTATGCGGTGTAGGAGGTCAGCGGGAACCCGGGCAGATCGGCCACGCGCTGGAACATCGCCCGCACGAAGACCACCAGGACAACCGGGAACACGATGGGGAAGATGAACCCGAACACCGGCTGGCGCAGGCCGACGACGAGGTAGCGGGCGAACAGCATCAGCGTCGTGACCGGTGGCGCAGGCGGACGGTGGGCCCGCGCCGGAGCAGTAGCGGTTGTCGTGCTCATCGGGTGGCCTCCAAGAAGGCGTCTCGCAGCGAAGTGGTCTCGACGCGAACCTCCGCCGCGCCCAGGTCGTTTCGGCTGAGCGCCTCGGTCAACCGGCCGAGGTGGGCGGCATTCGCGGCAGGCAGCTCGATCGTCAGCACTCGGGCACCGCCGGCCGAATCGGCGACGGTGAAACCGGCGGCCTGTAGCTCGCCGGTGACGTTCGGTGCTATCGCGCTGTCCGCCGTGACGACGGCGCGAGCGCCGTGCGCGCGGGTGAGATCATCGGCGGGCCCGGAGGCGACCAAGGTCCCGGCCTTGATGATGCCGACCTGGTCCGCGAGTGCGACGGCCTCCTCCATGTCATGAGTGGTGAGCACCACGGTCCGTCCCGCACTGCGCAGCTGTGCGATCACCCGCCACACTTCTTCCTTGCCTTCGATATCCAGGCCGCTCGACGGTTCATCGAGGAAGAGCAACAACGGGTCGTGCGAGACGGCGAGCGCCACATCGACCCGGCGGCGCATACCTCCCGACAGCGACCCGATCCGCCGATTCTGGAAATCACCGAGGCCGAATTGCTCCACCAATGCCGCGACCCGGGGGCGACGCTCGGCTCGTGGCCAGCCGGCCATGGCGAGCCCGAGGTCCAGCTGCTCCCGCGCATTCAGCCAGGGATCCAGCGCCACCTCCTGTAAGGCGACCCCGATCAGCGGTCGCAGAGTGCGCACCTCGTGCAATGGGATCCCGAGCACCTCGGCGGTGCCCGACGACGGCGATAGCAGGGTGGTGAGCATCCGGATGGTCGTGGTCTTGCCCGCGCCGTTGCGACCGAGCAGGCAGTAGACGACGCCTGGCGGTATGGACAGGTCGAGCCGGTCGACGGCATCGACCGCCGCACCCGGATAGGTTTTCGTCAATCCGGTGGTTGTGATGGCTGCGGCGCCGACGACAGTCGGTACCGTTCGAGTCGCCGTCATCGGGCCCCCTGATTCTGGCCGACCGTGCGGACGATGTTCTGCTGGAAGCGCACGCCGCCGGCCTCGAGTGTGGTCTCGAGTTCCGTGCGCGCCGCGATCCCGATCCCGTCGACCGTGTCGGCGGTCTGCCGCAGGGTGCCGGACACGGGGCCGTCGAAGGCGATGTCGGTCCGGATCGTGTGCAGTTGCACCGTCTTTCCGTTCCACTGCCCATCCCGGCTGCCGGTCACGGTGCTGGTGCCGGTGAGAGTTGTGCCGCCGGAGCAGTGGCCCGTTACGGGCTGTTGGCCCGCGGTGGGATCGAGTCTCAGCCCGCCGAGGATGGTGCATTGCAGTGTGATGCGCGTGTCGAGCGGGTTTGTCACCGCAAGTCCGGTCACGTATCGGCCGGTGCTGGTTGCGGATACCGTCATCACCTCGTATGGGAACTGCTCCTGGGGCCCGAAATGGCTGAGCACGGTTTCTCCCGGGATGGCACCTGGGCCGATGGTCACCACGCCCGGGCCTGCGACGTCGGTGGTCACGTCGAGATAGGCCACCGAACCGGAAAGCTCTTCCGCGAAGACCCCGGATCCGGTCGCGGCAGTGATCGGTGTGCCCTCCGGCGCCGTGCCGCGTTCGAGCATCGCGAACCGTTCGGTCGCGGGCTTGCCTGCGTCGGCGTTGACCGCGCCACACGCTGAGACCGCGACCACCATCGGCACCATGGCGCCGAGCATCGCCCGGGTCCGGCGACGCCGTATCGTCACGACTGCCCGCTCGCGGTCGGCTGCGTGGCCGATTGTCCGCCGAGATGTGCCTGCAACCGGCGGTGCCGGTGCCGGAACAGGAAGGCGAGCGTGGCCCGCAGAACGCGGCCCCAGCCCGGGATCAGGCCCATCGGGGCACGGGGCACGAACGAGACGGCGTCGGTCACTTCGGTGCGGTCGCCGACTGGGCGCAGGGTTCGTTCGTGCACCCACACGCTCATCGACATCATGGTCGACTGCTCACGGAAACGGGTCCCCGCGTCGATCTCGGCGACGGTGATGTTGTCGAAGTCGATCGGGATCAGCCCGAACAGCAGAAAGAAGCTGCGCCCCAGGTTGGTTCCCGGATCGATGTCAGCGATGGTCCTGCCGCGAAACGGCTGCGGAACCGTCATCTTCAGATAGGGCCGCAACTCGGCATTGATGCCCTCCGGCGAGGTGACCGCGGCCCACACCCGCTCGATCGGCGCGTCCACCGTGCTGACCATGTCGATATGGCGGGTCTTCCGTGCGAATTTCATTGTGTCACTTTCGTTTTCGATGAGACGACGCTGGCATCGATGGCGTGCAGGTCGATCACGGCGGGAATGCTGTCGGCACCGACATAGTCGGGCAGCAACTGGCCGATCCGGCTGATCGCCGCGCCGAACAGCAGCCGGTACCACTCGAACAACGGGACGACGAGCGCCACCGTCACATAGCGGACGCCCTCCTCGGCAAGGCAGGTGGCGAACCGGGCCCACACCTGGTCGATGACACCGGCGCGCCGGTGGGTACGCCGTACCGCCTGGGTGGCCAGTTCGGCGACGGTATCGGGTCGGATCTGCTCGAAACGTCGCGACCACTCGGGATACAGCAGATCCTGATGTCCTCCGGCCGGATGGGGAAAGGCTCGGGTGTCACTGATCGTGCTGAAGCTGTCCAAACCCAGCCGGGAATCCCAGCGCAGGGCGCGCAGCACCGCAACGGGGTCACCGGCGGATTCCACGCCGAAGCCGACATAGAACTCCGAGGATTGTTCCCAGCGCCGATACTGCAGCATCTCCCCCGCCTCGTCATCGGCAGCGGCGGTATAGGCATTTTCGCGGCCGAATACCTCGTACTCCCATCGCTTCGCCTCGGCGAACCCGGAATCGGTATACCGGATCCGATCGATGCGCAACCGCGGTTCAGGCACGGGCAACCACCTCTTCACACATCCGGTCGGCGAGCAGTTGCCCGCATTCGGCGATGTCGATGACCAGGTCGCGGGCGATGTCCACCGTGCACACCGGGTTGACGAAGGTGAGCTTGACGGCGATCTCCCCGTCGACTCGGGTGCGACCGACCAGAGCCTGTCCTGACGTGGCCATCTCGTGGCGGATCGCGTCGTTGACCTGGTCTAGCTGACCGGATGTCAGGCTCGGATCTGTCCAGCGCAATACCACCGTGTTGGTTCCGCCCGCACCGATCACCTCGAGGCGGTCCTGCGTCGCTGCCGTCGTGTGCGCCGCCGCGGCCGCCGCCACCGTGCTGTCGATCATGTCCGCCACGGTCGTAGCACCCAAGGCGCGCAGTGTGACAAGGATCTTCAGCGCATCGAAACGGCGCGTGGTCTGCAGCGATTTCCCGACGAGATTGCGGGTTTCGTCCGGGTCGTCGTCGGACGGGTTCAGGTAGTCGGCGTGACTGGACATGACATTCAGCGCCTCCCGGTTCCGCACGAACAGTGCACCGCAGCTGATCGCCTGAAACAGCAGCTTGTGGAAATCGATCGCCACCGAGTCGGCGCCACCGATGCCGTCGACAAGATGGCGGTGCTGGTCGCTGAGCAGCAGGCAGCCCGCGGCACACGCGTCCACGTGCACCCAGATACCGCGGTCATGGGCGATCTCGCACACCCGCGTGAGCGGATCGATCACACCGAAATCGGTGGTGCCCGCGTTCGCGACGACCGCGATGACCTGCTGGCCTGCGTGCTCGCAGCCCTCGATGGCCGCGGTCAGTGCACGCGGATCGAGTCTGCCTGCGCTGTCGGTATCGACGGGGATGATCGAACAGGCGCCGAGACCGAGCAGGCTTGCGGCCTGCGTCACTGTGAAATGTGTTTGCGCCGTGCACAACACACGCCATGTGGTGGCGCTGCCGGGAAGCCCGCGCTCGCCGATGTCCCAGCGGAGTCGCTCGCGAGCGTAGTTGTCCCTGGCCAGCAGCAGACCTTGAAGATTCGACTGGGTGCCACCGCTGGTGAACACACCGTCGCCACCGACGCCGTAGCCGAGCACCCCGCACATCCACTCGATGATGTGCTCCTCGACGGCGCTGGCGGCGGGGCCTTGGTCGAAGGAATCCATCGACTGGTTGAGAGCACTGAGCATCACCTCGGCGGCCAGTGACGAGATGGCCGGTGGACAGTGCAGATGCGCGACATACCGGGGATTCGACACCGCCGTCGACAGCGGCACCACGTGCTGGGCGATCTCATCGAGCACGGCCACCAGCCCGACACCATCAGGTGGGGCCACTGGCAGGCTCCGGATCCGTTGCCGCAGCGCACCGGAGCCGGTCACCACGCCCGGCGCGGGCGAGTCGCGGAAGGCGCCTGCGATGTGCCCGGCGGCCGCGGAGACGGCGTCCAGGTAGTGGTCGACGCCTGTCGCGGTGAGGAATTCGGTGTCGAACGGCGATGTGGGGCGGGGGTCGATCATGCGGTCTCCGTCGGCAGCAGTCGGTCCGAGTCGCGCATGAGCGAGACTCGGTGCACGACGTCGTCGAAGATCTCCAGCACAGTGGCGATCTCGGCGGCATCGATGATCAGCGGTGGCAAGAACCGGACCACATTGCCGTAGCGCCCGCCGGTCTCGACTATCAGCCCGGCCCGAAGGCACTCCTGCTGGATACGCGCGGCCGATCGGGCGCTCGGCGGTGCGACACCGCGATGGTCCGTCGGCGCGTCGGGATCGATGATCTCCACCCCGGCCATCAGACCGGCCGTGCGCACCTCTCCGATCAGGTCCGACCGCTGCTCGATCGCGCGCAGTCCGGAGCCGAGCAGTTCCCCCATCGCGCTGACGTGGGCGGCCAGTCCGGAGGTCGCCGCGTAGCGCAGCACGGCACTGGCGGCCGCGAACGCCATGGCGTTCCCGCGGAATGTTCCGGTGAAGGTGCCCGGATCCCAGACATCGAACTGCCGGCGGATGACCAGGACCGCGATGGGGATTCCGGAACCGAGGCCCTTGGACATGGCGATCATGTCGGGTTCGATATCGCTGTGTTCGAAGGCCCAGGCGCGCCCGGTCCGATAGACACCGGCCTGGATCTCGTCGGCGATCAACGGCACCCCGGCACGGGTGGCCGCGTGTCGCAGTGCTCGCGCCCACGGCCGCGGCGCAGGGACCACCCCACCCTCACCGAGCACGAACTCCGCCAGTACCGAGGCCGGAGCGACCAGGCCGCTGTGCGGGTTGTCGAAGGTGTCCGCGACAGCGTCGACGGCGCGCTGCACACCCGCCTCGCCGCCGACCCCGAACGGGCACCGATAGTCCTGGGGATACGGCAGGAATCGCACCGCGGGCGATAGTGCGACCTGCCGGGTGCGCAGTCCGCCACCGGAACTCACCGACCGCGCCGCCCGGCTGCAGCCATGAAAACCACCCTGCACCGCGACATGCTCGCTACCGCCCGTCGCGATCTCGGCGACCGTCAACGCGGCCTCGATCGCGTTGGCGCCACTGGGCGAGCACAGGTGCACGACGCAGTCGTCGGCCAGGCCTCTGGGCAGCGTGGCGAGCAGGTCCTCGACGAACGCGTCCCGGGTCGGCGTGTGAAAGTCCAGTGACAGCAACGGTTCGCCGGAATCCAGCGTGTTCCGCACGGCCTCGGTCACGACCGGATGATTCCAGCCCAGCGACATGGCGCCCGCCCCGGCGAGACAGTCGAGATACCACCGGCCGTCGATATCGCGCACCCGGACACCATGCGCCTGCACAGGCGTGATCGGCAGACGCCGGGAATAGGTGGCTGCGCGGGACTCGTGACAGCGGGTGATCGGCGCTCGCGTCTTCGTCACCGCGCACCTCCGTTCAAGTGCAGTTGGGGCCGGGAAAGTAGCCGCCGTAAGGTCGACCACCACGATCGGTCGGCGGTGTGCCAGTAGCCGCCGCCCGCGGGGATAGCCGCCGCCAACCGGCGGCGCGCCTCGGGCAGCGCGTGATACGGCAGCCATGGGAAGAAGTGGTGGACGGCGTGATACCGCAGCCCCACCGGCGCCCAGAGCTCGGCCAGCAGCGGGTGCGACGTATGGTCGACGGAATCGAGGATCTGATCCGGGAACGACATCGGCCGGCTACCGCTCTCATAACGGTGCGACACCAGCACCCGCCACCAGTTCACGAACAACAACACCGTGATCACCGCGTACGCCTCGGCGAAACGAACGACGGGAATCACCCCGGTGAGCAGCAGACCCGCGATCAATACGCCATAGACGAAGCAGGCAGCCTCCTGGACAATCCACCGGCGCGGAACCGGACCATCGGGCAGCTTCCGCACGAACTCCGCGTCGATGGCCAGTGCCGAGGCCCGAGTCAGCACGAACTCACGCAGCGGCCGGATCAGCCAGCTCAACGGAGCGAGGACGACGAATCGGATGATGAAGACCGGTAGCCCGAGAAACGCGGTGAACGGGGTGAGCAGTACGCGCCAGCGAGGTTGGTCGGCGTAATCGACATACTCGCCGTCCGATTCGGTGCCGTAGGTGCGCGACGCGTGGTGTTCCTGATGGAACTCGTAGATGAACTTCGGCGACAGCAGCGGAATCCCGACCAGCACATGCCAGACGAGCGAGAACGACCGCAGCTGCTCGGCGGCGTGCACGAGTTCGTGCACGAACAGCACCGCACGATAGAACGCCAACGCCGAAACGACCACGCAGACGGCCGCGGTCGGCGACCACGGATTCCGCGCCGGAAACAGCACGAACGCCGTGGCTCCGATGGCGACCGAGAGCAGCAGATCGGCCCAGTAGACCCAGTGTCTCGGCCTTTTGAGGTCGCCCATCATGCGGCGCGCCTCGGACATCGAAATACCCAGTGCCGCTTCCGATCCTGCGGTGACATGTGTTGTCACCGCACACCTCCGGCCGGTGCGGGACCGATCAGATCACGGAACATCGCATCGAGCGGTGTCTGGGTCATGCCCAGCTCGGATACCGCACGCCCCTGGTCGTAGTACAACTGCCTGGTCAGCAACTCCACGTTCTCGGGCACCAGCAGTGCCGACCGCATCGGATCGCGAGACAGCCGGGCGAAACCGGCGTTGAACCGCGCGACCGGTCGCAACGCTCGACTGGGCAGCGTGCGCACCGAGCCAGGTCTCCCGACCGCGGTCAGCAGCCGCTCACCGATCTCACGGTAGGTCAGATTCGCGGTATTGAGGATGTACCGTCGACCGGTCTGCCCCTGCCGCATAGCCTTTCGCGTGCCGTCCACGAAATCGCGTACGGCGCAGACCGCGGTGCCGCCGATCGGCATCGCCCGCAGCAGCCCACGCCGAGCGGCGCCCGCCATCCGGGACCACGCCCAGCGCGGATCGCCACCCGGTGCGAACACAGCCGAGGGATTGACGACGACCGTATCGAGACCGTCGGCGGCAGCGAGATCGAGCACCAGTCGCTCGGCCGACCGCTTGGTGGTCGCATAGGCGTTGTCGGTCACCGAATCCCGCACATCGAACATTTCGTCGGCGACTACACCGTCGGGCGGGTACCCGATGGCGGCGATGGACGACACATGGACCAGCCGCTGTACGCCCGCGCCGACGGCGGCGCGGGCCACGTTGTAGGAACCGAGCGTGTTCACCTGCCACATCCGGTCGGCCATGCTGTCCAGCGGAACCACCACCCCGGCCAGGTGATAGACCCGGCCGACGCCCTTCATCGCCGCGGCGAGGCTGCCGGGATCGGTGACGTCGCCGTAGCGGATCTCGAGCCGCGGCACCGATATGACCGCGCCGCCGGGTTCGACGAGCGCGGCGACCGTCTCGCCGTCGTCGAGGAGAGCTCGCGTGAGGGCGGCGCCCAGGCATCCGGTCGCCCCCGTCACCAGTGTCACTTCGTTCATTCGATCGCCTTCTCGTACACGCGATACCGACGCGATGGCGGTGATTTCATCTGTGCCACCAGCGCTTTCGACCAGTGGTTGTGCTCATGGATCCAGGTCGTGGTGACCTGGCGGTAACGCCCCGACAGCACGGCGTTCGCGATCTCACCGGCGACGACCCGGCCGGCTCCCAAGCCCATCTGCTCTCGCGCAACCCCGATCATCACGACAACCGCGGTGTCGACACCGCGAATCCTGTGATCCCTCTTGCACAGCAGCCGCGCCAGCAACGGCAGGGTGAGCCGGCCCGACCGCGGCACCACCCCGTTGAGATCCGGGACCAGCATCGAGAACCCGCATGCCGTTCCATCGATCTCCACGATGCGGATCAGCTCCGGATCCAGTACCGGCTTCAAATCGGCGGCGATCCGGCCGAACACCGGCGCACTGATCGGCACGTGCTCGGGATGATCGTGAAAGGAATCGTTGTAGATCCGCCGCAGCAGCTCGAGTTCCTCGTCGTAGCGCCGCATATCCGGAGTCCGGACCCGAATGCGCCCCGACGCCAGCACCTTCCTGGCACGCGCGACGAGCCTTTCCGCACGCTCGGTGTCCGTCTCGCGCGACCAGCGGTAGGTCGTGGTGTCGAACCGCCGACGGAATCCGCACTCTTCCAGCAACGCGGCATAGTAGGGCGGATTGTGCGGTTGCATCACTGTCGGCGGTTGATCGAAACCATCAACCAGCAAACCCATTTCGTGCCGAGGCGAGTAACTGTATGGCCCGGTCAGCACGGACGCACCCCGCGCACCCGCCCAGTGCTGCGCGGTCGTCAGGAGCGCGTCGGCAACCTCGACGTCGTCGACGCTTTCGAAGAAGCCGAAGAAGCCGTAATCGCCGTAGCGGTGCACATATTCGCGATCGATCGTCACCGCCACCCGGCCCACCGGCTCATTCCCGCCCCGATAGGCGACAAAATGCGTGATATCGGCCTCGGCGTGGAACGGATTCGACGCGGCACGCATCCCGTCGGCCACGCCACGGCGCAGCGGTGGCCGCCACACCGGATCAGCGTCGTGGATCCGCCAGGGCAGACCCACGAAATCACGCCTGCCGCGCCGGGTATCGGCGACGCGGACCACCACATCCGAAATCCGGTTCCGAACAATCTCGACGTTGTCGATGGTCATTGCTTGGGCTGCACGATCCCGAGATCGTACGCCAGCTCAGGATTGCCCTTGCTCTTCCACAACGCACCATCCATGTAGAAGTGATGGAAGACGAAGGTCAGCGGAATGACGCCGAGCAGAATCGTATCCAGCTGGCCGGTGACAATGCCCACCACCGCGAAACCCAGCACATAGAGCGGCAGCGCACGGCGGCTGGACAACCTGGCCAGCAGCAGCTTCCGCTCCTTCGGATCCGCGGACAACTGGAAACGCGTGTTGTTCCGAGTCCAGTTGATCAGGTGATACTGCAGGCTGTGCGTGGTCGTCGCGATCAGGATGAGCGCGAACAAGTCCGAAACCAGCAGGTACGAGAGGTTGTACGACGCTACCGCCAGGCCGAACGTCGCCCATGACATCGCAGGCAGCGCCCGCCCGCCCGAACGGTGCAGCAGTACCTGCTCACGCACGAACAACCCGATCAGCACCGCGGCCACGCCGAACCCTGCGAGGACGAGGGGCAACGGGATAGGCGGCGTCGGCACCCGCAGATCGGAGAACGGCAGGCGATGACCGAGCACCACATACTCGGAGAACTGCAGACCCTCACTCGCCCGATACACCACGGGAGCGAGGGATCCCGCGAACAACGCGTACTTCACCAGCTTGCGGCCCGACCGGTATCCGTTCTTCGACGCGTAGATGTTGATGATGCCGAAGTGCTGTTTGAGCACATGGAACACCTGCCAGTACGCCCACACGGCCACCACAACCACTGTCCAACCGGTGAACATCAGCGAACCGACCAGAGCGGCAACGACAAACCAGCTGATCAGGTAATGCCGTCCGTAGCGCTCACGCTCCCGCGGATCCAGCCACACCCGCGCCGATGTCGCCATGACATGCGGATAGTCCGACAGCACCGCGAACCCGACCGCGGCGACCAGGAACGCACCCTTGTGCGCGGTGGTCAGCGACAGGACGACCGACAGCAGCGCACCCAGACCCAGCACGAGGAAGACATCGACGCGCGGGCTCACGAACCACCCCGGCTGCGCGGGCCGCTCCGCACGCATCCTCGGTTCATCGACGACGGACGACATGTGTTCCTCCCAAACAGAAACCGTATGAACCCGCGCTCCGAGCGCCCGTCCCCAACACGCGCTGCGCGCACGGCAAATGCCTCGATCAGCGCACGCCACTGTGCGCGGGTGGTCCGCCCGCGATGACGCGACCCGCGCCGCGCATCTGCGCAGCGAGATGAAACCCCCTGCTCCAGGCGGAATCTCACGCCCGTAATCACAGGAACCCGGCAGCGGACTACCGCACAGAAGCATAGACGATACTGATCACCGTTTTCAACAACGTGCTGATAGTTTCCTGAGAAGCACCGGCGCTGCCCCAAGGAGCAGTCCCGATCAGGTCACCCGGTGGGTGTGTTCGACGCCCGCATCCCGGTCCGAGCGGGGATGATAGGCAACCGTGGCCAATGATCCGAACGCCCCCGACATCAAGCCCCGAAGCCGTGACGTCACCGACGGCTTGGAGAAGACCGCCGCCCGCGGGATGCTGCGGGCGGTCGGCATGGGGGACGAGGATTGGGACAAGGCTCAGATCGGGGTGGCCTCCTCCTGGAATGAGATCACCCCGTGCAACCTCTCACTCGACCGGCTCGCCAGGGCCTGCAAAGACGGCGTGTTCGCGGGCGGCGGCTATCCCATGCAGTTCGGCACCATCTCGGTCTCTGACGGCATCTCCATGGGCCATGAAGGGATGCACTTCTCCCTGGTCTCGCGTGAGGTGATCGCCGACAGTGTCGAGACGGTGATGCAGGCGGAGCGTCTCGACGGCTCGGTGCTACTCGCGGGCTGCGACAAATCGCTGCCCGGGATGCTGATGGCGGCGGCCCGGCTGAACCTGGCGAGCGTGTTCCTGTACGCCGGTTCCATCCTGCCCGGGATCGCGAAGCTGTCCGATGGCAGCGAGCGCGAGGTGACCATCATCGACGCGTTCGAGGCGGTCGGCGCCTGCTCACGCGGGCTGATGAGCCGCGAGGACGTGGACGCCATCGAACGGGCCATCTGTCCCGGCGAAGGCGCCTGCGGCGGGATGTACACCGCCAACACCATGGCCAGCGCGGCCGAGGCTATCGGCATGTCGCTGCCAGGCAGTTCGGCGCCCCCCGCGACCGACCGCCGCCGCGACGGCTACGCCAGGCGAAGCGGCGAGGCCGTGGTGGAGTTGATCCGGCGCGGGATCACGACGTCGGACATTCTCACCATGGAGGCCTTCGAGAATGCCATCGCGGTCGTGATGGCATTCGGCGGCTCCACCAACGCTGTTCTGCACCTGCTGGCGATCGCGCACGAGGCGAATGTCGAACTGACGCTGAACGACTTCGCCCGTGTCGGTCGCCGAGTGCCGCACCTCGCCGATGTCAAACCCTTCGGCCGACACGTGATGACAGACGTGGATCGGATCGGCGGCGTGCCGGTGATGATGAAGGCGCTCCTCGATGCCGGGCTCTTGCACGGCGACTGTCTGACCGTGACAGGCCGGACGGTGGCGGAGAACCTGGCCGACATCGCCCCTCCGGATCCCGACGGCAAGGTGATTCGGGCCATGGCTTCGCCGATCCACCCGACCGGCGGCATCACCATTCTCGCCGGGTCGCTCGCGCCCGGCGGCGCCGTCGTCAAGTCGGCAGGTTTCGACTCCGACGTGTTCGTCGGCACGGCACGGGTTTTCGACCGCGAGCGGTCGGCGATGGACGCTCTCGAGGACGGCACCATCTCGGCGGGGGACGTGGTGGTCATCCGATACGAGGGACCGAAGGGCGGTCCGGGGATGCGCGAGATGCTCGCGATCACCGCGGCCATCAAGGGTGCCGGATTAGGCAAGGACGTGCTGCTGCTCACCGACGGCCGGTTCTCCGGTGGCACCACGGGATTGTGCGTCGGGCACGTCGCGCCGGAGGCGGTCGATGGTGGTCCGATCGCGTTCGTGCGCGACGGCGACCAGATCCGGCTCGATGTCGGCGCGGGCACCCTCGACCTGCTGGTCGACGCTGGGGAACTCGCGCACCGCCGAAACGGCTGGGAACCGTTGCCGACCCGCTACACCCGCGGGGTGCTCGCCAAGTATTCGAAGCTGGTGGGCTCGGCGTCGCACGGCGCCGTCTGCGACTGAGACCGAGCGGTAGCCGGAGTACCCACCCTGGCCGGGACTCGGCGTTCTGGCCGGCGAAGCGCCCGATCGGACTACCGGCGTCGCCGCGAGAGACATAGAAGCCGAGAGAGCGGATCAACGGAAACCTTGTCGGCAGATCGACGGAAGGTATTTCGGCAGATCGACGGCTGATGTGTCGGCAGATCGACGGCATAGTTGTCGGCAGATCGACGGCCGATACCTAGTGATCCTTCGATGCGACAAGCCGTCGAGTACCTGCCCCGACGAGCTGCCGGACTGATCGAAGAGGCGCTATCGGACACCCGCGTCGTCATCATCAACGGTGCACGTCAAACCGGTAAAAGCACGCTTGCCGATCGATGTCTCGGAGACCGCCCTGACGTCGTGAAGCGGTACCTCGACGACCCTCGAACCCGAGCCTCCGCCACCGCCGACCCGATCGCATTCCTGGATGCCCCTGGGACCATGCTGATCGATGAAGTCCAGCGAGTTCCCGAGCCCTGGCTGGCCATCAAGAACATCGTCGATCGCGACCCACGTCCGGGGCGATTCCTGCTGACCGGCTCCGCACGTCTGCTGAAGCTCAGCGAACTCCCCGACGCCCTACCCGGCCGCTCGGAGACCTTGGAACTCTTCCCGCTGTCGCAGGGCGAAATACTCGGCACACCCGAGGGATTCATCGATGCGGCATTCGCCGAAGGCACTCGGTTGCGGACCGCTTCGTCGGATCTGCGCCGCCGAGACTATATAGCGATCGCCGCCCGCGGCGGATATCCCGAAGCTGTTCGCAGGATCGATCCCCGGCGCCGTGCACAGTTCTTCAAGTCCTACCTCGACGACATCATGAGCCGTGACATCCATCAGGTCGCCGATATTCAACGCAGCTCCGATATGCGCCGACTTGTCGCAACCCTGGCCGCACAAAGCGGTGGTCTGCTCAACTACAGCCGACTGTCGTCAGATCTGGGCGTCCCGGTCACCACCATCCGCGAATACATCGGCCTATTGGAAGTCATCTATCTGATCCGGCTGATCCCCGCATGGTCCGCCAACGCCACTGCACGGGCGATCGCCACACCCAAGCTCGTCTTCAACGACTCCGGCCTCGCCGCCAATCTGCGCACCGGCATAACCAACGATGCCACCACCGGCGGGCTCATCGAAACCTTCGTACTCGGCGAACTCGCCCGTCAGCTCCGGGTCGGCGGTGGCATGGCGTCCGGGGCGCGACAGATCCTGCGGTGGACGACGGAAACGACGGTGCCCGTCTCGCCAGGCCTGTCGCCTGGCGCCGACGGGCACCGTTGTCGAAGCACGGGACTCGCTAGGACTCGCGTCCCGCAGTTGACGCGGTCCGCTGCCTGCTGGTGCGGGCGCGACGGCGCTCGGCCTGCAGTTCGGCGAGTTCCTGCTCGAGGATATCGGCGACGCGGAACGAGCCGGTGTCGTAAATGTCCGGCGGGCGGACATCGGGCGTGGTGCTGTCATTGCCGCCCTTGGCATCGACCGTTCCGGTGCCACTCTTGGCTTCGGCGACCGGGCGGGTCGTGGCGCCTACGCCGGTGATTTCCGGCAGCACGACGGTCGGGGCTTCGGAGTCGGATACCGGGGGCCGCGGCTTGGCCGAAGCCGTCTGCCGGACAACCGCTTTGGTCGCGGCCGGCTCTTCGATGTGCGCTCGCGCCGCTGGTCGATCGTCGACCTTGGTTACCGGTGCGACGAGCTCGCTGTCCACGTCGGCCATCTTGCCGTCGGCCGCCGTGGCAGGCTTGCTCTTCGCGGCCACCGACGCGTCGATGTCCTCGACCTGCACCGGAACGGTGGGGCGAGTCTCGAAGTCGTCCATCGGGTCGAGCGCTGTGATGGTGTCGGGCAGCACCGGTCTCCGGGGTGAGTCGACCGGAGCGCGCTTCTTCTCCGCCTTCACCATGGCGACGCGAGCGGGACGTTCCGGATGTGCCGGTGCGCCATTGGTTTCGACGATCGCGTCCTCGGCGTCGGGCTGCGGGATCACCGTCACCTGCGTCACCTCGGCCGGCGGTTCCAGATGTGCTTCGACGTCGGGCTGATCGTGCGGCGCGCCCGGCACCGTCACTTCCGCGGCAACGGGCATCTGGTACCTGGGCAGCGTGAGCCGAATCTGCTCGGCCGGGTCGGGCAGATCGCGGACCTGCTCGGTGGCCCTGGCGATGGCGAGGCCGTAGCGGGCGCTGGCGGCGTCGTGGATGAGCAGCGCGACACCGATCATCACCGGCGCGATGGCGTGCACAGCGGCGTCGTACCACGCGCCCGCCCGCAGGTAGGGGTAGGTGTTGAGGCTGACCGTCAAGGACAGGAGGGCGACTTCGGCAGTGGCGACCTGACGGCGGTTGTCGATGACTCCCCATTCGGCGACCTTGTTGGTGCCGATCATGATGATGATCAGGCAGACGCTGATCATGCCTTCGAGGAGGTAGCTGAACCAGTACAGCGGATCGGCGGCGCCGCCGGGCGCGATGTTGTGCTGGACGTTGACCGCCGACCACAGCATGCCCGCGGCCACGACGCCGGCCAGTGCGCGCAGCGACCACGACCGGTGCCGGTAGAGCGAGGCCAGCTTCGCGTGCGGGCTGGATTCTCGTCGCTGCGCGGCAATCGCCTTGCGGGCGAGCAACAGATCTCGCATGTCGGCCTTCTCGATCGCTTCGGTGGTCTGCCTGGCACGGTCGGATGCCGCGGCGGCAGCCTGCGCCTCTTTCCAGCGCTGTCCGCGCTCCTGCGTACGAATCCGTTCGGCGAGATCACGTTCGGCATACAGCTCGTCCTCCGAGAGCGCCTCGGTGAGCGCGGGATCGAACTGGTAGGCGAGCCGTCCACGGGCCTTTTCGACCCGTCTCGCCAGCTGCGTGACCTCGTCCTCGATGGGATGTTCGATGACCATCAGCGCTCCCCGCATGGGAGATTCGATGGCGGACAAGTGATCACGTATGGCAACGGCACATCCCATTCATAGTCGATGTACCGCTGCCAGCGAAACTATTCATTTATCGAGACGAGGAACAATTCGGCGCGGCGCGGACGACACACGCGGCGCGGCGCGATTCCACGGTCGTCAGATCCACGTGTGATCAGGCAGTCGAACGGCACGCGCGCCATGATTCGGCGCCCATGCACCGCGCGCCGTGGTCCGTCGTGCCCATGCGGGATTCGCGGCGCGCGCCAAACCATTGATCGCTCTATGCTGAGGTGGCGTGCTCTCCCTTCGCGGCGGCACGTGCGCTCTCGCAGCGCGTTCGGATACGCCGGTGTCGCCGAGCGCCCCCTCTCGGCGACACCGGGCCGACCACCCCATCGTTCGGCCGGAACACCTCCGCGTCGGACTCGCCGCCGCCGACCGGCACACCGGTGGTTGGGCGGAAACACTGCGCGAGAGTGAACAAGCGGTTCGGACACGCTTCCGACGCATAGCAACAGCGCCGACAGCCTCGGAAGATGTCGGCGCCGCACGTCGCCCTTGCGCGACCCACCTTCGGCGTCGATCTCCACACCCTGCGGGACTACCGGTCGAACGGGCCGCGCTTGTGATCACCGAAGGGTTCATCGCGTTCCCGCACCGCTTCACGGAAACCGGCTGTGGCAGCACGTGATTGAAAGGCGTAGCCCTCCCTGGTGTGCCGGGAGACGCCGTCGAACACAGTGCTGATCATGCCGGAGTTCGCGACGCCCTGCGCGTACAGCGCCGAGTTGAGCGCCAGCTTGGCCATCATCAACTGGTTGATCGGCATGCGGGCGATTCGCGCGACGAATTCCTCGGTGCACTGGTCGAGCTCGGCGGCGGGACACGACTCGACTGCCAGTCCCCATTCGGCTGCCTGCTTCCCCGTGATGCAGTCGCCCGTGAACAACAGGCGTTTGGCGCGCTGGTCGCCGAGCCGGTGCGCCCACATGCCCGCCGCGGGGATGCCCCAGACGCGGGTGGGCGGGTAGCCGATCTTCGTGTCGTCGGCACAGATGATCTGGTCGGCGAACAGGGCGATGTCGCTGCCGCCTGCGACGGCGAAGCCGTGCAGCTTGGCCACCGTCGGCTTGTTCGCCTGCAACAGGCTCGCGAAGCCGCGGTTGAAGCGACTCATCATCGCGTAGTCGATCATCGGGTCCCAGGTCTGCGCCGGATTGTGGTTGCGGCCCTGCACCGTCGGATCGACGACGGTCCCCGCCACATCGTCGGGACCGCCGCGCACCACGAAGCTCTGCTCGGCGAACATGCTCAGGTCATACCCGCCGCAGAATCCCTTGCCGCGCCCGGACAGCAGGATCACGTGCACCCGGGGATCCAGATCCGCACGCTCGACGGCGTGCGCCAGGTCGTGCGGAGTGTCCGGCGTGATCGCATTGCCCTTCTCCGGGCGGTTGAAGGTGATCCGCGCGATGCGGCCGTCCCGCTCGTAGGTCAGCGTCCGATACTCCCGATCGCTCTGCGGCTCCGGACGGCCCGTCCAGGGCGAGTCGGGAGTTTCGGTCCAGTTCCGGTACCACGCGCCCGGCCCATCATCGGCCTGGATGCCACTGTCTGTCATCAACGCTTCCTCTACTTGAAGGCGAGAGATTTCACGCTCAGACCGCAACCGAACCAGCCGCCCGAAGGAGGTGATCCAAAGCAGCGCCCGCCTAACAGATAGCACAACATCAATCAGTGTGATATGCGTCACTATAGGCGATGATTGTGCTGTCTCCCACACCGCCGCTATCCTGACTGGACATTTGAGACCGATGAGTCTCAATGGCGCCTTCGACGGTCCTGGGCCGACCACCGCACGGCACTGGCGAAGGCCGATTCCTGCCGGGCAGCGCCCTGCGGCGCGTGGAGTACCAGGAGCAAACGCCATGCGATCGAAGTTGATGTGGGCGGCCATCGGAATCGCGGCGATGACGCTGCCCTGTGTCAGCCCGGGAATCGGGCCCGCCGCCGCCGACTCGGGGTGCCCGAGCACCTACGTGGTGGCGATCCCGGGGACATGGGAGACCACCGATCAGCCGGACGGCGACAGGCCGGGGCCCGGGATGCTCGCGGCGGTCACCAACGGACTGCCCGCCACGGTGCGCGTCGACTACGTCAGCTATGCCGCGACGGCATTCCCGTGGGAGAGCGAGGTCTACGGAGCTTCCAAGCGCGAGGCCGTGGACAGCGCGCGCGGCATGATCGCGGCGATGGCCCACCAGTGCGACGCGGCCAGGATCGCGCTGATCGGGTACAGCCAGGGCGCGGACGCCGCAGGTGATCTCGCCGCGGAGATCGGCACCGGCCTCGGCGTCGTGCCGCCGCACCGGATCGCCGCGGTCGGTCTCATCTCCGACCCGCGCCGCTCACCCGCCGACGCGATGGTCGGACCCCCGGTCCACGGCGCGGGCGCGGGTGGTCCCCGGATCGGCGGGTTCGGCTTCGTCAGCCCACAGACCCGCACCATCTGCGCGATCGGGGACCTCTACTGCGCCACCGCCGCGGACGATTTCGTGACCCGCTTCGCAGGCTTTCTGGCCCAGACCTCCCATCCCGAATTGGCCAACATCTGGCGCTACCAGCTCGAAATGGGCGCGATCATCGGCGATCTCATGACCAACGGCGGGATCACGCTGCTGCAGAACCAGCTCTCGGAGTCGGCCAACCAGGAACGGGCTCGTCTGTTCGACGAGTTCTACCGCTCCCAGGCGCACACCCGTTATGGCAGTTATCCGGTCGGCGGCGGAAAGACCGCGCTGTCCTGGATGCACGACTGGCTGAGCTCGGTGGCCTGAGGTCCGGTCACCTCACAAGGGGGTCAGCCGTCGGCCGACCTCGCCGAGCCCGTCCGCGACGGCGTCCTGCTGGGCGGGCGTGAGCACGTCGACCAGGACCCGGCGAACCGTGGCAACGTGGCCGGGAGCGATCCGCGCCAGACGATCCCGGCCCGCATCGGTGAGGACGGCGATGACGCCGCGCACGTCTGTCGGGCATGCCTCGCGCACCAGCAGTCCAGCCTTCTCCAGCTGCGTCACCTGATAGCTCAGACCGCTCTTCGAGGTGTAGAGCGCGTCGGCCAGTTCGGTCATCCGCAGGCGGCCTTCCGGCGCGTCCGCGAGCCGGACCAGGACTTCATACTGCGTGTGCGACAGCCCCTCCTGCCTGAGATGGCGTTCGACCTCGCGAGCGACGAGCGCTCCCGCCGCGAGGAAGTTCTGCCAGACCTCCATCTCGCGCGCGTTCAACCACTGCGGATCCATGACTTCCACCTTAGTCTTCTTGTTCAAATTTGAACAACTTGCTAGTGTCCCCTCTATGTTCAAATTTGAACTACTAGCGACCCAAAGGGGGAGAACGCCATGACCGGCACGAGTTCCGAACGAATGCCGGTGCTGTACCTCTCGCACGGGGCCCCGCCGCTGGCCGACCATGCGCGCTGGCCCGCCGAATTGGCCGCGTGGTCGCGCGATCTTCCGCGACCCACCGCGATCCTGATGATCTCCGCGCACTGGGAGGCCGCGCCGATCGCGCTCGGCGCTACCACCACCGTGCCGCTGGTTTACGACTTCTGGGGCTTCCCCGAGCGCTACTACCAGGTGCGCTACGCCGCACCGGGCGCGCAGGAGCTGGCCGAGAAGGTGCGGAACCTGTTGCGCGGCCCCGGGGTCACCGTGGCCGACGTCCCGGACCGTGGGCTCGACCACGGCGCCTATGTGCCGCTGAAGGAAATGTATCCGGCGGCCGACGTGCCCGTGCTGCAACTGTCGATGCCGACGTTGGACCCGCGGGCGCTGATGGACATCGGTCGCAGGCTGGCTCCGCTGCGCGACGAGGGTGTCCTGATCGTCGGCAGCGGATTCTTCACCCACAACCTGCGCGCCATGACGACCGACGACGAGCACGTCCACGCATACACCGTGGAATTCGACGAGTGGGGCCGCGAAGCGCTGGCCGCCCGCGACCTGGACGCGGTGCTCGACTTCGAGCACAAGGCGCCCGCGGCGGGCCTCGCCCATCCGCGCACCGATCACTTCGCACCGCTGTTCGTCTCACTCGGTGCCGGCGAGAACGACCTCGACTCGCTGCGCACCGTCATCGACGGTTACTGGTTCGGCATGGCCCGCCGATCCATTCAACTCGGCTGAGCGCCGCTCACCCTTGCCGCCACCGCGATCACCCTGACCGGCCCCGGCCGCTACGCCCTCGACCGCGCCATCCCCGGCGTGCGCGACCATCGCTTGGCGTACGGCGTCGCATCGGTGATCCTCGCACTCCTCGTCGCGGGCACCTTCCTGCTGTTGCGCAACTGACCCGCCGTCCGGCCGCTACGCGGAAACGAACCCACGCCGCGGCCTCTCGTCACCTGATCCGCAATGCTGTCAGCCGCCACCCCGCGGATCGGGTGCGTGCGATACGCGCCGCCAGCGCGAAATGCCGCCTGCCGCGGGCATATCCGGCGTAGACCTCGGCGGTCTTGGCGTCCACCAGCGTCACGCTCACCCGGATCGGCACCGCGACGCCGAGCGAGCGGCCCGGCACGAGATCGGCACCAATCAAGGTGCGCACCGCGGCGATCACCGTCGGGTCGGCGACCGCGGCCAGCTGCGCCACCGATCTTCTGCGGTCGAGCACCTCCAACGCGACCCGCACCGCAGCCTCAGCGAAATGTCGTGCTGCCGAGTAGTTTTCGTGGTCGATCCGAGTGTCGCCCGAATGTCCCTTCCGCATCGCGTGCCGCACACCCGCACCCACCCGTCCCGGCTCGGCGGCGTGCGGGCGGGTCCGGCACGGTAATGCGCGCGCCGCCGGATTCCCTGCCGCCCGCTCAACCTCGGCGCGGCGACGACTTTCCAACGGCGGTTCCGGATTCGGAGCAGGCGACAGCCAATCGCGATATCCAGCCATGTGACACCCCTTCGACCCCAATTGCTACAACCCTGAGGCGGCCAATTCTGCGGACATGCCACAGGATGTCGTGGGTAGTCGGCTACCTGATTCCGGTAGCGCGCCCCACTCACACGCGCATGTCCAGCGGCCCGCTGTCGCTGAGCCTGTAGTTGCCGGACACGGGCGAAGGCACCGGGCACCCCTATGTTGGAGTCGGCACTCACCCATCCGAGGCGGAGATCGTGGACGACCGACGACCGACGAGCGAGTAGCGGCCGCAGCCGGGAATCCGAGACTATCCGGCGGCACGCACAGCGATGGGCGTATGGGTCCCCTTCGCCCTGACCGTCCCGTTCACGCACTTCGACGCCACCGAACTCGACACGGGGCAGGTGACCTGGCTGCGGGAATACCTGCCGTAACCGACGCCACCGGCCGCTGCGGGAATAGCCGGGCACTTCCGCCGGTTGTCTTGGTTGCCATATCCACCAATTTACTGTCAGACTGGGAATCGAGGAGGCATCGTGCAGTTCGGGATTTTCACGGTCGGTGATGTGACGACCGATCCGACCACCGGCCGGACGCCGAGTGAGCACGAGCGCATCACGGCGATGGTGACGATCGCGCGCAAGGCCGAGGAGGTCGGGCTGGACGTGTTCGCCACCGGCGAACACCACAACCCGCCGTTCGTGCCGTCGTCGCCGACGACGATGCTCGGCTACATCGCGGCGCGGACCGAGCGGCTGCAGCTGTCCACCGCGACGACGCTCATCACCACGAACGATCCGGTGAAGATCGCCGAGGACTTCGCGATGCTGCAGCATCTGGCCGAGGGCCGCGTCGACCTGATGCTCGGCCGCGGTAACACCGGACCGGTGTATCCCTGGTTCGGCAAGGACATTCGCGACGGGATCCCGCTGGCGATCGAGAACTACCACCTGCTGCACCGGCTCTGGCGGGAGGACGTGGTCGACTGGGAGGGTAAGTTCCGCACGCCGCTGCAGTCGTTCACCTCGACCCCGCGCCCACTGGACGGCGTGCCGCCTTTCGTCTGGCACGGCTCGATTCGCAGCCCTGATATCGCCGAGCAGGCGGCCTACTACGGCGATGGGTTCTTCGCAAATAACATCTTCTGGCCGAAGGAACACTTCCAACGGCTGATCGCGCTGTACCGGCAGCGGTATGAACACTACGGACACGGCTCGGCCGACCAGGCCATCGTCGGCCTGGGCGGACAGGTGTTCATGCGCAAGAACTCCCAGGACGCGGTCCGCGAGTTCCGCCCCTACTTCGACAACGCGCCGGTGTACGGACACGGACCTTCGCTGGAGGAGTTCACCGAGCAGACACCGCTGACCGTGGGCAGCCCGCAGGAAGTCATCGACAAGACGCTCACCTTCCGCGAGTCGTTCGGCGACTACCAGCGCCAGCTGTTCTTGATGGACCACGCGGGCCTTCCGCTGAAAACGGTACTGGAGCAACTGGATCTACTCGGCGAGGAAGTAGTCCCGGTGCTGCGTAAGGAATTCGACGCGCGGCGACCGGCCCAGGTACCGGACGCGCCGACGCACGCGTCCATGGTTACCGCGCGCGACGCCGCGGTGGAGGCAATCCGATGACCCGCATCGCCGTCGTCTCCGCGGGCCTGTCCCAGCCCTCGTCGACCCGGCTGTTGGCCGATCGGCTGGCCGCGGCCACCGACCGCGCGCTGACAGCGTCCGGCCGGGGCGCGACGTTCGACGTCGTCGAAGTGCGCGGCCACGCCCACGAGTTGGCAAACAACCTGCTGACCGGATTCGCGGCGGGCGGACTGCGGGAGGTGCTCGACACCGTCGGCGCGGCCGACGGCCTGATCGCCGTCACGCCGATCTTCAACGCCTCCTACAGCGGCCTGTTCAAGACGTTCTTCGATGTGCTGGAACCGGATTCGTTCACCGGGATGCCGGTGCTGATCGGCGCGACCGGCGGCTCCTCTCGGCATTCCCTCGCGCTCGAGCACGCCGTGCGACCGATGTTCAGCTACCTGCGCGCGATGGTCGTGCCGACGTCGGTCTACGCGGCATCCGAAGACTGGGCATCGGCGGACGCGGACGGTTTGCGTGCTCGAATCGACCGCGCCGCAGCAGAATTCGCAACAGTGCTCGGCAAAGCTCGGCGCACTTCCGATCCGTCCGAAGACCCGGTACCGTTCGCACAGCTGCTCGGCACCCCCTGACCCTCAACCGGCATCCACAGATCCAACGCACGCGCAAGTAATTGAAATCTCAACTATATGAGGAGAACACTATGACGACCGGAACCACCAACGCCCTGACCGCGGGCACCTGGGCCATCGATCCCACCCACTCCACCCTCGGCTTCTCGGTACGCCACCTGATGGTCAGCAAGGTTCGCGGCCGCTTCACCGACTTCTCCGGCAAGCTGGTCATCGGCGAGGACGGCACCACCTCGGCAGAGGCCGAGATCCGGGTCGACTCGGTCACCACCGACAACGAACAGCGCGATGAACACCTGCGCACCGCGGACTTCTTCCATGCCAAGGACTTCCCAGTAGCCACCTTCAAGTCCACCGGGTTCCGGGTGAACGGCGCCGACTTCGTGGTGGACGGCGAGTTCACCATCCGCGGTGTCACCAAGCCGGTCTCGCTCGACGTCGAGTTCCTGGGCGTCAACCCCGGCATGGGCCACGGCCCGGTCGCGGGATTCGAGGCCAAGACCGTGATCAACCGCCGTGACTTCGGCATCACCATCGACATGCCGCTGCCCGACGGCGGCGCGGTGATCGGCGACAAGATCACGCTGAGCCTCGAGGTCGAGGTCGGCTTGCAGTCCTGACCAGCCAAAGGTTCCCGCAGGCGTTCGTTCTCCTGCGGGAACGTCCTTTTCGGTCAGAACAAGGTCATCGGTTCGGTCGGCGTCGGCTCGGGGAGCGGATCGAGCTCGGGCAGCCGCGCACGAACCTCGTCGTGAAAACGGCGGGCCAGGCCCAATGCCTCGGCGTTGTCCGGAGTGTGCAAGAACACCGTCGGCGACCTGCCTTCGCACAGCCATTCGGTGACCACGCCGACCCACTGTTGCCAGCCCTCGACAGTCCGTGCGATGTCGTCACGCCCGTGATACCGCACGATCGGATATTCCGTCAGCGCGCGCGTCCGGCGCGGCAGGCGTGGCTTCTTCGCCGCCGCTTCCTGCTCGCCCGCGCTGGTGGGCGGACCATCGAAAAGCACTGTGGTATCGAACGGTATCCACTCGGCGCCGACTCGCGACAGCACGTATTCGAGCCTGCGCGCTGCCTGCTCGTCGGCGAAGAAGGCGGGGTGCCGGACCTCTACCGCGGGCCGGTAGGCGGCAGGCAGCCGCCGCAGGAATCCGGCGAGCGCACCGAGATCGGTCGGGCCGAACGAGCTGGGCAGCTGGACCCACAACGCGTGGATGCGCTCGCCGAGCGGCTCCATCGAGGTGCGGAACGACCGCAGTGCTTCGTCGGCGCCGATCAACCTGCGCTCGTGTGTGATCGGCTTGGGCAGCTTGATCACGAATCGGAATTCGGGATCGGACTGAGCGGCCCACGATTCCACCGTGCGAGGCGACGGCGTCGCGTAGAACGTCGTATTGCCCTCGACCGCGTTGCACCACGTGGCGTACCAGCGCAGCCGCTCCCCCTGTGCGAGCTGCCGCCCTTGCCATGCCGCGTGCGTCCACATCGCACATCCCACATGAAGCCGCATACTTTCGACGCTAACGCAGGCAGCCGACACGAGCGGATTCGCACGACACCCACACCTCGCCGGATCCGTAGCCCAACGACCTGCCAGCGGCTCGGACCGCGGCACAGCCGATGGTCAGACGATTGCAGCATCACCCCGACTTCTGACGAAACTTGTCGCACAGCAATAGAATCGGCATGACCGACGAGGACGACGTATGACGCAACCAGCGCCACACCACAACGATGCCGGGATCCGCTCTTTCCTCGGTATGGGCCGCATGGCCACGCTTGCCGGAATCAACTACCACACCCTTCTGCGCTGGCGCCACTGCGGACCGGTGTGGGTGCCTTCGCCGGACATCCAGGTCGGCCGCTGGCCAGGGTGGTCGCAACCGTGTGTCCAGCACTGGATCGCACTGGACCACACGCCGTTCGGCAGGCCCGAATGCCGGCGCTTCGCGGACACCGCCGAGATGCGCCGTGCGTACCGGGTCAACTGGATCACGCTGTGGCTGTGCATCGGCGACGGAACTATCCCCGCGCCGGTCGTGTGGGTGGACGGCCGACCCGGCTGGCGGCGCTGACGCCCGACAACCCCACCGCATCCACCGCGACGTCCTTCGCCCGCTACGGATGCACTCGGGCTCCTGCGAGTCGGCGCGGTGCGTGATCACCAACCCCGGTGACACCGATGCCCGAATTGCCCGAGATACTCGAGATATCACTGAAGCAAGGAGAAATACCGCTGTGTCCGCACGATTAGACCCCCAATACCGCACCCGAGCAGTGGCTTCGCTCGGCGATACCGAGATCGACGTCCTCGTTATCGGCGGCGGCGTGGTCGGCGCGGGCGCCGCTCTCGACGCCGCCTCCCGCGGCCTGACCGTGACCCTGGTGGAGGCCAGGGATTTCGCGGCGGGCACCTCGAGCCGCTCCAGCAAGCTCATCCACGGCGGCCTGCGCTACCTGGAGCAGCTCGACTTCTGGCTGGTGCGTGAGGCGTTGCGGGAGCGCCGCCTGCTGCTGCACAGCCTCGCACCGCACCTGGTGCGGCCGGTGCCGTTCCTGCTGCCGCTGCGACATCGGGTGTGGGAACGCGCCTACATCGGTGCGGGTGTCGCGCTGTACGACACCATCGGCGGCGCCCGCGCACTGCCCATGCACCGACACCTGTCCCGCACGCGCGCA
The DNA here is from genome assembly GCF_035920445.1 of Nocardia sp. NBC_01730. NCBI lineage: Bacteria > Bacillati > Actinomycetota > Actinomycetes > Mycobacteriales > Nocardiaceae > Nocardia > Nocardia sp. NBC_01730. The sequence goes on along the minus strand of NZ_CP109162.1, from coordinate 7,497,995 downwards.
CTGGAATCGGCGCCCGCGCTGCGCCCCGACGCGCTGACCGGCGCCATCCGCTACTTCGACGCCCAAGTCGACGACGCCCGCCACACCATGATGCTCGCGCGCACCGCGGCCCAGCACGGCGCGACGGTGCTGACGCGCACCAAGGTGACCGGCCTGCTGCGCGACAGCGAGCGGGTCGTCGGCGCGGACGTCACCGATCTGGAGACCGGCCGGGTGCACACCATCCGCGCGCGCCGGGTGATCAGCGCGACCGGCGTCTGGACCGACGAGATGAACCGGATGACCGGCGTCGAATTCCCGTTCCACGTCCGTATGTCCAAGGGTGTGCACATCCTGGTTCCGCGCGAGCGCCTCGACCTGGACACGGGGCTGATCACGCGCACCGAGAAGAGCGTGCTGTTCGTCATTCCGTGGGACCGGCACTGGATCATCGGCACCACCGACACGGACTGGTCGCTGGACCGGGACCACCCGACCGCCAGCGACGCCGACGTGCAGTACCTGCTCGACCACGTCAACCGGGTGCTGCGTGAGCCGCTGACCCGCGACGACATCGTCGGCACCTACGCGGGGCTGCGCCCGCTGCTGTCCGGTGCGTCGGCCGATACCGCGACGCTGTCACGGGAGCACGCGGTCGCCGAGCCCGCACCGGGCCTGTTCGTGATCGCGGGCGGCAAGTACACCACCTATCGCGTGATGGCCGCCGACGTGGTGGATGCGGCGGTCGAGGGGCTCGGCCGGGCGGTCGACCCGTCGGTGACCGAGCGCCTGCCGATTCTCGGCGCGGTGGGCTACCACGAACTCGCCGCCGACGTGGACAGCCTCGCGCAGCGCCGCGGGCTGCCGAAGGCGACGGTCGAACGCCTGCTCGGCCGCTACGGCTCGGCGATCGCCGACCTGTTCGACCTGATCGCTGACGAGCCCGAACTGGCCGAGCCGCTGACCGGGGCGCCCGGCTACCTCGGCGCCGAAGCCGTGTACGCGGTGACCCATGAGGGCGCCCTGCACCTGGACGACGTGCTCACCCGCCGCACCCGCATCTCCATCGAGGCCGCGGACCGTGGACTGGCCGCCGCACCCGCGGTGGCCTGGCTCGTCGGCGCTCGCCTCAGCTGGGACGCCGCGGACACGGACCGCGAGATCACCCGCTACCGCGACCGGGTGCACGCCGAACTGGCCGCCAACCAGGCGGCCGACGACGAGTCCGCGAACGCGGCCCGGCTGGTCGCCGTCGCCTGAACCCGCCCACCTGGCGCCGACCGTGTTCTTGCCCGGCCACGACCCGCAGGGTTGACCTCAACCCCGGTTCAGGATGGACCATGGAGACCATGACACGTCCCGCCGAATTCTGGAACACCGTCTACGACAACGACACCGCACCATGGGTGATCGGCGCACCACAGCCCGCCATCGTCGCGCTCGAACGTGACGGATGGATCAGGGGACGGGTGCTCGACCCCGGTTCCGGTGCGGGCGAACACACGATTCTGTTGACGAGACTCGGTTACGACGTACTAGGTGTCGACATGTCGCCCAGCGCCGTCGCCTACGCCCGTGCCAATGCCGCCGAACAGAAGATCCCCACCGCCGTATTCGAGGTGGCCGACGCGCTCGCGCTCGGCGACCGTCCGGACTTCGCCGGTGATCCGCCCGGCTCCGCACCCGCGTTCGACACCATCGTGGACAGCGCCCTGTTCCATGTTTTCGGCAGCGAGGACGAGGCGCGAGCTGCCTATGTCCGCAGTCTGCACGCGATCTGCAAGCCGGGCGGCGCGGTCCATATCCTCGCTCTCTCGGATACCGAACCAGGGTTCGGCCCACGGATCAGCGACTCGGTGATCCGGGACTCCTTTCGCGACGGCTGGGAAGTCGAGGACCTGCGGCCTACGCGCTACCGCGGGCGGATCACCGACGTCGTGGCCCAGGAAGCAGCCCAACTGGACGTCTCCGAGTCCGGCCTGGTCGACGTCGCTGCCTGGCTGGCCAGGATTCGCCGCAACTAGCCCGCGCGGGCGCCGTCCGCGCCCCCATCCCACATCCCGCAGGCGCGACAACCCTGCTGCCGTCGACCGGAACCGGCAGGAATCGAAGTAGAACGGCGCCGATTCCACGATCGCTCAGACCGTTCCTGTGGAGCGGCTGGGAACCTGCCGTGAGCCTCTGTCGCAGGCGTTTCACTGCTTGGGTGACCGGTAAACTACGGCCCGGGACAGTACGAGGGTGCGCTATGGGTAGCGCACGGCGAACACAGGAGAATTCATGGCGACCCCCCGCTTCCGATCCGGTGTCATCGCGGGGTTCGCCTTGGTGATGGCGCTCGTCGTGGCGGCGTGCTCGTCCTCGTCGACACCGAAACCCGCGCCGGGCGCCACCGGCCCGGCGGCCGCGCCCATCGCCATCACGCCGGGGTCCGGCGGCGAGAACGTCGATCCGCTCGCGCCGGTCCAGGTGAGCGCGACCGACGGCATGCTGACCTCGGTCGCGATGACGAACGAACAGGGCAAGGCGGTCGACGGCATCCTGACCCCGGACAAGACGACCTGGAAGCCCGTCGAACCCCTCGGCTACGGACACACCTACACCGTCACCGCCGAGGGGCTCACCATCACCGGCAGGATCGGTCCCACCAGCTCTACGTTCGCCACGCTGAAGCCTAACAACCAGACCAAGGTGTACCTGACAACCACCGGCGGCACGCCGCTGGCCGATGGCGGCACGTTCGGCGTCGGCACCGTCGTGGTGGCCCACTTCGACGAGGACATCCCCGACCACACCGCCGCCGAGAAGCGGCTCTCGGTGACCACCGACCCGCCGGTCGAAGGCTCCTGGTACTGGCTGGACGATCGCAACGCCCACTGGCGCCCGAAGGAGTATTACGCCCCGGGCACCAAGGTCGCCGTCGCGGCGAACATCTACGGCCAGGAACTCGGCCATGGCCTCTACGGCCAGGAGGACACCAAGACCACGTTCGCCATCGGCGCCTCGCACGTCTCGATCGCCGACGACAACACCAAGCAGATCCAGGTCTTCGAGAACGGCAAGCTGATTCGCACGATGCCGACCTCGATGGGCATGGGCGGTCGCGAAGTGATCGCGGGCAAGACGCTCACCTTCTGGACCCAGCCCGGTGTCTACACCGTGATGGACAAAGCCAATCCGGTGATCATGGACTCCTCTACCTACGGCCTGCCGATCAACTCCCGCCTCGGCTACAAGGAGGCCATCGGCTGGGCAACCCGGATCAGCACCGACGGCATCTACCTGCATCAGCTCGACTCCACCATCTGGGCCCAGGGCAACACCGACGTCTCGCACGGTTGTCTCAACCTCAGCGGCGAGAACGCCCAGTGGTTCTTCACCTTTGCCGTCCCCGGTGACGTGGTGGAGATCCGCAACACCGGCGGCGCCCCACTCGAGGTCTGGCAGAACGGCGACTGGGGTCTGCCGTGGGACCAGTGGGTGCAGGGCAGCGCGCTGCGCTAGCGACTTATACGCCGCAGCACAGGGTGGGGCGGAAGCTCAGCCGCGCCCGGTCCACGGTGATCGGTGAGCCATGCCCACATCCTATTGCGGCTCCGCCGGACCCTCGCTCAGGAGACCTGCTCGTCGGCGCCAAGCGGCTGCTGGAACCCCGGGCCCGCCGTGGCGTCGACGTCACGCGGGTCGAGTGGTTCGCGGCAGTGGTCGCAGACCAGCACCGGCGAGGTGGCGTGCCCGCACGGGCGGTGTTCGAGGACGACCGGCGGACCCTCCGGTCCGATCAGATGGTTGTCTCCCCAGACCATCATCGCGATGACGATCGGATACAGGTCGCGCCCCGCCGCGGTGAGGCGGTAGTCGACGCGGCCGCCCCCGTGGTCGGTGCGGGTGAGGATGCCCGCGTCGATCAGCATGCGCAGGCGGCTGGTGAGCAGGTTGCGATTGGTGATGCCGATATCGCGGGCGAAATCGCTGAATCGGTGTACGCCGAAGAACGCCTCGGCGATGAGCAGAATGGTCCACCGGTCGCCGAGCACGCCGTTGATCTGCACCGCGACCGCGCGAATGCCGACGCCGAGCGGTAACACTATCGCGACCGCGACGTGCGAGCGCGGGCCAGACCGTCGCGCCGAACCGTGGGTACTGTCGAGTCGAGGGCGATGGTGCGGTGCAAGGAGCGATCCGATGGAACGAGAACGGATGCCGGCCAGGAGAACCGCTGCACAGAGCGACGACGACACCATCCCTTTTGCCAGGATCAGCGCGCCACCGCGCGCCGCCGCACCCCGCCACCGCCGCACCGACGCCCGTCGTCACCCCGGAACCGAGCGGCACCGGCGAACCCTGCGCGCGGCCCGCATCGCGACCCGGCTGGTCGCGGCGGCCTCCGCCCTCGGGATCCTGGCCGGAAGCGGCTTCGCCTGGTCCGCCAAGACCGACTTCGACCACGGGTTCACCCGCACCGACGCGATCGGCGCGGACGCGCCCCGCTCCCTCGGCGGCGACCTGAACATCCTGCTGATCGGCCTTGACACCCGCAAGGACCAGAACGGCGACGATCTGCCGAAGACGATCCTCGACCAGTTGCACGCAGGCGATGGCGAAGAGGGCGGCTACAACGCGAATTCGCTGATCCTGCTGCATATTCCGGCGGACATGAAGAAGATCGTTGCGTTCTCCATTCCGCGTGACGACTACGTCCCCGTCTCCGGCATCCCCGGCTACGACCACGCCAAGATCAAAGAGGCGTACGGCCTGAAGAAGGCCGCCACCCAGGCCAAGCTGATCGCCTCGGGAGAGAAGGATCAGGTCACCTTGGAACGCGAGGGCCGGGAGGCCGGACGCGCGTCTATCGTGTCGACCGTGCGCAACCTGGTCGGCGTCCCGATCGACCGCTTCGCCGAGATCTCGCTGGCCGGGTTCTACGACCTCGCCACGACACTCGGCGGCGTGGACGTCTGCCTGAACCACGCCGTGGACGACAGCTACTACTCGGGTGCCACCTTCCCGGCCGGACCGCAGCATCTCGACGGCTCCGAGGCGCTGGCGTTCGTCCGGCAGCGCCACGGCCTGGAAAACGGCGACCTCGACCGCACCCACCGCCAGCAGGCGTTCCTCACTTCGGTGGCCAAGTCGCTGCAGGATTCCGGGACGCTGACCAATATCGGCAAGCTCTCCCAGCTGATGGACGTGGCGCATCGCGACGTCGTGCTCTCCGACGACTGGAACCTGCTCGACTTCGCACGCGAACTGGGCACGGCGGGGGCGATGTCGGTCGAGTTCCGCACGCTGCCGGTGCTGCGCTACGACAACATCGACGGCCAGGACGTCAATATCGTCGACGCGGCGGCCATCAAGAAGGAGGTGCGCGCCGCGTTCGACGTCGACCAGCCGCAGCCTACCTCGGTGCGCGTGCCGACCAGCATCGTCGATGTACACAACGCCAGCCACGTCGCAGGCCGGGCCGGCAAGCTCTCCTCCGCGCTGGCCGGCCGCGGCTACCAGCAGGGCACCGTGGCCAACGCCACCTACGCCGACGGCTCCACCACCACGATCACCTACGGCACCGGCGCCGAGACCGACGCCACCCAGCTGGCCGACGTCCTCGGCGGATTCACTGTCACCGCGTCACCCGACGTCCCGGCCGGCCACGTCAAGATCGTCCTCGGAAGCGACTTCTCCATGCCCGCCGAATTCGACTCGACCTCTGCGGACACCGCATCCACGCCGAGCGGTTCCGCTCCGCCGACGCCCGACGCGGGCAAGCCGGTCACCACCACCATCGGCAACACGGTGCCCTGCGTGAACTAGCGGACCGCATGCTCTGATCCGTGCGCTATTCGACGACGGCCTTGATCCGATTCAGCGTCTCCCGCATCCCCTCGACGTTCGTCTTGCCGCGGGTCCATCCGGCCAGCAGCCAGTACAGCCGCAGAACCGGGTTGCTGTGCAGCTGGAACGACTCGGTCACCTCGGTGCCGCCCTCGACGGGCTCGAAGACGTAGCGCCAAAAACGGTGAACGCGAACTCGCGCTCGCTCGGCGCGATGGCCGACTTGGTTCTCGCCAGCCTGGTGGTGGTCTTGTGCAGAAAGTCGCGCCGCCGTTCGGCGACCCGCAGGTGCAGCCGGGCCACACGCTCGCGGGCCCTTGCCCGGTTGTTGGAGTCGGGTTCGGATCGGGCCAGTTTCCGGTTGACTCGCTTCAACGCGCGTTGCGCGGCTTTCAGCGGTTTGGGGCCATGGATGCCTTCGGTGGCGCCATCGCTGCTGGTAATGACGGCGAATGTCGCAAGCCCCAGGTCGATTCCGCATTTCGGAGCATCGGCAGACACTCGGTGGCGGATATTGATGTCGGTGCGGTCGATCGCGAGTTGGCAGGAGATCCACCACCTTCCGGCCTGTTCCCGGACCGTCGCCCCGAGGATGCGGGCGCGGCCGTCAGCCGGAGGTTCTCCACCACCCGCGACAGCCCGCAGTGCCGACCCATCACGATGGCTTGTTCCGGGGTGGGGGCGAGTTCGAACCGCCCCCCTGCTTATGGCTCACACGCAGTCCCCTCGGGCCGCCGCCAGGAGGTCACGGCGCGCCGATACCCGCCGTGGACGCCGGGCGGTCGCGGTGCACCGGGCCGTGGGCGTCGTCGCAGTGGTCGTCCAGCACCGGCAGCAGGCGCTGCGGGTCGGCGGCTGGTGCCGCATCGATGACATGACTGTGGTCGACCTGCAAGGTGGTGTGGGTGATGTCGTAGTCGTGATCGAGCAGCCGCTCGATCCGCTGACGCAATCCGTGGCAGTCCGCGCCGGCCCGGACCAGCACGTGCGCCGACAGCGCGATGTCACCGGAGGTGATCTGCCAGACGTGCAGGTCGTGCACCTCATCGACGCCGTCGATCTCGACCAGCCGGTGCCCGAGCACGTCCGGATCGACGCCCGCGGGCGCCGCCTCCAGGAAGATCCGGCCGGATTCGCGCACCAGCCCGAGCCCCGCCTTGACCATCAGCGCGACCACGATCAGCGTGGCGATCGCATCCGCTCTGGCGAATCCGGTAAACAGCACGACGAGTCCGGCCACGGCGGTCGCGATGAATCCGTACAGATCGTTGAGCACGTGCTGGAAGGCGCCCTCAACGTTGAGGCTGGACCGGTTCGCCTTGCTGATCGCCCACGTGGCCGCGATATTGACCACGATGCCGACCAGCGCGGTCACCACCACGAGCCCGCCGGTCACCTCCGGCGGCTCGAGCAGACGCCGGACGGCCTCGTAGGTCAGCCAGCCGGCAAGCACGAGCAGCGTGATGCCGTTCGCCTGCGCCGACAGGATCTCGGCGCGTTTGTAACCGTAGGTGTACTTGCCGCGCGCGGGACGGGCGGCGAGTCGGATGGCGCCGAGCGCCAGCACGATCGAAGCGGCGTCGGTGAGCATGTGCGCCGCGTCGGACAGCAGCGCCAGTGAGTTGGCCAGCAGACCGACCACGACCTCGACCACCATAAAGCCGCCGATCAGCACCAGCGCTACGGTCAGCCACCTCCGGTCGGCATCGACGGACACCCCGTGTCCGTGTGTGTGATCATGCTCGTGCTCATGTCCCATCGACCCAGCCCGCTTTCATCTCGGTGACGTATGCGCATATCTGCATCTGTTACGACAGCTTAGCTCACCCTGAGCGGTCCGCAGCATCCCCATAGAGTGACCTGGATCACTCCTACTATCCAGCCGTTTCACTCGCAACGCGACACGCGCCCACCAGCGGACTCGACTGATCGACAAGGTCGGAACTCAACCGCATGAATGAGCACCTACCCATCGGTCAGCCGAACACGGCGTGCACCGCCGCATAGGACGCGAGGGTTGTGCCCAGCCCGGCGACAACGCTGACCACGACGTTCATCGCGGCATAGAAATAGGCGCCACGTTCGGCCAACCGCACGGTTTCGTAGCTGAAGGTGCTGTAGGTGGTCAGCGCGCCGCAGAAGCCGGTGCCGAGCAGAACGAACAGTGGCGTCGACAACGCGCTCCCCGCGCCGGTGAGGCCGCCGAGCACGAGGCATCCGACCAGATTGACGACGAAGGTGCCCCACGGGAACAGGACGTCCCAGCGGTTCTGCACCGCCCGGTCGGTGAGATAGCGGAGCGGCGCCCCGATCGCGCCGCCGAGGACGACCAGCAACACGATCACGCCGACCCCTCCCGCGCGTGGTGCAGGCGCTCGTACCAGGCCCGGGTGACCCACATCGCCGCGAGCGTGGCGAGCAGGGCGCAGATCAGCGTGCCCGCCAGGTAGCCGAACGCGACGGCGATCGTGCCGGGCCGCAGCAGGTCGCGGATCTCGCTGACGTAGGTGGAGAAGGTGGTGAACCCGCCGAGCACGCCAACGCCGAGGAATAGACGGACCAGCGGATGCGCCGCCCAGATCTCGGTGACCGCGACCATGAGCACGCCGATCAGAAAGCAGCCGGTGACATTGGTGAGGAACGTGGCCCACGGCACATGGCCGTGCCGGGCGGGCAACCACTGCGCGAGACCGTAGCGAGCCAGCGCGCCGAAGGCACCACCCGCTGCCACGACCAGCAGCACGGTGCCGTGGGTGCGCCAGAGTTGCCAGCGGTGTGCCGGCCCTCGCGCGGCGATGTCGGCGTCGATCGTTTCTTCGGTCGGTTCACCAGGCACGGATGTCTCCTACACGAACGTTGCGGTTCGAATAGGGACTGTCGGCGGCGGTCTGCCGCGGTTGTTCCGGGTATCGGAGCGGCGAGCCCCACCGCCGCGTTGCGGCAAGGATAGTCCACTCGGGAGCGCGATCGGAGACACGGACGGGGCTGCGACGGCCGAATTCCGGAGTCGAGGTGTCCCGATGCGCTGACTGGTGATCGGGCTAGCCGTTGCCGCCGTGGGCGACTAGGACCGAGCAGTCGGCATGCCGGGCGGCCTTCTCCGCGGTGCTGCCGATGAAACGACCCCAGATACCGGAATGCCCGCTCCGTCCCAGAACCAAAAGGTCGGCGGCGTGGTCGGCCGCGGAGGTGGCCAGTTCTCGCGCCGCTTGCCCGGCCCGGATCTCCGCATGCACCTCGATGCCCCGCTTTCCGGCGGCCTCGGCGGCCGTGCTCAGCCACCGGCGGCAGGCGAGCTCCCCGATCGAACGCTCATCCTCTATTTCGCCGACCACCGGACCGTAGTGCGGCAGATACTCTTCGACAGCGACTACGACGAGCGCGGAGTGGTGCACCGCCGCCAGTTCGAGCGCCATCTCCAAGGCGGCCCGGGCGCCGGGCGAGTCGTCGTATCCCACCACGATCCGCTGGAACACCCCTCCATTGTGATCCCTCGCCGACAGCTGAACCAGCATTCGGCCGATGCCGAGCGATTCATTCCGCCGTTTCCTGTGCCGCCGGCACTTCGGTGGCCGCGGGCTCGCCGGAGCGAATCGCGCCCCCGAGGTAGCCCGACCCACTCGATGGCGGTTTCGCTGCCCGCCCAGTGGATCGCGCGGACCAATCATCTACGGCCCACGCGGCGACCACCAGGAACGGGAAACCGAGCAGCCTGCGAACTCACAGGGTCCGGCGGACGTCCACGGGGCGGGAGAAGGTCGCCAGGTCGTCGCCAGCCGAGAACACGCTCCGCCGCCCTGCGAACAGGACGACGGCCCGATCCGCCTCCGTCCGGTCCAGCGACGCGGCGATGCCGCGAATCATGTTCCCGGACATCACGTTCGCTTGCCGTCGTCCAGCGTGATCGCGGCGATGCCGCCGTCGAGTCGATAGGTGACATGTCCGGTCATGAGAACCTCCGTTGGTGCGGCTCTCCTGAGCCGCACGCTACTGGCCGGACTCGACCGTACTGTCGCCGAGTACCAGGCGAGATGTCGCTGTGGCATCGATGAGAAACAGCACCGCCGGATGTCGCGATAGACGACAGAAGCGATGATGTCGAAGGAGACCGGCGCACTGGCCTCGGGCTGGCGTCTGGGAGGAGCTCAGGTGGAGGAATCGACATGACCACGGCAATCGTCATCCGTCCGCTGGCTCCGAGTGAGGAGATCTTCGCCAACAGCGAAGTCTTCGTCGGCTATTCGGTTCGAGTAACGGGCCGGTTGAACCTGGCCGCGCTGGCGGCAGCGTTCGAGGCGGTTGTTCGCGCTCGCCCGATCCTCGGCGCCCGCTTGGAGCCGGATGGACAGGGCGGACACGTCCTGCTCGAATCGCCAGGCGCGCCACCGGAGATCTCGGTCGCCGAGGGAGATCCGGAACGGTTGCTGGCCGGCGCGCGGCTGGATCAGCGCAGAACGCTCTGCGCGCTGTGCGTCGTGCGTGATGGCGACAATGCGGGCGTCACGCTGGTCACCCACCACAGCATCGCGGATGCCTGTCATTCGCTGGCCGTGTTCGCCGAGCTCTGGTCCAGCTACGCCGATCTGGCCAGGGGCCGCGCACCCGAGCTGGAGCCGCATGGTTACCCGAGTTCGGTGGAGGAACTGCTGACCGTGCGCGGCATCGAAAAGTTCGATACACCCGCAATGCCGCCCCGGCCCACTGCGGAGGCCCGAACTCCCTGCGGCCCAGATGATCCCGGCTATCTACTGCCCCGCACGGCACGATGCAGGCTGACGAGAGCGCAGACTGCGGCGCTGGCCGAACTGGGGCACCGGGAGAACACCACGATCAATGGGCTCGCCTCCGCCGCGATCTTGCTGACCGAGGCCGAGCTGCGTGAGCTACCCCTGTCCGAGCTGAGCTACACCTATTCCGTCGACCTGCGTACCCGCGTGGCGCAGCGGATCGGCATGACCGAGGGCACCAACGTCCTCGGCTTCGCGAACTTCGTCCCCGCTCCTGGGGCAGGCACGCTCGTCGGCTTGGCCCGCGGCATCAGCGACTCCCTGTGCGCCGAACTCGCGGCAGGTGTCGTGCAGCAGACCCCACTGCACATTCCGGATATCGCGGGCGGACCCCCGCCGTCCGCGCCGGGAATCGTCCTCGCCACCAACTGGGGTCGCGTGCGACGACCCCAGGTCCCGGATGACCTACGGGTCAACGACTTCCGCTCGATCATGCTGGGAAAGCCCGACAAGACCGGACACCGGCTGCAGCAGCCCAGCGGAACCATCATCATCAGCACCTTCGACGACCGGCTGAGCATCGAGATCCACCATCCCGAGGAGACCACCATCCAGCAGCGGGCCCGAGTCCGACTACTCACTTCGCACCTCTCCGCGTGCAGCGCCTTGGGCGCCCAGTAATCCGACCACCGCCTGACAGGCACAGCCGGACGAAGTCCGACCACAACCCTGCGCCGGGCCGAGCCAAGGCGAGGCAGCCGCTGATAGGCAGAGCCGGACGAAGTCCGACTACAGCCCTGCGCCGGGCCGAGCGAATGCGAGGCAGCCGCTGATAGGCAGAGCCGGACGAAGTCCGACTACAGCCCTGCGCCGGGCCGAGCGAATGCGAGGCAGCCGCCTATTCTGCCAGGACGGCGGCAGTGAGGTTTGGGTGATGGTGCGGACGATCGGAACAACGGCGCAGCGACGGTGGGAAGAGCACGCGAGCTGGCGCGGGGCGGTCCAGCTCGCGGAACTCCCTGGTGGCCAACAGGTTTGGGTGATCTCGGGATACAACGAGGTGACCGCGCTACTCGCCGACGAACGGCTGAGCCTGGACAAACGGCACTCCGGCGGCGGGTACGCGGGCTTCGCGCTGCCGCCCGCGCTGGACCGCAACCTGCTGAACATGGACGGTGACGAGCACGGCAGGATCAGACGGCTCGCGGTGCCCGCGTTCTCGCGACGCTCGACCGAGAGCCTCGAGCTCGTGGTGCGCCGGATCGCCGACGAGACATTCGCCGCGCTGGCCGAGTCCGCGGGCGAGACGGTAGACCTGTTGGACCGGTTGTGCGTTCCGGTTCCCGCGTTGGTCATCGGCGACTTGCTCGGCGTGCCCGCCGATCTCCATCCCGGCCTTCGGGATGCCGCGACGGCCATGGTGACCTTCGACGCGGCGTCGAAGGAGTCCGGCAGGCGGCTCGGCTCGGCGATCGGCTGGTTGACCACGACCTTCACTGCGCTGATCGACGCGAAGCGCGCCGAGGCCGGCGACGATTTGCTCAGCGGATGGATCCGCGCCGCCGACGACGAGACGCTCACCGGTGATGAACTCGTCTCGCTCGCCTTCCTGATGATGCTGGCCGGTCTGGAGAACGCGGTACACCTGTGTGGCAACCTGATCGCCGCGCTGCTCGGCTCAGGAGGCATCACCGCGACCGATTGGGCCGCCCGCCGTCGCGACCTGATGGAACGGGCGAACCCGCTGCCGTTCGCCATCCGCCGCTTCGCGGTAACCGATCTGACCGTCGGCGGCCACACCATCCCTCGCGGTGACACCGTCTTGCTCTCGGTGTTCGGCGCCGACTCCGATCCCGCCCGCGCGGGAAGGCCGAGCCTCATGTTCGGCCGTGGCCCGCACTACTGCCTGGGCGCGCGAACCGCCGACCTCATCGTGGACGCCGTCGTACCGGAATTCTTCGCGCGGCACCCGCGGGCGCGACTCGCCGTCCCGCCAGCCGAGTCGGCCTACCGAAACTCTTGGCGTGCACACGGTCTGGTCGCACTTCCGGTGGTCCTCGACGCATGACCCGGCAACATATTCGACTGTGACACGGCGCACAATATGATGTCCGGGACAGGCGGCTTGTGGTTCCCGATGACAATTTCGACACGTGAGCCTTCGCTCAGGTGAAGGCCTTCTCGGGCCAACGACGCGCGGGCCGCGAGCGCTTCTGAGCAGGCTCGTCGGCTGTCCGGTTCCTCACCGGTACTCCGATGCCGGAAAGGGACCGGACGGCCGCCATCGGATCCGCCGCCGGCGTCTGCGGGCGCACTCGATCGGAACGGACACCGAGGATCGGCCGCGTAGTGCCCGGGTCGCACAGTACGCTTGGCGATGAATCATGGCGCGGCAGCGACAGACTGGGATCCGGGAGGGGAACAGTGGATACGCTCAGGCTCGACCCGGCGGCGGTGGCCGCCTACACCGCGATCGCGGACGCGGTGTCCAGACAATTGGCGTCGGCGGCGGCGGTCGCGTCCGACGCGGTGAATCCCGACCAGCTGACCGCCGATCTCGGCCTCGTGGGCGCGGAATTCGCGGCACGGTTCGCTACGGCCGTGTCCGAACACGCGCAGGCGTTGTCGACCGCGGGACAGCTGGTCGGCGCCTACGGGCAGGTCCTGCGCGATTACAGCGCGAAAGCACAAGACGCCGACGCAGACACCGCGGGCGCCATCGACCAGGCGGGGGAGGCACTGGCATGAGAAGCCTGATGGGACTGCGGAAACGCGCACAGGCCACGCAGACCTCCGCCGAGACCGCCAGGCCGCTGAGCGCCGATCCGAGCGTCGACCCACCGATCGTGGCCGCGCTGGTGCGCCCGCTGCTGGCGTTACGTTCCTCGCTCGGCACCGGCGTCGGCATTCCGAACGAGACCGCGACCAGCGCCTTGTCGTCCGCGTCCACCAAGGCGGCCGATACCGAGGGCCCGCATCGCGACGGCCTCCATGCGCTGGAGTCGACCTGGACCTCGCGCGCCGCCGACGCCGCGGTGCCCGCACTGCGCACGACGCAGACCCAGATCGGCGACATCTCCGACCGGGGCCCGGCCTACCTGTCCGTGCTCACCGACGCGCACGCCACCTCCGGGCGCGCGGCGCAGCGCGTCGACCAGATCATCGCGGAATTCCGGCGCGACGCGCGCGAGATCCTCGGCAACGCGACCACCGCCCCGGACACCGACGCCGTCATCACACGCGCCACCCAGGCGCTGCGCGACGCCCTCGCCACGGTTACGAACGCGCGATCGGAGATGGACGACCACACCAGAAAGCTGGATGGCATGGGACCGCTCACGGTCACCACACCGGCGGGGGTGGCGCAGGGGCAAGCCGGCCAACCCGGCGCCGCAGGACAATTCGTGCCCGGCACCGCAGCGCAGGGGACCGGGCAGCCGATGGACCCGGCGCTGGCCGCGCAGCTCCAATTGCAGCAGCAGCTCATCTCCGCGGGGGTGCAGATCGGCACCGCGGGCATCAGCGCGGGCGTCGACATCGGCACGCACATCATCGACAAGATCGCCGAGGTCGGCCTACACACCATCGACACCGTTGCGGCGTCGGCGGACAAGGCCATTTCCGAGGCGATCCACCCCGGCTCCACCACCCATGACGACAGCTCGAAGAGCTCGCCCAACTCCTCGAAACTGTTCGACTTCGGCGGTGGGGCGCAGGACAGCAAACCCGGGACGTCGACCGGTCCCGGCGCGTCCACTTCCGCGCCCACCGCGAAGTCGGACGCGCCGAAGCCGCAGAGCAGGCCCATTCCCGGGACGGGGCCGTTTGCCGAATCCGCCCCGGCGCCTGCCACCCGCCCGGACCAGCAGGCCCGCCCGGGACCCGCAGGCGGCATGGTGATTCCGCCGACGCCGCCCCCGACCGGGACCGACCAGGAGCACAAACCCCGCGGCGGCCAGCTCGGCGTGACCGTGCCGTCCATGGCGACCGCCGTCGTGCCTGTGCTGGGCGAATTCGACGATGACGCCCCCTGACCGGGAGCATCCGAGTCAGGGCGCGGCCCAGAGCAATCCGTTCGACACGGGTCTGCCGATGCTGCGCACGCCCGCGGGCAAGGGGTCGAAGCGCCGACGCCCACCCGGCCGCCGCAGACCGGTCCGTCGCCGCGAACCGGAACTCGATCTTCCCCCACCGGAACTCGACCTTCCCGAACCGTCACCGCCGGACAAGGCGAGTGCGAGGCCGCGATTCGGGGAGTGGGAGGAGTGGCTCGAACCTGCGGCCCCGAGCGAGGAGCTGCCCGACCCACCCGTCGAACAGAACCGGCATATGCCCGCCCTCGATGACGAACCACCGAAGGCCGAAGACAACGCCGTCCAAGTGCCTACGATCGTCAACCGATCCGGAATCCACCCCGGCACTCCGGTTCGCCGTCCCCGGCGAACGGATCAGCAACGCAACAATCGTCCGCTGGCGGTCCTGATCGTGCTCGGGGTCGTGGTCGCGGCCGTCTCGATCGCGCTGACCATCCTCTACGGTTCCGGATCGAATTCGCGCACGACCGCGGCGAGTTCACCCGCGCGTGCATCGGGTTCCACGCAAATCACCTCGGCGACAACGACATGGGCCAGACCACCGTGGGCCATCGCGACGCCCGGCTGCGAGCAGCGGCGCACCGCCGACATCATCTCCGGCACCGACCCCGGCGGCACCGGCAACGGCCCCGACGCCATCCTGGCCTTCGAGTACGCCTACTACGCCGAGCGCTCCGGGTACCGAGCCCGCGCGGTGGTCGCCCCGGACGCGGCGGTCGCGCCCGCCGAGCAGATCCAACGCGGCATCAATCAGGTGCCTGCCGGCACCCGCTACTGCGTGCTGATCACCCGCGCCGGGGACGGCGCCGACGGGCAGGCGCGGTGGGAGGTCCGGTTGACCCAGCAGTTCCCGGATGAGCAGCCGAGCACGTTCACACAGATCGTCACCACCCGGACGGGCTCGAGCCAGACTCTGATCACCGGTATCGCGCCGGGCTGAGGTTCGGTGGGTTGTCTCCGAGAGTTCTCGTTCGGCGCCTGCCCCGCTAAGAAGCCACATCGGTGGCGTATCGAAGTAGCTCAGCCGGGCTGACAGCAGGCTAGGGCAGTGTCTGCGACAAGAACGCGTCGATCATGGTGCGTGAACGCGCATCGGCTGTCGCCGAGTAGACAAGGCGTGCGGTCGGATCGGTGCCCGCGTCCGGTGAAGACGCAAATCGCGCACTGGCTTAGGCCGGGGCTAACAGCAAACCAACAGCGAGAACAGGCACGATAGCGGTGTGCGAGTGCTGGTGGTCGAAGACGAGAAGTTGCTGGCCGACGCGATTGCGGACGGACTGCGTCGGCATGCGATGGCGGTCGACGTCGCGTACGACGGAGCTGCGGCGCTGGAGCGAGCGGGCGTCAATGACTACGACGTGGTCGTGCTGGACCGGGATCTCCCGAAGGTCTCCGGTGACATTGTTTGCGGCACGCTGATCGAGGCGGGTGGCCAGGCCCGGATTCTTATGCTGACGGCCGCGAGCGCCGTGGCCGAGCGCGTGTCGGGCCTCGGGCTCGGGGCCGACGACTATTTGACGAAGCCATTCGCGTTCGCGGAGCTGGTCGCACGAATCCAGGCGTTGGGGCGACGGGCACGCGCCGCCACTCCCCCAGTGCTGGAACGTTCCGGAATCCGGCTGGACCCGTACCGCTTCGCCGTGACCCGGGACGGTGAGCCGGTGTCGTTATCGCGCAAGGAGTTCGCGGTGCTCGCCGAGCTGCTGCGGGCGGATGGCGGCGTGGTATCGGCCGAACAGCTTTTGGAGAAAGCATGGGACGAGCACATCGACCCCTTCACCGGCGTGGTGCGGTACACCATCATGAACGTGCGCCGGAAGCTCGGCGGGCCGCAGGTGATCGAGACCGAACCCGGCGTGGGGTACCGGATCCGATGAGAGGACGCACGATTCGGCTGCGGCTCACCCTGCTGTACGCGGTGGCCTTCTTCCTGGCCGGCGCGGTGCTCATCGCGCTCATGTACTTCTATCTGAACCAGTCGCTGGAGCGACGGCCAGGAGTCGGTGCGCAGAAGTTGGTTCGGGAGTATCTCGTCGAGCGAGCGGGGCGGACCCGAACGCCGTCCTCGGAGGAGCTGTACAAGGCGCTGCTCGAGCAGGCCGAACAGAATCGGCGGGAGACGTTGCGCGCCATGCTCATGTGGTCGTTGGTGTGCCTGGGGGCGGTGGGTATCGCCGCGGGCGGATTCGGATGGTTGATGGCCGGACGTGCCCTGCACCCGTTGCAGCGGATCACGGCGACCGCGCGGCGCGTTGCCGACACCAGCCTGCACGAACGCATTGCGCTCGAGGGGCCGGAAGACGAGATCAAGGACTTGGCCGACACTTTCGACGCGATGCTGGAGCGCCTGGATCGCGCGTTCGACGGGCAACGCAGGTTCGTCGCGAACGCCTCACACGAACTGCGCACACCGCTGACGATCAACCGGACGCTGATCGAAGTCGCCCTCGACGACCCGGACGCGCCGGAATACACCCGCAGGCTCGGGACGACGCTGCTCGAGGTCAATCACCGCCACGAACGACTCATCGATGGCCTGCTGCTGCTGGCTACCAGCGAACAACGACTGACCCAGCACGACCGTGCCGATCTCGCCGACATCGCCCGCAGCGCGGTCACGGTCGCGACGAAAGCGGCGGAAGGGGCGGGCGTACGGATCACCGCGGACCTCGAAGCAGCCCCTGTGGTCGGTGATCCGCTGTTGTTGGAACGACTCATCCAGAACCTGCTCGACAACGCCGTGCGCTACAACGTTCCCGAGCACGGCTGGGTGTCGGTGCGGTCCCGGTCGATCGGCGACCGAGCCGAGCTCACGGTCGAGAACCGTGGCCCGGCTGTCCCGACCTTCGAGGTCAACGGGCTGTTCGAGCCGTTCCGCCGACTGGCCTCGTCCGAGCGCCTCGCCGACTCCGGCACTCGCGGCGCCGGGCTCGGGTTGTCGATCGTCCGCTCGGTCGCGCAGGCACACGGTGGAGGGGTCTGTGCGGTGGCGCGCCCCGACGGCGGGCTCACCGTGACGGTCGTCCTCCCGGTCACCAGCCGATAGTGCGAGCACTCGACCCAACCGTCGCCGCTGCCACGGGCGCACCCTCGACGAAATCCGAAGGGGATGCGGGCGAGTCCGACACCCGCCCGCCCCAGGATCAGTAGTTGTGGCAGGTGTCGGCGACAGTGCGCAGGTTCTGGATGCGCTCCTGAGCCTGCGGCGAGTCGCGGCGCTCCTCGAACTTGCGCTTGGCGTCCGGGTGCGTGTCCAAGAACTCCTGGGCCCGCTGCTTGCGCTGGTCGACCGGGAGGTTGAGGAACTCCTGGAGCTTCGCCTTGCGGTCGGGGTTCGCGTCGAGGCGGGCGGCGAATTCGGGGAACTGGGCATGGACGGCGGCATCGATCTGCGCGAAGCTGCACGTCGTCTCGAGCAGGGCGCCCGGGCCGGGCTGCGCGGAGGCGGTCGCCGGGATCAGCAGAGCGCTCGCGGCGACCAAGCCGCCGAGTGCCACGGTGGCTCGAACGAATCTCGTCATGTCGAATGACCCTTTCGGTTGGACGTTCGGGTCACTGCGACGTGACCCGAAGCCAAGTCCACCAGGAAGGGTGTTTGGCCAGCGCTAGGGAACCGGTACCGGTTCCCGGACAGCGGATTTCGGCGTCGGGGTGAGCGTCTTGGACAAATCTGTGCGCAGGGTGGTGGCCGAATCGAGCAGGTAATTCTGCCGGACCTTCCACGGGTGGCGGTCGCCCTGGCGCGGGAAGTCGCCGATCGACCGCTGGATGTAGCCGGAGGCGAGATCGAGCAGCGGGTGCTCGTCGAGCTCGCCATGCGGTTCGGGGACTACGGCGGCGTAGCCCTTGCGATCCATGTGGTTGAGGACCTTGCAGATCAGCCGGGAGGTGAGGTCGGCGCGCAGAGTCCAGGAAGCGTTCGTATAGCCGATGCAGACGGCGAAATTGGGGACACCGGTGATCATGGTGCCCTGCCAGACGAACTGCTCGGCCAGGTCGACCCGCCTGCCGTCGACGCTCGGGACGATGCCACCGAAGGCGAGCAGTTGCAGCCCGGTGGCGGTGATCACGACGTCCGCCTCCAGCACCCGCCCCGACCGCAGCCGAATACCTTCCGGCACAAAGCTATCGATATGGTCGGTGACCACATCGGCCTTGCCCTTCTTCATCGCCTTGAAGAAGTCGGCGTCGGGCACGGCGCACAGTCGCTGATCCCACGGGTTGTAGGTGGGCGTGAAATGCTCGGCTACGGCCTTGTCGTCCTTGAGGATTCGAGTGGTGAGACCGGTCAGCAGTTTGCGCGCGGACTCCGGGCGGCGGCGGCAGTACTGGTAGAAGCCGATGTTGAACAGGATGTTCTTGGTGCGGATCACCCGGTGCGCCAGTCGCGGCGGGAGCAGTTCGCGGATCTTGTCGGCCTGCTTGTCCCGGCCAGGGACGGCGCTGATCCAGGTCGGCGAGCGCTGCAGCATCGTCACCAGTTCGGCCTGCTCGGCCATCGCAGGGACCAGGGTGACCGCGGTGGCGCCGCTGCCGATCACGACGACGCGCCTGCCGGCGTAGTCGAGGTGCTCCGGCCAGAACTGCGGGTGCACCACCTGGCCGGTGAACGAGGAGATACCGGGGAATTCAGGCGTGTACGGCTGGTCGTAGTTGTAGTACCCGGCGCAGGCGTAGAGGAAGCCGCAGGTGAGGGTACGCAACTCGATACCGCCGGCCTCGTCGCGGTGTTCGAGCGTCAGCGTCCAGCGGGCGGTCGCGCTGGACCAGTCGGCGGAGACGACTTTGGTGCGGTAACGGATATGCCGGTCGATGCCGTATTCCGTCGCGGTCTCCTCGATATAGCGCAGGATCGACGAGCCGTCGGCGATGGCTTCGGCGTCGCGCCACGGTTTGAACGGGTAGCCGAGCGTGAACATGTCCGAGTCCGAGCGGATGCCCGGATACCGGAACAAGTCCCAGGTGCCGCCCAGGGTGTCACGCGCCTCCAGGATGGCGTAGGTCTTGCCGCGGCACTCGGTCTGCAGCCGGTAGGCCGCGCCGATGCCGGATAGGCCCGCCCCGACGATCACGACATCGAGGTGTTCCGGAGCTGCGACGGTGTCGGTCATGGTTCCAGTGTGCGATCCGTCGGGTCGGCTTCCTTGACTTTGCGCGACAACTATTTGATCCTGAACGACATGTCGGTGATTCGGTCGGCGGGGTTGCGCGGGTTTCGCGCCACGGTGGCCGAGCTGGGCGGAGACGCCGAGGCGCTGGCCATAGCATGCGGATTGCCGGTCGCCGCGCTCGACACCGACGACCTGCTGGTTCCGGATCAGGCGGTGGCCGCGGCGCTCGAGCTGGCCGCACACCAGCTGAACTGCCCCGATCTCGGACTGCGGATCTCCAAGCGCCAAGACCTGGACATGCTCGGCCCACTGGCGCTCGCGATCCGGAACTCGCCCTCGCTGGCCGACGTGCTCGAATGCTCGTCGCGGTACCTGTTCCTGCACGCGCGTTCGCTGAGCCTGACGCTGGAGCCCGACCCGTACGGCGACCGCGGCGTCATCGCGTTGCGCTACGGCGTGCAGCCGGGAATGCCGACACCCATCCAAGGCACGGATCTCGGGCTCGCGTTCGTGCATCGCACCATGCAACGCTTGGTGGACGACCGCTACGGGCTGCGCTCGGTCGAACTCCCCTATCGGCCGCGTGCGCCGATCGCGACCTATGAGGAGTTCTTCGGCGCGCCGGTGCGTGTCGACCGGCCATCGGCGGCGCTTCGGGTGCCGAGCAACCTGCCGACCCGGCCGCTGACCGGCGGCGACGAGAACCTGCACCGGCTGGCCATGGCGTTCCTCGCCGAACAATCCGGCGGCGCGGACGCCGCGATCGAACCGAAGGTGCGCGCCGCCGCGCAACAGCTACTCGGTACCGCACCGCCCGAAATAGGCGCTGTCGCAGGCCTTCTGACCATTCATCCACGCACCCTGCAGCGACGCCTCGCCGCCGAGAACACCTCGTTCGCCACGATCCTCGACGACGTCCGCCGCGACGCGGCGCGGCGGTATCTGACCACAACAGGTATGCCGATGAGTCAGGTCGCCTCGCTGATCGGACTGTCGGAGCAGGCGACATTCACCCGGTGCGCCCGAAGATGGTGGGGAACAACGCCGACCGCATTGCGACGCGACGGCGCGCGCGGACCGACTTAGCGGGCGGCCGTGGAGACGCCTCAATCATTACTGGGAAGGCACGGATCGGCCGCATAGAATCCTCTGGATCGACTGAGAAGGGGCCCGCATGGACACGGTCATCAAGGAGGTCGCCGAGGAGGGCAAGCGGCTGATCGACCGAGCTTGGCTTGGCGAACTGACCCGCGACCAGGCGGTGCACATGTTCGTTCAGTTCGGCGACGGACTGGTTCGCTACGACACCGCGCTGGACATCATCGACGATGGCGTCGAGCGGCTGGCCGCCAATGCCAGACGGCTCCGGGTACTGCGGTGGTGCGCAGCGCTGGAGGTCCCGATGTTCGGCGCGTTCACGCTCCTCGCCCTGCTGCTCGGCGATTACACCACCGCGGTGTTGTCGGTGCTGTTCCTGCTGATTCTGCAGGTCGTCCACCGGAAGTTCCTGCCCTATCCCCTGCCGGTCCGCCACCATCCGTCCGAATAGCCACCCCGCCGCGCAAAGTCGGCGGTTACGCGCACCGGCACGGGCGCCCTGCCCACCGGCACCTCGGCTCGCAGTGGCATAGTGTGCGCCTCATGGACGGAACGACCGGCGCATCGCGGGCCCATCCTTACGAGCCACACGGCGAGGGTGCCGCGTCCAAGTTGAACTGGCTGCGCGCGGGCGTGCTCGGCGCGAACGACGGCATCGTGTCCACCGCGGGCCTCGTCGTCGGCGTCGCCGCGGCGACCACCAGCACGGGTGCCCTCGTCACCGCAGGCATAGCGGGCCTGTTGTCGGGAGCGATCTCGATGGCGGTCGGCGAATACGTCTCGGTCAGCACCCAGCGCGATTCGGAGCGAGCGCAGCTGGCCAAAGAACGCAGGGAACTCACCGACGAGCCGGACTACGAGCTGGCCGAACTCGCAGGGATCTATGAGGCCAAGGGCCTGTCCCCGGCAACCGCGCGCAAGGTCGCGGAGGAGTTCACGGCGCACGACGCGTTCACCGCGCACGCCGAGGCCGAACTCGGCCTGAATCCGAAGGCGCTGACCAATCCCTGGCAGGCGGCGTTCTCCTCGGCGGTGGCGTTCACGATCGGTGCCATGCTGCCGCTGCTGGCCATCCTGCTCCCGCCGGTCACCACGCGCATTCCGGTGACCTTCGCCGCCGTGCTGGCCGCGCTCGCCCTCACCGGTTCGGTCAGCGCCCGCCTCGGTGGAAGCGCCCGCGGCAGGGCCGTAGTGCGGGTCGTGCTCGGTGGTGCGCTGGCCATGGCGGTGACGTACGGCATCGGACAGCTGGCCCAGATTGCCGGAGTGTGAGAAACGCCGGTGCAGAAGTGGTCGAGGTGAAATGGCGGCTGGGGCGGTTGCCCCAGCCGCCATTCGGCTCCGCTCGACGGACCAGCGGCCGGTCGGAGATCAGCGCTTGAATGCGTCCCGTAATTTGTCCGCGGCACGTTTGACGTTTCCACGGGTCCGCTCACGCCGTCCTTCGGCTTCCAGACGGGGGTCCCCGGTCGCTTTGCCGAGAAATTTCCTGACACTGCCCCGGGTGGCCTGCACCCGGTGCGCGATCCGATCATCGAACTTCATCATGACAAATTCCTAGTAGTACCAACGGCGGCCACCGACTGGGCGGCCCATCGCACCGGCCAGCATCAGCACGAGGCCGATGACCAAGACGATGATGCCCGCCGTGGTGAGCAACGAAATTCCGAGCAACCATCCGACGACGAGAAGGACAAGGCCGAGAACAATCATGGTCGCATTTCCTTTTCTCGATAACT
This sequence comes from Nocardia sp. NBC_01730, assembly GCF_035920445.1. NCBI lineage: Bacteria > Bacillati > Actinomycetota > Actinomycetes > Mycobacteriales > Nocardiaceae > Nocardia > Nocardia sp. NBC_01730. The sequence goes on along the minus strand of NZ_CP109162.1, from coordinate 7,475,415 downwards.
ATTTCGACGTCGATGCCTGCACGCTGCGGGTGCTTCCGCTGCGCGGAGCATCACCGGCAGGAGCTGTCGCCGGCTTGCCGAACAGCCGGCGCCAGGCCGGCTCGTGGGTCGCCTTCGGTTCGGTCTGCCGACGTTCCCCAGGTGTGCTTGCCGCGAGATCGCGCCGGACCGCCGCCATTTCACGACGTGACTGCCGAAGTTCGCGACGAGCTGCCGCGCCACGCCGCGTAACCCGCCACGCACCGGTCAGCACGAGCGCGAGCCCGAGCATCCCGATCGCACCGAGCACGATCCCGTACCCGAACAGCGCTCCCGTGGAGCCGTGGAAGTGGTAATCGAACGCCGCGAAGTCGCTCGTCAATTGCTGGGCTTCACCGATGTTGCCAACCACAGCGGCGACCCCGATGATCACTGCCGCGATCAAAACTACGAGCCCGATGATGATGATCATGACAATCCCTATTACGTCGATTTTGTATTACAACTCCGCTATTCCCGGCGGCAGAAGAGTCAAACCCGGCACATCGAAAAGTTTGAGCCGGGCGAATCGGTCTATGCGGAAAGCATGACGTACACCATTACTCTGCCCAACGTCACCCGCGAGTCCGCCTCGGCGATCGAAGCGAACCTGCGCGGCGTCAACGGCATCGACTCGGTCGACATCGATGTGCCCTCGGAGCGTGCCATAGTGAATTCCACTCTCACCTACGGCGAGGTCCTCGACGCGATCCGCCAGACCGGCGTCGCCGCCTCCTGACCGAAGCGGCGACAGGCGCTGCCGCCATCGAGGCAGCGCGTGCGGAAATCAGCGCCACCACGTAACGCGGATGAACAGTCCGCATCACCGACGTGCGTTCGCCGCCACATGCGCGATGATGACCCGGTGATGGACCGGTCCCCCGGCCTGGTTGGTGACCAGGTACCGCGACGTGCGAGCCGGACTGCTCGGCCTCGAAGGACCGACTCGCGAACGCCTGCTCGGCTGGGCGAATTCGACGCTGCTGCCGTCGGCGTCGCCCCCACGAGCCCGCGATACCCTGGCGACCAGCTCGCGATCATCACCGACACCACCGAACACGCGCGGCGGTTCGACACCGCACCGCTTGTTCCCGCGGTATCAGCCGCACCGGAGTCGACCGGTGACCTCGCTCCCCCGTGATCTCAGTAGCGGCGGCTCGGGACCCGAACAGGCCGGGCAGGCACCCACTCCCACCAGGTGACACAGCGCCACACCCATTCGAGCGGCCCGTAACGGAAGAACCGCAACCACACAGCGCTGACGATCGCTTGCGCCGCGATGATCGCGACCGCCGAGCCCAGCAGCGCCGCGTAGTTGTCGGAGCCGGACAGTCCCAGCCACGGATCCGCGAGCAGGATCACCGCGGTGGCGCAGACATAATTGGTCAATGCCATGCGCCCGAGCGGCTCGAGCACTTCCGACAGCACCTGCCCCGGCTCGATACGCATCAACAGCAACAGGCCGGTGAGGTAGGCGAGCGCGCCGAACAGGCCTGCAACCGGCGAGGCGGGGGTGGACCACAGCTCGAGGTAGGGCGTGCGGTACTCCCACCGGTCCGCCAGGACGGCGGCGGGCAGCGCGAGGGCGAAGACCGCTCCGATCTGCCAGCCGCGCTCGTCCAGGGTGTCGGCGATCCCGTAGCGGGCGGTGGCCAGGCCGAGCAGGAACAGCCCTGGCACCATGGCCAGCCCGCCGCCGAGGGTCAGCGCCACGGCGAGGGTGACTGCCGTGCCCACGCTCAGCACCACCCAGTTCGGCAGCGCAAACGCGGGCAGCAAAATCACCAACCCGACGATCGCGTACGGCAGCAGCGCCTCCCCCGGTTGGAACTGGTGGTGGACCAGACCGATGGCCCCGAGCGCGAGCAGGCGGCGGACCAGGACAAGTCGCGGTCGGTCGGTCTGCTCGGCCGCGTCGTCCAGGAACAGGGCGAAGCTCAACCCGAATAGGAACGAGAAGATCGGAAAGAACCGTCCTTCGAACGACACCGACAGCACATGCCGGACCGGAACCATCTCGCCCGGTCCTGTCGTAGCAGCCATATCGGTGATCTGCCAGATATCGACCGGCAAGATCCCGCACAGCGCGAAACCACGGACGGCGTCCCATTCGCGAATGCGTGGTCGACCCTGGGCGTAGCGCATGTGTCTCACGGTATCGACCAACCAGACACGTCGGCCGCATTCCTGCGCGGAGATGTCGGCAGATCTCGAGGAGCTTCGTAACATGCGACGGCAGCGCCGAGACCCCCGCGCCCGTAGGGTTTTCGCGCTCAGAAGCCGCCAGGCGTCGTAGGCGGCGGCTCGGGGCCACCCCGCTCCTGTGGAACACAGACCCACTGTCGGTCCGGCGTCAGGTCCCAGTGCGCGATGACACCGCTGTGCGAGCAGTCGTCACCGATCAGATGTTCGTTTCGCGGCACGCACGTCCACTGCCCGTCACGCATGTCCCAGTACGCGGAGACGCCGCCCGCCGAACAATCGCCACCGACCTCGCGCGCGGGTCGCAGGGGCACCAGCTCGGGCGGCGTCGGCGCCTGGAGGGACTTGGCGTGCGGCCAGTCGCGCGCCCGCGTCACCGTGGCGACTGTCGAGTGCGGCGGCTTGCCGTCGGCCGAGTCGCCGACCGGCTGCAGCAGGACGACGATCCCGACCACGAGTGCGAGGAGAGCGGTGATCAACGCCGCGTTGGGGAGGATGCGTGAACTATCGCCGCCACGATCGTCATCGTCGGATCCGCGACCGCTGCCGGATGTGACCATCGATTCGCCTTCGCTGCCGAGTGGGAACTACCGTCACGAACAGCACGCCTGTACAGTAGGCTACCGAAGTTTGCCGATTGACAGATCGGCTTTCAATAGAAGCGTCTTACCAGCTCAGCAAGCATTTAAAAAGTCACCCAGAATTAACTGAAATGCTTTCGGCACGTTGATCGCACCGTCGGCGACGCAAAGAAGCGGAGCTAGGGACTGGCCGCGAGGAAGACAAAAGCCGAGAACAGAGCCAGATGGACGCCGCCTTGCAGGAGGGTGGCCCGCCCTGGCAGAACCGTGAGCCCGCCCACCACGACGGTCAGGGCGAGCAGAACCATCTGAGTCGCGCCGAGCCCGAGCACCAGTGGACCGTCCAGCCAGATGCTTGCCACAGCGATCGCCGGAATGGTCAGGCCGATACTCGCCATGGCCGACCCCAGCGCGAGGTTGAGGCCGATCTGCACTCGGTCGCGGCGGGCGGCCCTGACCGCGGCGAGTGTTTCGGGCAGCAGCACCAGCAGCGCGATCACCACACCGACCGCCGACTGCGGCAGACCCGCCGACTCCACGGCCGACTCGACGGCCGGTGACACCACCTTGGCCAGACCGACAACGCAGACCAGCGAGACGAGCAGCAACGCGAGGCTGCGGAGGGCAGCCCGCACGCTGGGTCGCTCGACGTGCTGGTCGTGCTCGTCGTCGGCGGTGATGACGATGCCGCTTTCGACGGGCAGGAAATCGTCCCGGTGGCGCACGGTCTGCACCAGCACGAACAGTCCGTACAGCGCGAGCGACGCCACCGCGGCGAAGGCCAACTGCGCGGTGGAGAATTCCGGACCCGGCTTACTGGTGGTGAAAGTCGGCAGCACCAGGCTGAGCGTGGCAAGCGTCGCGACCGTGGCCAGCGCCGCGCCGGTGCCCTCGGCGTTGAACACGGCGATCCGCCTGCGCAAAGCACCGATGAGCAGCGCGAGGCCGAAGATTCCGTTGCAGGTGATCATGACCGCCGCGAAGACCGTGTCGCGGGCCAGCGTGGAGGTCTTGTCGCCGCCCGAGCTCATCAGCGTGAGAATGAGCGCGACCTCGATCACGGTCACCGCGATCGCGAGCACCAGCGATCCGAATGGTTCATCGACGCGATGCGCGACCGCCTCGGCGTGGTGCACCGCCGAGAGCACCACGCCGATCAACGCGATCACCACGACTGTTACCGCGATGCCCGGCAGACTGCGCCCCCAAGTGGCTGCGAGGGCGAGGAGAGCGAGGACAGGAACGAGAACGGTCCAGCGGGCGATCGAAACACGGATCATACCCACCATCGTCCCAGCAAATTACTCGCATATCGGACAGCTGAACAACCGCTACTCCCCCGACTGCCGGTTCAGTCGTCCAGATCAATCCGCACGGTGAGCAGGTCGGTGCCGACGAGCCGGACGGCCGCGCTATTGGCGCGCGGCAGGGCGGCGAGCCGGGCGCGCGGGTCGTCGCCGGGCAGCAGGTGCGCGGTGCCGGTGCGCCAGCGTCCGTGTAGGCGAAGCCGAACCCGGTTGTCCACCTTGATGTTCCGGACGTACTGCGAGCGCTCCCCGAACTCGGAGACGAGCCAGAACTCCCGTCCGATCTCGCGGCCGCCGATCGGGGTTACGCGCGGCTGCCCACTGACCCGGCCGGTGGTTTCCAGGAGGGGCTGCCCGGGCAGCCTGCGAAGGATCGGGTTGCCGACCCGGCGCTGGAACGCCGTCACCACCCGATGCTGAATATCGCGCATGTTCGGCATGCGGCGACGGTAACACCGGACGAATCCGTCGGACGGCGGATCGGCCACCTCGGAGGCGCGCGGCCACGGCATGACGTGAATCATCAGCCCTTCACCCCGCCGGCCGTGAGGCCGGAGACGATGCGGCGCTGGAGGAGGACAACGATGATCACGAGCGGGATGGTGACGACGGTGCCCGCGGCCATCACGGAGGTGAACGGCTCCTCATGTGGTTTGCTACCCGCGAACTGGGCGATCGCCACGGTGACCGGTTGAGTCACGTCGTTCGACAGCTGACTGGAGATCAGGTACTCGTTCCAGGACGCGATGAACGCCAGGATCGCCGTCGTGAACACACCCGGCGCGGCCAGGGGCAGCAACACCATCCGGAAGGCCTGTGCCCGGGTGGCTCCGTCGATCCGGGCCGATTCCTCGAGCTCCCACGGCAGTTCCTTGAAGAACGCCGTGAGCGTGTAGACGGTGAGGGGCAGCACGAAGGAGATGTCCGGGACTACCAGCGCCTGGTACGTGCCGAACCACCCGATCGTGGTGAACAGCTGGAACAATGGCGTCAAGAGCGCGACGCCGGGGAACATCGACGCCGCGAGCACAATGCCGAGGACGAGGTGCTTGCCGCGGAAGTTCAACCGGGCAAGTGCGTAAGCGGTGAAGATCCCGAACACGAGACCGATCCCGGTGGTGACTGCGCCGATGATGGTGCTGTTGATCAGCGCCTGGGCGAAGTGGTTACCGGTGTCGGTGGAGAACACGCTCGCGAAGTTCTCCAAGGTGACGTGGGTGGGCCATGGGGTGGTGTCGAATGTGTAGTCGGAGTGCCGGAAGGCGGTGACCACCATCCAGTAGACCGGGCCAAGGCCCCAGGCGACGATCACGGCGAGCCCGAGGTAGGTATGGGCCGACGCGAATCGCGTGCCGAGGCGGCGCCGCACCGGCGAAAGCCCGCCTCGGGTGACGACTGCTGTGGACATGACGTCAGGCCTTTCGCTGCTGCTCTTGGGTCTCGACCACGTTGACGCCCATCACCTTCACGAGCGCGTAGGCGACGGCGAAGATGAACAGGAACGTGATCGTCGACAAGGCGGAGGCGCTGTTGAACCCCTGCCGCATCTGGTCGATGACGAGGATCGAGAGCGTCGTTGTCGCGGTGCCGTCGCCGCCGCCACCGCCGGTGAGGATGGCCGGCAGGTCGTAGATCCGCAGCACGTCGAGCACACGGAAGAGGACCGCGACGAAGATCGCCGGTTTGATCAGTGGAAGTGTGATCAGCCGGAACCGCTGCCAGGCACTCGCACCGTCCACCCGCGCGGCCTCATATACCTCGGCGGGGACCGTCTGCAGTCCGGCCAGGATGAGGAGGGCCACGAACGGGGTGGTCTTCCAGGCGTCGGCGACGACGACGGCGAACCGTGCGGGCCACGTGTCGCCGGTCCACAGGATCTCGGTGCCGAGGATCCTGTTGGCGATGCCGTCATAGGCGAAGACGAAGTACCACAGCTTCGCGGTCACGGCCGTCGGGATCGCCCAGGCCACGAGGATGCTGGTGCGCAGCAGCGCCCGGCCGCGGAACGCGCGATTCATGATCGTGGCGAACCACAGTCCCAGCGCGACCTCGATGGCGACGGTGACGACGGTGAAGAACACGGTGACCCACATCGACTGCCAGAACAGGGAGCCGAGGGTGCCGCTGGGGCACGAGACCGCGGCGCCGGTGGAGTCGGTGCACCGCTGCAGCAGCCAGTGGCTGTAGTTGGACAGGCCGGCGAAGCCCTGGTCGACGAACTTGCCGGTGACCGGGTCGATCGTCGGGTCCTTGAACAGCGACAGCACCATGGCGCTGACCACCGGGTAGAGAATGACGACGCCGAGCAGGATCATCGTCGGCAGAATCAGCAGAATCGCCGCCTTGCTCCACCCCTTGCGTTGTGCCGATGGCGGTTCGCCGGTCGGAAGATCATCCGGGTGGAGCACGGTCTCGGCCGGTCTCTCAACGGGCAGATCTTGCAGGCTCATCACACATCTCCTCTAGGACCCGGCCGCCGCGATGGCGGATCGAATGTCGGCGACGGCTTGGTCCACTGTCTTCTCACCCCTGATCGCGGCATAGGCGTTGTTCTGAACCGCCCGCGTCACCGCAGGGTAGAAGGGGGTGATCGGACGTGGGACCGCGTTCTCGATCGACGTCTTCAACGTGGGGAGATACGGGTGCTGCGCAATCAGCTCCTGGTCGTCGTAGACGTCGGCGTGTACCGGTGCGAGGGAGCCCTGCGACAGAAAGAATTCCTGGGTCTTCTTGTTCATCATGAAAGTCAGGAAGTCATGGGCAGTGGCCTTGTGCCCGGAGTACACGTTGATCGCGACGTTGTGGCCGCCGAGGCTGGAGCTGCCGGTCCCGGTCTTTCCGGGCAGCGGGGCGACGGCGAACTTGCCTGCCACCGCGGAGCTACCCTGCCCGTTCATCAGGCTGTACGCGTAAGGCCAATTACGCATGAACATCAGGTTGCCGCTCTGGAAGGCCTGGCGGGCCTGCTCCTCCTGGAACGTGACCGCCTCGCGCGGGATGTCGCCGTTCCGGTAGGCGTCGACGAGCGACTGTAGTCCGGCCTTGGCCTCGGGGCTGTCGATGGTCGGTGTCAGCCCGTCCGCACCGATGATCGAGCCGCCCGCCGTGGTGATGGCTTCGGCCGCGTTCACGGTGAGACCCTCGTACTTGGCGTACTGACCGGCGTAACACCCGATTCCGGCGGACCGCGCGGTACTACACCGCGCGATCAGCTCATCCCAGGTGGCGGGCGGGTGGTCCACGAGATCGGTGCGGTAGTAGAGCAGTGCGCCGTCGCTGACCTGCGGGGCCGCGTACAAGATGTCGCCGTAGCGTGCGCTCGTCACGGTGGGCTCGAGCAGCTCGGCGGTGTCGATTCCCATCTGGCCCTCGAGCGGCTGCAGCCATCCGCGGGCCGCGAACTCGGCCGTCCAGACGAGGTCGACGACGACGACGTCGTACCCGGTGTCGCGGGACTGGAAGTGCTGTACCAGGTCTTCGTGCTGCTGGTCGGGCTTGTTGGATTGTTCTTCGAGCGTCACCTCCTCGCCGGGGTGGGTCGCGTTCCATGCGTCGATGAGGGGCCGGATGACGTTCGAGTTGTCCTTGCCCTGCACATAGGTGATGGGTCCGCGTCCGTCGAGGTTGTCGTGTTCTGCTTGCGCGGCAGCCCTGATTCCCTGGTCCGCACAGGACGTCGCGGCCAGCATGATTCCGGCGGCGAGCAGTGCGATCGCGCCATGTCTCATCGGTCGTGTTCCGGTTCCGTCAGCCATACCGAGGTGTCGGCCGGGGGCTGCGAGCGAGATTGACGTCCTTTCCCGCCTGAAGGCGGGAGATTCCGGTCTGTGCGGGCTGAGCCGCGCTTCCGGTGGGTTCCTGCTTCACCGCCGGTCGCTCGGCCGAAACCGAGTCTGACACCAGCTCCACAGGCGTTGGGCTGTCCGCACGTCCTGCGGCCAGAATGTTCTTTGCGGCGTTCGAATCCCGATCATGGGTTGTGCCGCACGTGCAGGTCCATGCGCGGACGTGCAGGGGTTTCTTGCCCGACAGCGTGCCGCACACCGAGCACAGCTGCGTGGACGGGAACCAGCGATCCACCTTGCGATAGTGTCGGCCGTACCGCGCGGACTTCTCCTCCAACATGCGGGTGAACATCGCCCAGCCCGCATCGTGAACCGACTTCGCCAACCTGGTACGCGCAAGACCCTTGACGCACAGGTCCTCGACGTACACCGCTTGGTTGTCGCGGATGATCATCGTGGACTGCTTGTGCATCCAATCCCTGCGCGTATCGGACACTTTGGCGTGTGCCTTGGCGACCCGCAGCCGTGCCTTACCCCGGTTCGCCGAGCCTTTCTGCTTGCGCGACAACGACTGTTGCGCCTCGCGGAGCTTGCGTTCCGCGCGGCGAAGGAACCTCGGATTGTCGATCATCGTCCCGTTCGACAACACCGCGAACGAGGTCAACCCCAGATCGATACCGACCTCGGAATCCGACTGCGGCAGCGCCACGGTCTCTACCTCGACCACGAACGACGCGAAATACCTGCCCGACGTATCCTTGATCACCGTCACGCTCGACGGGTCCGTCGGCAACTCCCGCGACCAGCGGACGCGAACATCTCCGATCTTCGGCAACCTCAGCTTCCGGCCCGATGTCACCGCAAACCGTGAGTTCTTCGTGAACCTGATCGCCTGCCGATTGTCCTTGCGGGACCGGAACTTCGGGGGCGCAACCTTCGCGCCCTTCCGCTTGCCGCTCACCGAGGCGAAGAAGTTCCGGTACGCGGTATTCAGGTCGGCAAGAGCCTGTTGAAGAACCACGGACGACACTTCCCGGAGCCATTCCCGCTCCGGAGTTCGCTTCGACTCGGTGAGCCGCTTCGACAAATCGCCGTCGCTGATTCGCCGCCCGGTCCCGAAAGCTTCCCGCCGGGCGTGCAGTGCATCGTTGTACACCACACGGGCACATCCGAATGCCTTCGCCAACGACCGCTGTTGTCCCACAGAGGGATTCAAGCGGAAGTTGTACCGAAGCTGCACACCCCAATACTAGGGCGGCTGGTCGCCGCCCTGCCCGCGGCCAGGACGGAAGAGGTACCGGTCACGGGCGCCCGGCTCGTCGCGCAACGCGGCCTGGAACCAGCGGTGGTCGCTGGAGGTGTGGTTGGGAACGATGTCGAGAACTACCCGGATGCCCAGCTCGTGGGCCTCGGCGATGAAGGCCTCGCCCTGCTCGAGGGTGCCGTATGACGGTTCGACGTTCCGGAAGTCGGCGACGTCGTAGCCGGCGTCGGCCATCGGCGACGGGTACCACGGGTTGATCCACACGGCATCGATACCGAGTGCAGCCAGGTACGGGAGCTTCGATCGCAATCCGGTCAGATCGCCTATGCCGTCGCCGTTCCCGTCGGCGAAGCTGCGGATGTAGACCTGGTAGACGACGGCCGTCTTCCACCACGGTTCCGTTTCACGGGCCGTAGGGGGGTTTGCGGCCGACTGCACGGACTGGGACATCGAATCTCCTCGAGACGCTACGTAAACGTTTGCCTATATAGAGTCATCGCAGCGCTGCGGCGCAAGGTCGATGCCGCGATTGTCGTCGCATTTCCGCTCGCCCTTCCGGGAGCGGATCCAACTCGCGGAGATGGGCGTATCGGTGGTTGTCGTCGGCACCCACGCCGGTGTTTTCCCGCATACCGCTCTCCTGCGGCGGTACTCGGTGCGTCAGGCTGCAACTCCTAGTCGAGCAGCGGGAACCGGCCCGAGTCGAGCAACCCGGCGATCGCGTCCAACTTCGCTTGCGGCGCCGCGTAATCCGGGTGCGCGCGCAGCACCGACGCCGCATCGTGCAGCTGGATCATCTGCTGTTCGGCCACCGCCGCGGTGCGCCCGCCTCGGCTTACCGCATGCCTGGCGAAAACCGGCGCACGCGGGTCGACGCGACCGAGGGCGAGCGCCTTGTCTACCCGGCGCGAACAGCGGCAGAACGCCGTCGGGTCGATGAGACCACAGGTCGCGTTCAAGAAGTTGCCGAGCCGTTTCTTGGCCCGCTCCAACCGTTTTCGGTAGGCGACAGGAGTGATGTCGAGGATCCACGCGGAATCGACGGAGGTCAGCTCGAACACCTCGCCGAGCACGAAGGCGATCCGCTCGTCGCGAACCAGACATTGCAACATGGCCTGGCTGCAGTTGAGCCGCACTTCGGCGGTCAGCAGCGTCGCCTCCGGCCCGCGGTAGTCGGCGTCCGCCAGCCCATCGGCCAGCCCTTCCCGATAGGTGTCGAGGCTGACCTGCGCGGCCTCCTGCGGGGTCTGCCGCTTCAGATTCAGCAGGTAGTTGACGCCGATCCGGTAGGCCCAGGTGAGCAGCTTCGCCTCGGCACGCCAGGTGTGCAGGTGGCCGAGGACGCGCAGCAGGATCTCCTGCGTCGCGTCCTCGGCCTCCGAAGGCCGCCAGACCATGCGCAGGGCCAGCCGGTAGAGCGGGTCCTGCAGCAGCCGCACCACCTGTGCCACAGCCTCCCGGTCGCCCGCGACCGCGCGGGCGACCACGGCCTTCTCCTCGTCCGCGCCCAGGTCGTGCTCCGTGCCCATTCGGCCATCATTCGGCGTGCCATCGGAACGCGCAAGAAGCACTGATCAGGTGAGGTCAGGACCGTACGGCGGGCGCACCGAGCACAGCATGCCGGTCCAGCCAGTCCGCGACCGCCCGGCCGATCTCCTCCGGCCTGTCCTCCGGCGCGTGGTGCCCGGCCGGGCCGATCGGCGCGACCTCGGCGCTCGCGAATGTGGTCGCGGCCCACTCGACCACCTCTGGCGACCCGAGCCCGACCCCGTTCTCCAGCGCCATCACCAGTTTGGGCACCTCGGGCGTCGCGGCTGCCCAGGTGCCGTAATTTCGCACGATGGCGACGACGTCGGCGGGTTCGCCGTCGAGCGGGAACTCCCTGGGCCACACCAGCAGCGGCTTGCGCGAGGCCCGGGTCGGATACGGCGCCCGGTACACGTCGTGGTCCTCGGCGGAGAGATCGGCCACTCCCCTGGGAAGGTTGAACTCGATGAAGGTGTTCTCCTCCAACACCATTCGCTCGCCCTCGGCCGAGCGGAACTTGCGGAACAGCTCGGCGCCGAGCCCGGGCAGTTCGTCCCAGCGCATCGGCCGCAGGAAGGTCTCGATCAGCGCGATGCCGCGAACCCGGCCGGGATGCCGTGCGGCCCAGTCCATACCGAGCGCTCCACCCCAGTCGTGGCCGACCAGGACCACCTGGTCCAGCCCGAGCGCGTCGAACCAGGCATCCAGGTACGTGGCGTGCTCGGTGAAGCGGTAGCCGATATCGGGCTTGCCCGACTCCCCCATCCCGATCAGGTCGGGCGCCAGCGCCCTGGTCCGATCCGCGACGTGCGGTACCACGTTGCGCCACAGGTGCGACGACGTCGGGTTGCCATGCAGGAACACCACCGGCACCGTCCCCTCGCCGGTGTCGCGGTAGTTGATGAACGAGTCGAGAATGTCGACGGTAGGCATAAGGTTGTCCTCCAGGTATCGGCTTGCTCCCTATGCCTGTTTTCGACACACGATCACGGTAGGTTGTGACCGCCCTTCAAGTGACGCTTGTCACACCCCGGAGGGCCGGAGACATCCGCGGGAATGCAGTAGGCGGGTTTGCGGATACTGAAGATCAGCTGAGAAACTTTCGGGCGCAGCGCCGCACGCTTGCCAAGGCCACCACGAGCTATCTACTGTCTTGATACGTAGCACGAAGCGTAGTCGAGACGGAGAAACAACGGTGCGGCAGCGACTGGTGAGCAACCGGTTACGGGTAACCCAGGCAGCCGACACGGACCGGATTCCGATTCACCCCTGATCATCACGAGCGAGCTCGGAGTCGGTGCGGCTCGACACCTCGGGACCTCCCCTCATCAGCCCCGTGGTGCCGTAGAGTGCGGTTCTCGGACTGGACACCCGTCCGCACAGCCGCGCCACCGGTCTCCCTCGTGAGTAGCCGTCCCCGAGTCGGCGCCGGCACGGCGGCTCGGGGGCGGGCCCGCATCCCTATCGACCTGACCAGCCACCTTGGCATACCGGCGAATATCGTCCAGCTGTGCCGAATCTCATAGGCGCCGTTCGGTTATTTCGTCACGGCCACCGGATACCTTGGCGCCGGTTACAGTTGGAGTGCGTTGGCGTTAGGAAGTTCGATGAAGTTCACAGCACAACAACTGGCTCGGATAGCCCTCGTGGTCGCGGCATTCGTCGGACTGGCATGGCTTTCCGTCGGCTGCGGCGACTCGGCCGCGAAAGTGGCGTGCGGTTCCGGCCGCGCGTGCAGCGACACGCCGGCACCTGTACCCAGCCGCGACGCGCTCGCGCTGCTCGATTCCCTGCGTGTCGCGGGCCGCGCGGCCAAAACCGGTTACAGCCGTGACGAATTCGGCCCGCCCTGGTCCGACGACGTCTCGGTGCCCGGCGGCGACAACGGCTGTGACACCCGAAACGACATCCTGCAGCGCGACCTTACCGACGTGGCGTTCAAGTCGGGCAAGTGCGTCGTCGCGACCGGCACGCTGAACGACCTCTACACGGGAAAGACCATCCACTTCGTGCGTGGCACCAAGACCTCCGACGAGGTGCAGATCGATCACGTCATCGCGCTGTCGGACGCCTGGCAGAAAGGCGCACAGCAGCTTTCCGCCGAACGCCGCCGCGACCTGGCCAACGACCCACTGAACCTGCAGGCGGTTGACGGACCGACCAACCAGTCCAAGAGCGATTCCGACGCAGCGTCCTGGCTGCCACCGAACAAGGGCTACCACTGCGCGTACCTGACCAGGCAAATCCAGGTGAAAGCGGCCTATCGGCTCTGGGTCACCCAGCCCGAAAAAGATGTCATGATCCAGAAACTGAGCACCTGCCCCTGACCACTACAACAACTCGACGACCACCTTGCCGAATGGATCACCGGTGCGCAGGTGGTGGTAGGCGGCCTCCGCTTCGTCGAAGGGAAAGACCTGATCGATCACCGGACGCATCCGATGCTCGGTAATCGATCGGTTCATTGCTTCGAAATCGGCTCTGCTGCCTACCGCGATCCGACGAATGGACAGATACGACGTCCCGAATAGGTTGCCGGTGGGCGCATCCTCGGCGGGCATTGCGCCGACCATCGTGATCCGTGCGTTGTACGCACCCGACCGCACAGATCTCGCCAATGTCGGCAACCCCACCGCATCCAGAACGTGTTCCACGCCGTCGCCGCCGGTGCGGTCCAGCACGGCCCGCTCCCAGTCCGGCGTCCGGCTCCGATCGATCACCTCGTCGGCGCCGAGCTTGCGCAGCCGCTCGGCCTTGCCCTCGTTGGAGGTAACCGAAACAACCTCGGCTCCCAGCATTTTGGCGTGCTGCACACCGAACAGCGCGACTGCTCCGCTGCCGACGATCAGTACGGTCTCCCCCGGCAAGACCGGAAGCGGCGCGGTGAGCGCCGCCCAGGCCACCACGCCCGCGCAGGTCAGCGTAGCCGCTTCGACGTCGGTGAGATGCCCGGGGACGTGCACCACCGAATCCTCCTCCAGCACCGCGTACGTGGCGAGCATGCCGTGATAGGTGGCGCCGTACTGTTCCAGGACATGAGACTGCCGTTGCGGACCGTCGATCCACCGGACGAAATACGTCGCGGTCACCCGGTCGCCCACTGCGGCACGGGACACCTTGTCGCCAACCGCGATCACTTCGCCGACGCCATCGGAGAGCGGCACGATCCCAGGCGCGGCCGGCAGCGGATAGGTACCGTCCAGCAGCATCAGGTCGCGCCGGTTCAGCGACGCGGCGAGCACGCGAATCACGACCTGGTGCGAACCCGGCTCCGGCGTCGGCTGCGGTGCGGTGGTCAGACCGGCCGCGCCGTGCGTCGAGTCCAGGTGGTAGGCAACCGCGCTGATCACGCGACCCCGATGTACTGGTGGTCCCACCGGATCCGGCCCTCGCCGTCGAGCGCGACGACGTCGTATCCGCCGCCGGCAACCGCCCTGTCTTCCCTGGTCACCATCCGCCAGCTGAGGCCGATCAGGTTGGCCGACAGGCGGACCGTCGGCCCGCTCGGCGTGAACATGTGCTCGCCGGGAGCGATGAACATTTCGTAGGCGCGGCCGACACGACGGTCCAATGCTTCGTAGCCGCGGATCTCCACGGTCGGGATCGGGAAGGACAGCGCGGTGAGCGCCTCGCGCAGTGCCTGCGGCGGATCCACCAGCACCTGCGCGCCGTCCACCGCCCACAGCTCCCTGACCCGCTTGTGCCGGATTTCGGCGTCGGGCTCGTTCCACATCGCGACGTACCGGTCGGTGAAGTCCGTCAGCTGCTGGTCATCGGTTTGGTTGCTCATGCGACAGAGTTTCGCCGGTCGCGTTGTCGCGTGCGATTCCCCGCGGGGAATGGCGGAGCAACCCAACGGCATCGATACTGCTGAGATGACGACGGCGATCGAGTCCGGGTTCGCTCGGCAGCTCAAACACTGGCGGACCCTGCGCCGGGTCAGCCAGCTCGACCTCGCGATCCGCGCCGACACCACGCAACGGCATCTGAGCTATCTGGAGCAAGGACGGTCGCGGCCGGGGCGCACCATGGTGGTGCGGCTCGCCGAGTCGCTCGACTTGTCCCTGCGCGAGCGCAACGGGCTGCTGCTCGCCGCGGGCTACGCTCCGGTCTTTCCCGAATCCGACCTGGACACTGCGGAATTGGCACCGGCGCTGGAGGCACTGACGGCCATCCTGGACGGCCACCTCCCGTACCCGGCGCTGATCGCCCGGCCCTACGGCGTCCTGCTCGCCGCCAACGCCGCATTCGACCTACTCACCGAGGGCGCCGCACCGTGGCTGCTCGAACCCCCGGTCAATGTGCTGCGGCTCGCGCTGCACCCGGATGGATTGGCGGCCAGGGTGCTCAACCTGCCGGAATGGGGCAGGCACGTCACCGAGGCGCTACGGAGCAGAGTCGCCCGCAGCCCCGACCCCGCCTTGGACGCGCTAATCGCCGAGCTGGAAGGCTATCTGCCACAGACCGATCCGGGCCAGGATCATCTCGGCTTCGCGGTACCTTTGCGCCTGCGCGGCAACGAGGACGAGCTGCGTTTGATCACTACCATCACCTCGTTCGCCACCGCCGTCGACATCACGCTTGCCGAGCTGCAGTTGGAAGCGTTTCTGCCCGCAAACGAGCAGACCGCGCGGGTCCTGCGCGAGCGCGCCGCGCTGCGATCCGGATCGGACAAGTCCTGCCGGTCCGAGGGACCGGCAGGACCACTCGCCTAAACCGAGCTCGTCGCGAGTTCGTCGTCGGCAGGCGCGTCCCAGTCGATCCGATAACGCTGCTCGGGCCCCATGGTCTTCTCCGGGTTCATCAGTGTTTTGACCATGAGCGGCATCAGCACCTGCATCGCTTTGCGCGCCACCGGCCCCGGCGTCTTGCTGTGGTTGATCTTCGCGGCGCGTGCCGCGACCCCTTCCACCCGGCCGCGCCGCAGCCGCTCGTAGACAGCGAACGCCTCGGCGGGTGTCGGCAGATCACGCAGGCACCGGGCCAGCTGTATGGCGCTCTCGATCGCCAGCGACGCGCCCTGTCCTGAGCTGTTGGACGGCGCGTGCACCGCGTCGCCGACCAGCACCATCCGCCCGCGGTACCAGTGCGGCACCGGCGGCATGATGTGCAGCGCGCCGACCACTTCGAGCTGGTCCTCGGTGGTGCGCCTGGCCAGTTCACCGCCGGGATTGTCGTCGCGGTAGGTCTCGCGCAGGATCTCGAGCCAGTGCGTTTTCGGGATAGCCCGTGCCGCGGTGAGCGACAAGTACTCCTTGTGCGGCAGGTTGGCGCCCCACGCCACCCTCCCGTCTGCGGTCGGCCAGTAGAGGTAGTACGCCCGCTTGCCGAATGCGAAAGTCATGGTGTCGGGCCGTACGTCGGCGTCACACTCGGTGATCGCGCCGAAGCCGAGCATGCCGAGGTAGTCGGGACCTGGCGCGTTCGGGTCGATCAGGTCGCGCACCGTCGAGCGGATGCCGTCGGCGCCGATGAGCACGTCCGCGGTGGACGCGCTCCCGTCGGCGAACCGGGCGGTGATACCCGAGTTGCCCTCGCGCACGTCGGCCAGGCGCTTGTTGTACTCGAAGGGGACGCCGGCGGCGACCGCGTGCTGGTGCAACGCCCGGTGCAGTTCGCTGCGATCGACCACTTGTAGGGGCGGGACATCGGCCAGACCGGGCATCTGCAAGAGCTTGCCGCCGACGGACATGTTCATCCCCGTGACAGGCAGCGCGATGTCGCGCACGGGATCGCCCGCGCCGATGAGGTCGAGGGCGGCGACGCCATTCGGCGCCAGCGCGAGCCCACTGCCGATGCCATAGGACGGGCCGGGATAGGCCTCGTAGACGCGGGCTTCGATGCCCGCTTTGCGGAGGGCTGTCGCGACGACGGGTCCGGCGATGCCGCCGCCGATCACGAGGGCGGTACGTGTTGTGGACATAGGTGTCTCCAGGATCTGTGCGATACGGGTTGCGATTCCCGAACCGATCCGCGCGTCATCCACCTGGTTATCCTGTGGTTGCCAGCCTTGTAGCCGGGTGCGCGTTCGCGGGCACGGTTCGAGACTGTTCGATCGGGCCCGGCGGCGGTGTTGCCGCACCCCGCCGGGTCCGGTTTTCGGCTAGTTCTGGGTCATCCCCCTCTCCACCAGCTCGGCGACTTCGGACGGGTCCATGCCACGCTCGTGCCAGTCCCGCCACTGCGTCAGTCCGGGGAAGGTGCCCTCGTTCAGCTCGTCGCGCAGCGAACGCGTCCATGCCGCTTCGGCTTCCAGCATCGCGAGCCCGAATTCGGACTCGACGACGAACAGTCGCGGCAGCTTCGCGGCGGCGAGTTCGTCGAGTTCGCGGCGGACAGCCTCGACGTGATGCCCCAGCGCGTCGAGACGCCGGTCCAGCAGCTCGATCACCTCCGCAGGCGGCAGCACCGCGAGAATGGACAGGCCCGCGACGAACCGGTGATGTTCCGGTTCGGGGGTGGCGAGCAATTCCCTGGTCCAGTCGGCCATCTCGGCACGACCCACGTCGGTGATCCGATAGATCACCCGCTCCGGCCGTGCACCGTCGCGCTCGCTGCCGACGACCTCGAGGAAGCCGACCTTCTCCATGTTTTGCACGACGGTGTAGAGCGAGCCCCACTTGATATCCATGTCGTGCTCTTTGCCCCGGTCCCGCAGGGTCTGCGCGATCTCGTACCGGTGCATCGGGCGCTCGACGATCGCGGAGAGCACCGCGAGTGCGAGCAAGTTGTTCACCTTGCGCTTCTTGGCCACGGCACCTCCTCATTACTCGCATACGAATATACGCAAGCGAGTAATCGGCCGCAAGCGTCCGACGACCACACTTTCCTGCTCGCGCGCCTCGTCCTCGATCAGCTTCGTCGCGATGCTTCCCAGCGCTTCGGTCGAGCAGCGCGCGATCAGCCGGGTCCGCGTAGTCCCAGTCGTCCAGCCTGCTGCCGAGCCAGCGCCACCAGGCGGCTAGGACCCGGTCGATCGCGGCTGCGCCGGCATTGGTAAGCCGCAGCTGCACCCCTTGGCACGAGGCACCCCTCGGCGCCGACCTGGCCGTGGATCGGCTCGATCGGCTCGCCGGGCGGCTTGTGGCCCGCGCCAGCAACCGGAGGCCCGGCCGATTACGCCATGCGCGGCGACTGAGCCACCCCCGGCCCCTCGATCAGCGACAGCGCGACCGGGACCAGAAGATCCACCAGCTCGGTGACCGTCGGACGCGGATCGGCGAGGACCCACTCGTGCGCGAGCCCATTGATCGCACCGATGAGAGCGCTCGCAGCCCAACCGGGACCGCCACGCACCCGCGCGCCGGGCGCGACGACCGGGACAACGGCGGACTCCAGCACCGACGCCCAGGCGTGCCGCCGCACGCGGCGGTGCCGCTCCATCCGGTCGCTCACTCCGACCACTTCGACGAAGGCGACCCCGGCTCGATACGGGTCGGAGCCGATCGATTCGAGATACGCGGTGACCACGGCGGTCATCGCGGCGGCCAGGTCGAATCGGGGGTCGAGCTCACCAATCCTCGCCAGCACCGCGGCGACGGCCTCGTCCTGGATCCGGTCGTAGGCCGCGACCAGCACGTCCTCCCTGGTCTGGAACTCCTCGTAGAACTGCCGCTTGGACAGGCCCGCGGCGGCACACACGTCGGCCAGCGAGCAGTTCGCGTAGCCGCGGTCGGCGAAGATCCGGGTCGCCGCCTCGAGAAACCGCTGGCGCCGCTCGGCCTTCCGCTCTACGACGGCACGCCCGCCGTATTGCCTTCCCCCTATTGCCGTCACACCTCTCACCGTAGCGAAACCACGGACCACGGACTATCCGTGCCGGCGACCCCCGAGCGAACGCCCGCGACAGGCGGTGGTTGTGATACGGATCATAACCGGGCATAATCGACACAGTCTGAAACCAAACGGGATCACATATGTCGCCGTGGAACGAAGAGGTTCTCGCGTGGTCACTTCCCGCAGGCACACCGCGAAGTTGCTCACCCCCCTGACCGTAGCGGCGAAGGACCGCTTCGCAGGTCGGCTGATGACGCAGGACCCCGCCACCGGTCAGGTGCGGGGCGAAACCGTGGGCACCCTCCTCGCACCCACCTTCAACCAGCGGACGCCAGCCGAGCGCGGTGTCCATGTCATCGAATTCCGTCCGGCGACAAGGATATTTCCGCCCGTGACAATCGGCGCGAGGTCACCCGCGCGACTTCCCTCAGAACTTACTCAAGAGTAAGGTTGTCTTCATGGCGTGGCGACTTACTGAAATCCCAGACCAAACCGGACGCACCTATGTGATCACCGGCGCGAACGGCGGACTGGGTGCCGTCACCACCAGAGTCCTCGCGACCAAAGGCGCTACCGTCATCATGGCCTGCCGCAACGCGGAGAAGGCGAAGAAGGTCGCCGACGGCATCGAGGGTGACGTGCGGGTGGCCGAACTGAACCTGGCCGACCTGGCCTCGATCCGCGAATTCGCCGAGGGCAGCGCCGAATTCGACGTACTGATCAACAATGCCGGCCTGATGAACGTCCCGTTCTCGCGGACCGAGGACGGCTTCGAAACCCAGTGGGGCGTCAACCATCTCGGCCACTTCACGCTGACCGGACTACTGCTGGACCGGATCACCGACCGGGTGGTGACGCTGGCCAGCATCGCGCACAAGCAGACCCCTAAACTCCGGATCGACGACCTCGACTACGAGCACCGTCGCTATCAGCGCAATCTCGCGTACGCGCAGTCCAAGCTGTGCAACCTCATGTTCGCACGGGAGCTCCAGCGCAGGCTGGCCGAAGCTGGCTCGGCGAAGCGCTCCTACAGCGTGCACCCCGGCGTCTCGGCCACCGACCTGTTCGCGCACACCGAGACGCCGATCGACTGGATCGCCAAGCCGTTCATCCGCCTGATCGGACACTCGCCCGCGAAGGCCGCGCACTCGACGCTGTTCGCAGCGACCATGCCCGACGCCGACCCCGAGGTGTACTGGGGCCCGTCCCGACTGCTCCAGACCCGAGGCCCGGTGGGCGCGTCGCCGTCCTCTCGGCTGTCGAAGAACAAGGACCTGTGGAAGCGGCTGTGGGCCGAATCCGAGCGGCTGACCGGGGTCACCTACAAGTTCTGATCGCCACCGGCCCGCCCGCGTCGTCCTGAGGGCGCAGCGCAACCACATCGGCCCCACTCCCGATTTCGAACGCAGCGAGACAGGCAACGCCGCAGGCGCTGGCAAAACCAACACGGGTACCGTGGAGGCCGTGTCCGCCTCACCCCGCCGCTCGGCACACAATCGCCCGGCCCTCATCGTGCTGGTGGTTGTCGCTGCGCTGGGCTGCCTGGCGCTGGCTTGGTGGCAGTGGGAGCGGTTCGAATCCGCCGGCGGCACCGGTCAGAATCTCGGGTACGCGCTGCAATGGCCGCTGTTCGCGGCGTTTGCCGTATTCGCCTACTTCCGGTTCGTCCGGCTCGAGCGCGAGGCCGAACAGAACGACAAGCTGGCCGACGCCGCGGAGCACGAACCCGTCGAGGCCAGGATTGCCGCGAAACCCGCTGCACCCAAGGAGCTTCCGGCGGGCCTGCTCCCCGAGCGCCCGAAGGCCGTGCGGGACGAAGACCCCGTACTCACCGAGTACAACCGGTACCTCGCAGCGCTGCACGCCCAGGACACCGATGACCAGGTCCGCGCGGCGGGCCTGAACACACCCGAGAGGAGCGCCGGTTGACCACCAGCGAGAATTCCACCGAGACCACCGTGGCGCCCGCGCCGACGGCGAACACCGCCAAGCTCGCCTCGGCGCTGCTGCGCTACCGCGCGCTGGCCTGGATCACCGGTCTCTGGTTGCTGCTGCTCACCGGCGAGATGATCGCCAAATACGGCTTCGACGTGCACACCCCCAGCTGGATAGCCGTGGTGCACGGCTGGGTCTATTTCGTCTACCTGCTGGTCACCGCCGACCTCGCGGTCAAGGTCCGCTGGCCAGTGCTCCGTACCGTCGGCACCCTGCTCGCAGGCACCATCCCGCTGCTGTCGTTCTTCGTCGAGCATGTCAACGCGAAGAAGGTCAAGCAGGACTTCGGCATCTGACGCCTCCGGCGTCAGCTCGCGGTCAGCGCGGCCAACTCTGGCAGCAACCGGGTCAGCGCCCGCCCCCGATGTGACACCGCGTCCTTCTGGGCGGGCGTCAGCTGGGCGGCGGTGACGGCGCCGCCCTCCGGGACGAACAGCGGGTCGTAGCCGAAACCACCGTCGCCCACCGGCTTCCGGCCGATCGAGCCCGGCCATTCGCCCCGCACCACGATTTCCCCACCGCTCGGCACCACCAGCGCGCAGGTCGAGACGAACCGCGCCCCGCGCCGCTCGTCCGGAACATCGGCGAGCTGTGCGAGCAGCAGTGCGTTGTTCGCGGCGTCGTCACCATGCCCACCCGACCAGCGCGCCGACAGCACACCAGGCATACCGTTCAGCGCGTCCACCTCGAGGCCGGAGTCGTCCGCGACGCAGGCCAGACCGGTGGCCCCGACGCCGTCCCGTGCCTTGGCGAGCGCGTTCTCCTCGAACGTCGCCCCGGTCTCCGGCGCCTCATCGTAGGCGGGAACGTCGTCGAGCCCGACGATCTCGATACCCGCGACGCCGGCCTCGTCGAGGATCCGGCGCAGCTCGTTCAGTTTCTTGCGGTTGCGACTGGCGACAAGTAGGCGAGTCATCACTTCTTCTTCGGCTCGGACGGCTCGGGAAGCACGCCCGGGTACGGCAGCGCCAGCGCCTCCCTCTGCAGGACGAACAGCTGTTCACAACCCGCGAGCGCGGCGTCGAGCAGCTTGTCCAGTGTGGAACGCGGGAACGTGGCGCCCTCGCCAGTGCCCTGGACCTCGACGAGTGTGCCGGTGTCGGTGGCGACGACGTTCATGTCGACCTCGGCACGCGAATCCTCTTCGTACGGCAGATCCAAGCGCACCCTACCGTCGACGACACCGACGCTCACCGCGGCGATCGCGCACGAGATCGGTTGCGGGTCGGCCAGGCCGCCCGCCGCGCCGAGGTAGGTCACCGCGTCGGCCAGCGCGACGTACGCACCGGTGATGGCTGCCGTCCTGGTTCCGCCGTCGGCTTGCAGCACGTCGCAGTCGATCGCGATGGTGTTCTCGCCGATGGCGGCCAGGTCGATGCACGCGCGCAGCGAGCGACCGACCAGTCGGCTGATTTCCTGGGTCCGTCCGCCGACCTTGCCCTTGACCGACTCTCTGCCGCTGCGGGTGTGCGTCGCGGCAGGCAACATCGCGTATTCGGCGGTGAGCCAGCCCAGCCCGGAGTCGCGACGCCACGGAGGCACGCCCTCGGTGACGCTCGCGGTGCACATCACCCGCGTCTGGCCGAACTCCACCAGCACCGAACCGGCTGGATGCGTGGTAAATCCACGGGTGATCCGTACCTCGCGGAGTTCATCGTCCGCCCTGCCATCGGCTCGTCTCGACACGGCCACAGCCTACTGTGTTGGATTTGCCGCGCCTGCGCGCGGCGTGTTCGCGGCCCCCTGGTGTCTCGCGTCCGAGCAGCCGCAGGGCACCCGGCACCGCGGATACCACTCACCGCAACCACATCGGCTCAACTCCCGCTTCCGAGCGAAGCGAGACCGAGCATCGCCCGTTTGCGGCCCGGCTCGCGTCCGAGCGGTCGACGCGTCCGCGACGAAGTCGCCAGCGGCGGCCGCTCGGACGTGAGCCATAAAGGGGCCGCGAACACGCAGCGCCGCAGGCGCTGCAAAACAAACACAGCCAATTAGATAGAGAACGTCTCGCCCGGCGCCACCGCGTGCACTGGTCCGGCGAACTGCGCCTTTGCCTCGGCGATTACGTCCTCGCGGGAGGTCCAGGGCGGAATGTGGGTGAGCAGCAGCTCCTTCGCCCCGGCTTCGGCCGCGATCAAACCCGCCTCGACGCCCGAAAGATGAATGCCCGGCGGCCGATTCGCGGGGTCGTGGGTCCAGGACGCCTCCGCCATCAGGATGTCGGCGCCCTTGGCGAGTTCGCGGACCTCCTGGCACAGGGCGGTGTCGCCGGTATAGACGAAGGTTCGCCCGCTCGCGGTCACTATTCGCAGACCATAGGCCTCCGGCGGGTGGAACATCCGGCGCGCCGTAACAGTGTGACCCGGCCCGAATTCGACCGACTCTCCGTCCGCCCACGGCCGCATGTCGATCACGTCGGACCAGTCATCGCATTCGCCGCCGACCTCGGCGGAGGCATTGCCGATCCGCAGCGAGGTATCCGACGGGCCGTGCACGATCGCCTTCCCCTCCGGCGGCTTCGGGTGGTAGCGCCGCCATACCAGCAGGCCGGGCAGATCCAGGCAGTGGTCCGCGTGCAAATGGGTAAGGAAGACGTCGACCTCACCTGGATTGGCGTAGCGCTGCAGCGCGCCGAGCACTCCCGGACCGAAATCGATGACCGTCGGCGACATATCCGGTCCGGTCAGCAGGTAACCCGACGCTGGAGAGTCCGGGCCGGACACGCTGCCCGAGCACCCGAGGACGGTAAGGCGCATTCCCCCATGCTGCCACGCTGATTTCTCACTCAAGAAAGGGTCCCCCACAATTCCCGCAGGGCGGCACCCTCAGCGTGGCGGCACAATGACTCCGGCTCGATCCCCGCGGCGGTGTCGACGTTCATCACCAGAGAGTACCCAGCCGGCGAGCAGCCCACCCACCGCCCCGAAAAGATGCCCCTGCCAAGAGATTCCGGGTTGTCCAGGCAGAACTCCCCACAGCAGCGACCCATAGAGCGCCAGCACGACGAGACCGAGCACGATCTGACCAGGGTTGCGGGCGAACCAGCCGCGGGAGATGAGGAAGGTCAGCCAACCGAACACCAGTACCGACGCGCCGAGGTGCACGGAGCCAGCTGCCCCGGTGAGCCAGGTTCCGACACCCGCCACGATCCAGATGATCGCGGTCGCGGCCAGGCCGCGGCCGATACCGGCCAGCAGCGCGAGGAAGCCGAGCACCAGCACCGGAAGCGTGTTGCCGATCAGATGGTCCCAGCCACCGTGCAGCACCGGGGCGAACAGGATGCCGGATAGTCCTTCGGCCCGACGCGGCTCGATGCCCGCGCGGTCGAGCCGATGGTCGGCGAAGGTGTCGACACCCTCGATGCCGTAGAGCAGCCCGACGAATCCGATGATCACCACCACGGCACGCAACCAGAGTTGTTTGACCGCCGCGAGGCCACCCGTGGTTTTCGCCGGAGACGGCGTGGTTGCCTCCGCGGGCTTACCCAACCGCGCTCGAATCGACGCGATCCGATCAGGGTCGAACGAAGGCCCGAGTCCCGCACCGCCGGCCATCGCCACCTCCTCGTCGTGCGCCCCCGCCTATGGCGAGGGTACCGGCGCGTCCGGAAGTCAGGCCCAGAGCTGGCCGTCGAGCCGTTCTTCCGCCTCTTCGATGGTGCCGTCGTAGGCCCCGGTCGACAGGTACTTCCAGCCGCCGTCGGCGACCACGAACGCGATGTCCGCGCGGGCACCCGCCTTCACCGCCTTACGAGCGACGCCGAGCGCGGCGTGCAGGATGGCGCCGGTGGAGATTCCGGCGAAGATGCCTTCCTCCAGCACGAGTTCGCGGGTGCGCTTGACCGCGTCGTGGGGGCCGACCGAGAAGCGGGTGGTCAGCACGGTCTCGTCATACAGCTCGGGAATGAATCCCTCATCGATGTTCCGCAGGCCGTAGACCAGCTCGCCGTAGCGTGGCTCGGCGGCGACGATCTCGATGCCGGGCACCTTCTCGCGCAGAAAACGGCCGGTGCCCATCAGCGTGCCCGTGGTACCGAGTCCGGCGACGAAATGGGTGATCTCGGGGAGATCGGCCAGGATCTCCGGGCCGGTGGCCTCGTAGTGCGCGAGCGCGTTCGCGGGATTGCCGTACTGGTAGAGCATCACCCAGTCCGGGTTCTCCGCCGCGATCTGCTTGGCCTGCGCGACAGCCTGATTCGAGCCGCCCGCCGCGGGGGAATCGATGATCCGCGCGCCGAACATGGTGAGCAGTTGGCGGCGCTCCACCGAGGTGTTCTCCGGCATCACACAGACCAGCTGGTAGCCCTTGAGCTTGGCGGCCATCGCCAGCGAGATACCAGTGTTGCCGCTGGTGGGTTCCAGGATGGTGCAGCCCGGTCGCAGCAGACCGTCGGCCTCGGCCTGTTCGATCATGCGCAGTGCTGGGCGATCCTTGATCGAGCCGGTGGGATTGCGGTCCTCCAGCTTGGCCCACAGCCGCACGTGGTTCTCGCCGTCCCACTGCGGGGACAGTGCGCGCAGGCCGACCAGCGGGGTATTGCCGAGGGTCGCGATCAGCGATTCGTAACGCGCCACGGAGTCGATCAGCCTCCGGCCACGGCGGGCAGGATGGTGACGCTGGCGTCCTCCGGCACCTCGGCCGCCAGACCGCCTGCGAAGCGCACGTCCTCGTCATCGACGTAGATGTTGACGTAGCGGTTCAGCTTGCCATCCTTGAGCAGACGCTCGGCCAGTCCGGGGTGGTTGGCCTCGAGGTCGTCGATCAGCGCGGCCAGCGTGCCGGCTTGCGCCTGCACGCGCTTCTCACCTCCGGTGAGGCCGCGCATGATGGTCGGAATGGACACGGTTACCGACATGGGTACTCCTCGGTTTCACGAACAGGCATCGGACTGATTCTGGTACGAGTCGACGATTTTTACCGGCTCCTCGGTGACCTCACCGTCGACGATCCGGTAGCTGCGCAGCTCGTGCCGCTCGGGATCGCGGGTGGAGATCAGCACGTAGTGCGCGAAGGGCTCGGACGCGTAGGACACGTCGGTCCGGCTCGGGTAAGCCTCGGTGGCGGTGTGCGAGTGGTAGATCACCACCGGCGTCTCGTCGGCGTCGTCCATCGCGCGCCACACCTTCAACTGCTCGCCGGAGTCGAAGCGGTAGAAGGTGGGCGAGCGTTCGGCGTTGACCATGGCGATGAAGCGCTCCGGGCGATCCGAGCCCTCGGGTCCCGCGATGACGCCGCAGGCCTCGTCGGGGTGATCGGCACGCGCGTGCGCCACCATCGCCTCCACGAGGTCGGCCCTGATCACCAGCACTTCTCGAACACCCTTCCGCACACGCCGACCCATCGCAGTCGACAACGAGCCAGGATATTCGGCTATTCCCCCGGCGCCGTCGGCCGGTCCCGTTGCGACCTTCGGTGCGGCACGTCGGGCGAGGTCGTCGGGGGTCGAACGGTCGACCCCGAACAAGTCCACGTCGAACAGGTCTGCAGAGAACATTCGGATCCCGCAGTTCCCGCACCATGCAATACATCGGCCGAACCCCGTTTCCGAGCGAAGAACCGGGACCAAGCATTCCCGTCCGCGGCCCCGCCCCGAGCGACCGACACGTCCACGACCCAGCAACCACCGACGACCACTCGGACACAAGCCGACCACCAACACCCACACAAAAACCGGACAGTCGATATCCAGTCCGCCTCCCGACAAAACCACATCGGCCCAACCCCCGTTTTCCGAGCGAAGCGAGACCGAGCACTCCCCCTCCGCGACCCACCCCGAACGACCGACACGTCCACGACCCAGCAACCACCGACGACCACTCGGACACAAGCCGACCACCAACACCCACACAAAAACCGGACAGTCGATATCCAGTCCGCCTCCCGACAAAACCACATCGGCCCAACCCCCGTTTTCCGAGCGAAGCGAGACCGAGCACTCCCCCTCCGCGACCCACCCCGAACGACCAACACGTCCACGACCCAGCAACCACCGACGACCACTCGGACACAAGCCGACCACCAACACCCACACAAAAACCGGACAGTCGATATCCAGTCCGCCTCCCGACAAAACCACATCGGCCCAACCCCCGATTTCCGAGCGAAGCGAGACCGAGCATTGCCCGTTCGCGGCCCGGCTCGCGTCCGAGCGGCCGCCGCGTCCGCGACGAAGTCGCCAGCGGCGGCCGCTCGGACGCGAGCCATAAGGGGGCCGCGAACACGCCGCGCCGCAGGCGCGGCAAATCAAACACAGAACAGGTCGTGGTAGGCCGGGATGCCCGCGACCGGGCGCGCCGAGCGAATCGCGTCGACGATGGCGCGTTCGACACAGACCGCGGCCGCTGTGCAGAGTTCGTCGAGGACCAGCAGGTCCGCGGGGAAGGCGGGTGGGAGCGGAATGTCCGAGCCCGCATCGGCGGTTCCCGTGGCAAGCGCGAAAAGCGTGTCCCCATCGAGCGGAGAGTGCGCGGGGCGGATCGCCCTGGCCAGACCGTCGTGCGCGGTGGTCGCCATCCGTCGGCATCCCGCAGGATCGAGCGGGGCGTCCGTGGCGACTACGCCGATGGTGGTGTTGAGCACCGTGCCTTTTACCGGAAGCGCGTTGGCCACCGCCAGTTTCTCGGTGGTCGGCGGGCGCAGTCCGAAGTAGTCGGGGCCGTCGGTGCCGCACCCCCAGGGCAGCCCGGTGCGCGGATCGAACACCGAGCCAACGGGATTGGCCACGATCAGCGCGGCGACGGTGATCCCGGCCGCGGCGCCTTCGCTCAGCACGATGCTCGCGGTCCCGACACCGCCTTTGATGGATCCGGCTCGTGCACCGACGCCCGCGCCGACCGAGCCCCGCGCGAATTCGGTCGCCGCCGCCTCCGCCGCCCGATAGCCGAACTCGGCGGTGGGCCGGATGTCCCACGCGCCGACGGGGAGATCGAAGATCACCGCGCCGGGGACGATGGGCACCACCCGGCTCGTGTCGGCCGGATCCATCACGATGCCTGCGCCGTTCTCCTCCAACCAGCGCATCACGCCGTCGGCCGCGGCCAGGCCGTAGGCGCTGCCGCCGGTCAGCAGGATCGCGTCGACCTGACGGACGGTGTTCACCGGATCGAGCAGGTCGGTCTCCCGGGTGCCGGGTCCACCGCCGCGCACGTCGACCGCCGCCACCGCGGCGCCCGGTATGCGCACGACCGTGCATCCGGTCGCCGCCCCGGCTCCGAGCGTGGCGTCGGCGTCGAGCACGTGGTGGTGGCCGACCAGCAGCCCGGGGACATCGGTGAGCGAATTGCGCTGCCCTGCTTCGCCATTCACTATTTCTGCTCCTCACGGCGCAACGACGTGCCGATCGCTCCGATCGATCTTCGCACCGGAGGCATGCTCA
Source organism: Nocardia sp. NBC_01730 (assembly GCF_035920445.1). Lineage (NCBI taxonomy): Bacteria > Bacillati > Actinomycetota > Actinomycetes > Mycobacteriales > Nocardiaceae > Nocardia > Nocardia sp. NBC_01730. The sequence continues at coordinate 7,447,588 of NZ_CP109162.1, read as the reverse complement.
GGGCGCCAACGCCTGCAACAAAGAGTCCTGCATCCAGGTCAGCCAGTGGTACACGTCCAGGTGCGGGGCGCGCGGGTCGTCAGGGGCCAGATGGTCGGGCGTGTCGGCGTCGATGCCCAGCACCGTGCCCAGCGCGAGCCGCACGTCGGTAAGCGCGGTCAGCCACGCGTCGGCCTGTTCGGGGGTGAGTACGACCCTGCCGCCGGCGTCCGGCACGGTGTCCAGCACGACCGAACCGGCCGCCAGCTTGGCATCGATGATGTCCGGCTCGTGCAGGCCACGCAGCGCGCTGTTGAGGTCGGCGCGATCGGCATCCGGCGATCCCGGCTCGCTGCGGTGGAAGTCCGGGAGGAGTCTGCTCAGTCGCGGGTCGTCCGGCGGCTCCGTGTTGCCGGAACGCAGACCGGTCAACGCGGCGAGATCGTCCTCAGGGGACGACTCGGCGCGTTCGGTGAGCAGCCCGGCGACCGCGCCGACCAATGACCGAAGCACGTTGGCCTCACGTGCGTCCATTTCGGAACGCAGTTTGAGACCGCTCAGCGAGTTCTTCCTGCTCCAGTTGCGCACGGCGTCAGGGTAGTCGTTCTGGTCAGTCGTCCCGTTGCATGGTGGCCCAGAGTCCCGCGGCGTGCAGCCGCTGGACGTCGTGTTCCATCTTGTCCCGCGAACCCGACGACACCACCGCCTTACCCTCGTTGTGCACCTTCAGCATCAGCTCGGTCGCCTTCGCTTTGCTGTAGCCGAACAGCTTTTGGAAGATATAGGCGACGTAGTGCATGAGGTTGACAGGGTCGTCCCAGACGACGGTCACCCAGGGGCGGTCCTCGGCCTCCAGGACCTCGGTGTACTCGACCGCCTCTGGAGTCGCCTGTGCCGCCGACAGTGTCACGTTCACGGCGCCCATAACGACGTCACCTCGGACTATGTTGCACAAGGCCATAACGTCCAGGGTACGACTCGACTCCGGATAAACAACACCCGCGTGGCCCCGATTCGCCGCCTTGCCCAGCTCACCGGCCAGGCGCCCGCCTGAGCTACGGAACCAGCGTGTCTACAGTGACTCGGGTGGATATCCGCGACGGCGTCACCAGCACGGCGCTGCTCACCGACCAGTACGAATTGACGATGCTCGCCGCCGCGCTCGCCGACGGCTCGGCGCATCGACGATGCACCTTCGAGGTATTCGCCAGACGTTTGCCGAATGGGCGCCGCTACGGCGTCGTCGCAGGCACCGGCAGGCTGCTGGATGCGCTGCGGCACTTCCGCTTCGGCGAGGCCGAGTTGGCTGTCGCGGCGTCGTTCTCGGATGAGCGCACCATCGACTGGTTGCGTAACTACCGGTTCACCGGCGATCTCGACAGCTATGCGGAGGGTGAGTTGTACTTCCCGGGGTCCCCGATCGTCTCGGTGCGCGGCAGCTTCGCCGAATGCGTGGTCCTGGAGACGCTGATCCTGTCGATCCTCAACCACGACAGCGCCATCGCGTCCGCCGCCGCACGCATGGTAAGCGCGGCGGGCGGTCGCCGGATGATCGAGATGGGCTCGCGGCGCACCCACGAGCTGGCCGCGCCCGCCAGTGCCCGCGCCGCGTACCTGGCCGGTTTCGACGCCACCTCGAATCTCGAGGCTGTGCGCCGCTACGGGGTTCCCGGCGCGGGCACCAGCGCACACGCCTTCACGCTGCTGCACAGCGGCGTCGACGGCGCGCACGAGGCGGCCGCGTTCCGCGGCCAGGTGGAAACGCTGGGGATCGGGACCACTCTGCTGGTGGACACCTTCGACATCACCAAGGGCGTGGCGGCCGCCATCGAGGTGGCGGGCCCGGAACTGGGTGGCGTGCGGATCGACTCCGGCGATCTCGGCGTGCTGGCCAGGCAGGTGCGCGACCAGCTCGACGCGCTCGGCGCCACCAAGACCCGCATCGTGGTCTCCGGCGATCTCGACGAGTACGCCATCGCCGCGCTGCGCGCCGAGCCGGTCGACGTGTACGGCGTCGGCACCGCGCTGGTCACCGGGTCTGGCGCCCCGACGGCTGGGATGGTCTACAAGCTGGTCGAGGTGGACGGGTTGCCGGTGGCCAAGCGCAGCAGTCACAAGGAGTCGCGTGGCGGCACGAAGAAGGCGGTCCGCCTGGCCCGGCGCACCGGGACGATCGTCGAGGAGATCGTGTACCCGGCGACCGGACCCGTGCCCGCCGTCGACGGACTGGTGGCGCGCGAGCTGCTCGTTCCGCTTGTGCGCACCGGCGAGCAGGTCGAGGGGTTGCCCACGCTGGCCGCCGGCCGCGACCTGGTCGCCCGCGGGCTGATCAGCCTTCCGTGGGAGGGCCTGAAACTCTCCGCGGGCGAGCCCGCGATCTCGACCACCTTCGCCTGAGGTCAGGGGCACACAAGTAATCAGCGCGCGGGGTGCCCGCGTTTACATCGCGGGTCGGGAATTCACCGCGAGTCGCGTGAACCGGTCGTTCGACTCAGCGGCAGAATCGAGATCGGCCACACAGTTCACACCGCGGGAGGTCACCATGACCCGAGCCCTGATCATCGTCGACGTCCAGAACGATTTCTGCGAGGGCGGTTCGCTCGCCGTCACCGGCGGCGCCGCGGTGGCCGCGCGGATCAGCGAGCACCTCACGGCCACCCGCTACAACGCGGTCGTCGCGACCCGCGATTACCACATCGACCCCGGCGAACACTTCGCCGACGACCCCGACTACGTCGACAGCTGGCCGCCGCACTGCCGGGTCGGCACGTCCGGCGCCGATTTCCATCCCGCACTGACCACTGAGCCCATCCACCAGATCTTTTCCAAAGGCGCGTACTCCGCGGCCTACTCCGGGTTCGAGGGCGCCGCCGAGGACGGCACCGGACTCGCCGATTGGCTGCACGACCACGGCATCGATGCCGTCGACATCGTCGGCATCGCCACCGACCACTGTGTGCGCGCCACCGCCCTCGACGCGCGCATCGAAGGCTTCGACACCCGTGTTCTGCTCGACCTCACCGCAGGGGTCGCGCCGGACACCACCAGCGCCGCGCTGGGCCGCATGCGCACGGCGGGTGTCGACCTGGAAGGAAGCGTCCACCGATAGGACCGTCCGGTCTCGCTGACCGCCCTGCCGTGTCGGACGCACCAAGTAGGCTGCTCGCGTGCCCGAACTGCCGCCCGTTTCCGACCTTTTGGCCACCGCCGTGCAGGCGCTCGGCGGCAAGGAACGCGACGGGCAGGTGACGATGGCGGCGGCGGTGGACCACGCGATCGACACCAAGGAACATCTCGCGGTGCAGGCCGGGACGGGAACCGGCAAGTCGCTGGCGTATCTCGTCCCGAGCCTGCGCCACGCGGTGCGCACCGGGCGCACCGTGGTGGTCTCGACGGCGACGATCGCACTACAGCGCCAGCTGGTCGACCGGGATCTCCCCCGGCTCGCCGAGGCGCTGAGCAAACCACTGGGGCGGACCCCGAAGTACGCGATCCTCAAGGGGCGCAACAACTATCTGTGCTTGAACAAGATCAATAGCGCGATTCCGGACGAGCCGGCCGAGGCGGAGCTGTTCGACGCGTTCGCGATCTCGCGACTCGGACGCGAGGTCCAGCGGCTCAACGAATGGGCCTCCGACACCGAGACCGGCGACCGGGACGAGCTCGCCCCCGGGGTGAGCGATCGTGCCTGGCGGCAGGTCAGCGTGTCGTCGCGGGAATGCCTAGGCAAGTCCCGCTGTCCTTTCGGTCAGGACTGCTTCGCCGAGCGGGCAAGGGCCGAGTCGGCGCAGTCCGACGTGGTGGTGACCAATCACGCGCTGCTCGCGATCGACGCGATCAGCGGCATCCAGGTGCTGCCCGAGCACGACGTGGTGGTCATCGACGAGGCGCACGAGCTGGTCGACCGGGTCACCGGCGTGGCAACCGCCGAGCTTGCCCCTGCCGCGATCAGCGCGGCCGCCCGGCGCTGCGCCAAGCTCATCGACGAGCGGGAGCTTGATCGCTTGGAGGGCGCCGCCGAGTCGTGGCACGACGTCTTGGACGACCTGCCCGCCGCCCGCTGGGACAACCTGCCCGACGGCGTGGCCCCGGTACTCGCCCTCATCCGCGATGCCGCGTGGAACGCGCGCACCGCGCTCGCGCCCCAAGGCACCACCGCGCAGGGCGATCCCGAGAACGCCGCTGCCCGGAATCTGGCGGTGGCCGCGATCGACGAGGTGCACGACAGCGCGGTCCGCGCGCTGACCGCGTTCGACGAGCCGGACCCAGCCTCCCGCCGCGATGTCATCTGGCTGGCGGCCGACGAGATGCGCGGCGTCGTGCGCCGCTCGCTGCGCATGGCGCCGCTCGCCGTGGGCGGGCTGCTGCGCAGCAGGCTCTTCGGCACCGCGACGGTCGTGCTGACCTCGGCCACGTTGCAGATCGGCGGATCGTTCGACGGGCTCGCCATCACCTGGGGTCTGCCCGCGCAATCGGGCAATCGCACCGACGCGGCCACCGCGAACGGCGCCGAAGCTCCCTCGGACGCCGACATCGTCCGATGGAGCTCGCTCGACGTCGGCTCGCCCTTCGACCACGCCAAGTCCGGCATCCTGTACGTCGCCAAACACCTGCCCGCACCGGGCCGCGACGGGCTGGCGCCTGCCTACCTGGACGAGATCGAGCGGTTGATCAAGGCCGCGGGCGGGCGCACACTCGGCCTGTTCTCCTCCATGCGCGCGGCGCGCGCCGCCAGCGACGCGCTGCGCGGGCGACTGGACACTCCGGTGCTGTGCCAGGGCGACGACGCGACGGGCGCGCTGGTCCGCAAGTTCGCCGACGATCCGGAAACCTCGCTGTTCGGCACGCTGTCGCTATGGCAGGGCGTCGATGTGCCGGGTCCGTCGCTGAGCCTGGTCATCCTCGACCGCATTCCGTTCCCTCGTCCGGACGACCCGCTGCTCGCGGCCCGGCAGCGGGCGGTGGAACTGCGCGGCGGGAACGGGTTCATGACCGTGGCGGCCAATCACGCCGCACTGCTGCTCGCCCAGGGCACCGGCCGCCTGCTGCGCAGCGTCGACGATCGTGGCGTGGTCGCCATCTTGGACTCACGCCTCGCCACTGCCCGCTATGGCAGCTACCTGCGCGCTTCGCTGCCGCCCTACTGGGAGACCGCGGACCCGGAGATCGTGGTCAAAGCACTGCAACGGCTTACAGCGGCCACGCTGTGATACAGCAAACGGCCGTGTCACAGACTTAGAGCACCCACTTCAGAATCAGGGTGAATACTCCGGCCACGACCGCGAGGATCACCGCGCCGACACCCCACACGAAACCTTGCCGCTGCCATGGACGCCCCGCGTCCAGCGAAAACTCGCCGGGGCCGGTGAACGCGATCGCCGCGGCGGCCACCGCGAACAGCAGTCCCATCTCGTAGCCCTTGCCGGTCAGCAGCCCGCCGTCCCAGGTGGTATTGATCACGTTGATCATCGTGCCGAGCACGATGGCCGCGGCGAGGGGAGTCAGCAGACCGAGCAGAAGCAAGACGCCCCCGGTGAACTCGCACAGGCCCGCCAGTGTCCCGAACACCTTGCCCGGGTTGTAACCCATCTTCTCGAAGCCGTCGGCGTTCGCTCGCCATCCCGGCCCCGAGAACCATCCGAAGAGCTTCTGCGCACCGTGCGCGGCGAGCAGGCCACCGAAGACGACGCGCAGCAGCAGGAGTCCGATGTCGATCGAGATTCCATCCAATGCGGTGTTGTTCGCGGTGCGTTCGAGTACGGATTTCCTGGTCATCCTGGTCCTCATCCCTGCAATGTCGTTCCGGACACGGTCTTTGTCTCGGCAATGAATCGGACTGCGGTCCGATCGTCGCACGAGGGCACCGACTTCCGGTCGTATTCGACACGTTTCAGCCCGTGGGATGGTTCAGCCCGAGACGCGCGGGAGAGTCATTCCGCGAGGAAGAAGAAGTAACCGAGGAACACCACCACCATCAGCACCCACATGGCCGGGTGCACGTCCTCGACCCGGCCCCTTGCCACCATGGCAATCGGGTAGAAGAGCATTCCCATGGCGAGGCCGTTGGCGACGGAGTATGTCAGCGGCATCATCACGATGGTGATGAACGCGGGAATCGAATACTCGATCTCGCCGAAGGCGCGGGCCATGAGGATGCCGACCACGATCAGGGCCGGCGCGGTCACCGCACCGGAACCCGCGACCACCGCGAAGATCGGATAGCAGAACATCGCGATCAGAAACCAGCCCGCGGTGGTGACGGCGGTCAGACCGGTACGGCCGCCCGGCCATTTGAGCGGTGAACGCATCGGGCAGATGGATGATCGCCTGACCGAAGGTGTGCTCGAGCCCCTGCGGCGCGGCGACCACACCATTGGGCAGGTCGACCAACCCGCATACGATCCCGATGATCGCGGTGAGCACGATGCCGTACAGCACCGCTCCGTGCCAGCCGATCACGAGGAACACCACGGTCACGAGCAACCCGAACAGCGCAAGCAGCGTCGTGCCCTTGGTGAAGTCACCGAGCGTGACCAGCGTCGTGCTGAAGCGCGCCTCCTCCGCATGCCAGCGAGAGCCAGCGATCCAGGCCGATCCACCAGTTGGGACCGAGCGAGTCCTTGGCACGGTAACGCAGGAGCGTGAATGGAATCGGCAGACAGTAGCGTGGCGGTTACCGCTGGTCGGCATCCTCCGATTCGCGTGCAGCCGGAGGATGCCGTTGCGGGTCGTCCAGCACCAGTGTCAGGAAAGCGTGTGGAATCCTCGGCCAGCTGTCGTGCCACCGGCCTTCGCGGAGATCGTGTTCCAGCGCGCGGAGCAGGGAGGTGATCCAGGGGCCCTCGTCGCGCAGTGGCCGGATCAGGTCGGTGTCTGCGCAGATCGCGACGACCGGCACGAGCGCGTTCTTGGCCTCGTCGGTCTGCTCGGCCGCCGCAAGGCAGGACGCAAGCAGCAGTTGTGCGTGCAGTGCTGCTCGTGGGCGGCGCGCAGCGTCGATGGAATTGCGCAGGCGTGTGGCGCGTGCGCAGGCGGTGGCGATCTGGGTGGGGGTTCGGTCGCGTAGCAGCGTGCGTATCGCAGAATCCTCGTTCAGTTCGGCGGTCAGGATCTCGATGCCGTTTTCACTCCTGGCCGGTATTTCGCCGGCGGAGGTTGCGGTCGTGAGGCCGAGGCGGACCTGCTCGTTGGTGATGCGTGCGGCAAGGCGCGGCAAGGCAAGCGTTTTTGCGGTACGGGCGCCCTCGTCCAGGCGTTGTTCCGCGGCATCGAGATCGCCGCGCAGCGCCTTGATCCGGGCGGCGGTCGCGAAGGTTGCCATCAGGGATTCCACCGAGCCGGCTTCGATTCCGAGCTCGTTGACCTCATCCAGCAGTTGCTCGGCTGCGTCGAGCTGATCGCGGTTATATAGCAGATCGCCGAGCAGAGCACCAGCCATTCGCGCCGGATACGGCTGGCTGCCAGCGGAGCCCGCGGCAGTCCCGCGAGCTGTACGGAAGTTGTGCTCGGCGGCTGAGACGTCGAGCTGTTCACGGGCCGCGAGGCCTACCAGGCAGTGGCTGACCGTTCGGCTGAACGATCCGCTGATCCGCTGCTGGTAGGGCGCGGCCCAGTCATGCCACGTACGCACTTCGTCGAACTCGAAATGGTAGAAAGCCGCGAACGCCGCGAGGTTTTCGGCAAGGCCGAGCGCCGGCGGACTGAGCGTGTCGGTTCTGGACACGCAATTGGCCGCTACAGCGTCTGCACCGTCGACACGATCGACCATCGCGAGCCCGATGCTCTCGATGAGGGCTGCTTCGGCCGCGAGATCGGAATCGGGCCGCTCGATCGACGCGCGCGCCAGCCGCAGTGCGGTGTTCAGTTCGGTGGGCTGGCGCAACAGCATGTGTGCCCAGCCGAGTGCGATTTGCAGACGCGGACGAGTCGCGACGAGCGGTGCTGGAAGCTTCGCGACCAGACCGAGCAGCGTCGAGGATTGGGCACTGTAGATGTGGTCCATGGCCCGTTTCTCGATGAGGTCGACCGCGTGTTCGTCGTCGCCGCAGGCGAGGGCGTGATCGATGGCCTCGCTGATCATCCCGTGCGCACCGAACCAGGTGGCGGCGATTCGGTGCAGTTCGTCCACCCGATCGGGGTAGTCGCGCGCGAGCCTCTGACGCAGGAATTCCACGAACAAATGGTGGTAGCGGAACCATTCACCGTCCTCGTCGATACGACGCAGGAACAGATTCCGCCGCTCGATATTCTCCAGCAACACCTGCCCATGCCGCTGCCCGGTCAATGCCGTGGCGAGGTCACCGCAGATCTTTTCCGGCAGTGAGGTTTCCAGCAGGGCAGCCAGCAGCACCGGATCCGCGGTGTCGAGCACGTTCTCGGCAAGATACTCGGCGATAGCGTGATGACGCCCCGACATATGACTGATCAACGCCGCCGGGTCGTGATGCCCGCGCAGCGACAACGACGCGAGCTGCAACGCCGCGACCCAGCCCTCGGTACTGTCGCGCAACTCGGCGACCTCACCGTCATCCAAGGACAAACCACCCAACTCCACCAGAAACGAGCCCGCCTCGACAGCATCGAAACGCAAAGCACTGGAATCTATCTCGACCAGCTCATTGCGAACACCCATCGTCGCCAACGGCAAACCCTCCGACGACCTGCTGGTGACAATGATCTGCAAGTGGTGACAACCATTCTCCAACAAGAACCGCAAGGCCGCGGTCGCCGCGGAATCGGTCACCCGATGCCAATCATCGATCACCACAGCCACACGTTCGTGACGCTCATGAATGTCATTGATCAACGTCGTGAGCACATAGCGAGTTGCCTCCGCACCTCGCTCCTCGAGCATCCCGCCCAGCTCAGGCACCAACGCCGGACGCACCCGGTGAATCGCCTCGATCAGATGCAGCACGAACCACACCACGTTGTTGTCATCGGGATCGGCGTTCAACCACGCGACCGCCACCTGCTGCTGCTCAGCGAGATGTTCGGCCCACTGCGCGGCCAGAGTGCTCTTACCGAACCCCGCCGGAGCATGGATCACCGTCAGCCGCGGCCGGGAAGCAGTCCGCAACCGGTCGATCAGCCTGCCGCGATGCACCAACGCCCGCCCGGACATGGCCGGACGGAATCTGGTCTCGGGGGTGGGCGGCGTCGTGGTCCGCCGGAACGACGGTGACCGGCCGGTAGGAACCGGACGCGGCGCACCGGTGTCCTCCACAGGGGGCGTCAGGTCGCCGTGGTCATCGGTGCGCACCGTCATGTCCTGTACCGGCATACCGTGAGCCCCCTCGACACCGCGCAGTAACTCACCGAACTCCGTGGCCGACCGCGGGCGCTTCGCCGGATCATGCGCCATAGCGGCCTCGATGACAGCACACAGGTCATCAGGGATACCGTCGGGCCGCAGGTCCGGCAGCGGCTCGGCGGCGATCCGCAAGAACTGCGCGACCACCTGCTCACCCGAGCGGCGCTCGAACGCGGCATGCCCGGTGATCATGCAAAACAACGTGGCGCCCAACCCGTAAATATCGGACGCCACCGACGGGTTCCCCGATCGCAACACCTCCGGGGCGGTGAACGCGGGCGAGCCGGTGATCACACCCGTGGTCGTCTGGAAACCGCCTTCGATACGAGCGATCCCGAAATCGGTGAGTTGCGGCTCACCATAATCGGTGAGCAACACATTCCCCGGCTTGATATCACGATGCAGAATCCCAGCCCGATGCGCCGTCTCCAAAGCACCAGCCAACTTGACTGTAATCCCGACCGCGTCATCCACCGGCAAACGTCCCTCTCGGCGAAGACGGTCTTCCAACGAACCGCGGGAGTGATACGGCATCACGAGGTACGGGCGTCCACCGCGCGTGGTGCCAACGTGCAGGATGTGCACGATGTTGGGGTGGCCGGACAGTGCGCCCATCGCCTGCTGCTCACGGAGAAATCGCTCGATATTCTCCGGCTCGAGATCCGCCCTATCAAGCATAACCTTGACCGCGACGTTGCGGTTCAACGCCCGCTGCGTACACCGGTACACCACCCCGAAACCACCCCGCCCGATCTGCCGCGGACCGTCGAGACCCGTGCCTTCCAGTTCCTTGACGATGCCTGGAGGCCGGTCACTCTGCGTCGCGAATAGGTCGTCTCGGTCCGCCATCGCCCTGCTCTGTGTCGGGTGCTGCCGCGCTACCTTCCCCAGCTTATCCCCGGTGAACCATCGAACCGGGCGGATCGGGGTCCCGGAAGAACTGCCGCTACGGCTGCGGTTCGATTCGTGCTCCCTCCAGGTGGCCCGCGATGCTCCAGACGTCGGGAATTGTTCCTGGCCGGCGAAGACGCCGAAAGCGCGCTGCTGTGGGAGATGGCGGTGATGTGCTGAGCGCGTTTGACAAGTCGGTGAACAGGGAGATGGGATAGCTCTTCCTGCACTCGGACTCCTCAGGCGTGCGGCGCGGACACCAGCCCGAGTTCGGCGTCGGAGGCCAGCAGGTCGTTGTGCGGAAGCACGCGCACCGTGTAGCCGACCGCGCCGGACAGCGGGACCGGGGTGTCGACGGTGAACAACTCGACACCGGAATCGGAACCACTGTGCGTCATCGGGACCGTGGTGACATCCGAGAGATCGTCGGCCGCGGATACCCGGCCGAGCACGGCCTGCACGACGACGTCCGACACGCTCAACCCGCCGAGCTCGATCCGCGCGGTCAGCGACAGGCCGGCTCCGATGATCGGCGTATCCGGCAGGCCCGCACTATCCACCTGGATCACCTTGACCGACGGCCACGCCGCTTCCACCCGGCGGTGGTACTCGGCGATGGCGCGGGCTACCGCGAAATCGTCGGCGGTGGCCTGCTGATAGGCGGCGGCGGCGGGCGTGTAGTACTCCACCGCGTAGTCGCGGACCATGCGCGAGGCCAGCACTTTCGGCCCCAAGGTCTGCAAGGTGTGGCGAACCATCTCGACCCAGCGCACCGGCATCCCGGACGCGTCACGGTCGTAGAAGCGCGGGGCCACGGTGCGCTCGAACAAGTCGTAGAGCGCGGCGGCCTCGAGGTCGTCGCGGCGGTGCTCGTCGCGGACGCCGTCGGCGGTCGGGATGGCCCAGCCGTTCTCGCCGTCGTACATCTCGTCCCACCAGCCGTCCCGGATGGACAAATTGAGCCCGCCGTTGAGCGCGGACTTCATGCCGGAGGTACCGCACGCCTCCAGTGGCCGCAGCGGGTTGTTCAGCCAGACGTCGCAGCCCCAGTACAGGTAGCGGGCCATCGACATGTCGTAGTCGGGCAGGAAGACGATCCGGTGGCGCACCTCGGGATCGTCGGCGAAGCGGACGACCTGCTGGATGAGTGCCTTTCCTCCGTCGTCGGCGGGGTGACTCTTGCCCGCGACGACCAGCTGCATCGGTCGCTCCGGATCCAGCAGTCGCGCCCGCAGCCGCTGCGGATCGCGCAGCATGAGGGTGAGTCGCTTGTAGGTCGGCACCCGGCGCGCGAACCCGACGGTCAGCACATTCCGGTCGAAAACACTGTTCACCCAGCCGAGTTCGGCCTCCGCGGCACCGCGCTCCAGCCAGGACGCGCGTACCCGGCGGCGCACCTCGTCGACCAGGGTCGCGCGCAACGTGTTCCGCGTCGACCACAGCTCAGCCAGGTCGATATCGCGCAGGTGTTCCCAGCCGCGCGCCTCCTCGGCCAGCTCGGCGCCGATGTGCTCGCGCGCCTTGTCGACCCACTCGCGCGCGGCCCAGGTGGTGGCGTGCACACCGTTGGTGACCGAACCGATCGGCACCTCGGCGGCGTCGAATCCCGGCCACAGCGAGGCGAACATGCCCCGGCTCACCTCACCGTGCAGCTTCGAGACACCGTTGGCGCGTTGCGCGAGGCGCAGACCCATGTGCGCCATGTTGAAGACGGAGGGGTCGGCCTCGCGGCCCAGTGCCGCGATCCGGTCCACGGAGAGGCCGGGCAGCATGGCGGATTCGGATTCGCCGTGTGCGCCGCCGAAGTAGCGACGCACCATCGGCATCGGGAAGCGGTCGATGCCCGCGGGGACCGGCGTGTGGGTGGTGAACACCGTGCCCGCACGCACTGCGGCGAGCGCGGAATCGAAATCCCTACCTGCCGAGACGAATTCACGGACCCGCTCGACGCCGAGGAAGCCCGCGTGGCCTTCGTTCATGTGGAAGACGTCCGGATCGGGTAGTCCGGCCGAGGACGTGTACGCACGCACCGCGCGTACGCCACCGATGCCCGCCAAGATCTCCTGCCGGATCCGATGCTCCTGATCGCCACCGTAGAGACGGTCGGTGACCGCGCGCAGTTCCGAATCGTTCTCGGCGATGTCCGAGTCGAGCAGCAACAGCGGAACCCGTCCGACCTGCGCGATCCACACTCGCGCGCGCAGCACACGGTTGTCGGGCATGGCCACGTGGACGAGGACCGGCGAGCCCTCCGAGGTGAGCGCACGCAGCGGAAGCCCCTGCGGGTCAAGGGCCGGATAGCGCTCGGTCTGCCAGCCGTCCGCGGACAGCGACTGCCGAAAATAGCCGGAACGATAGAGCAATCCGACGCCGATCAACGGCAGGCCCAGATCGGAGGCGGCCTTGAGGTGATCACCGGCCAGGATGCCGAGACCGCCCGAGTAGTTGGGCAACACCTCGGTGACACCGAACTCCATCGAGAAGTAGGCGATTCCGCGGACCCCCTCCTCCCCCGCGCCGAGTTGGAACCGGCCCGCCGCTGCCAGGTAATCACGCAGATCCGCGGCCGCGGCGTCGACGCGACCGGCATAGTCGGCGTCGGCGGCCAGCTCGTCCAACCGGGACGCAGGAACCTCGCCGAGCATCCGGACCGGATCGTGGCCCATCTCCTGCCACCGTCGCGGCTCCAACTCGGCGAACAGGTCCTGCGTCGGCGGATGCCACGACCAGCGCAGATTCGTGGCGAGCTCACCCAGGGCCGCCAGACGCTCGGGCAGATGGGCACGGACGGTGAATCGACGCAATGCCTTCACCTGGCGAACCCTACCGAACTCAGTGCCTGGCGATCGACCCGACGACGCGGGTCACTCGCCACCGAACTTCTCGGCGGTGTACTCCGCGCTGAACTGGCCTGCGTACTCGGCCGACGGAGGGATCTCGGTGATCATGTCGATCAGCACCCCGCTGGGGTCGGCGACGATGAAATGTCGCTGGCCGAATGCCTCCGTGCGGATCTCCGACTCGGCCCGCAGACCGCCCCGCACAACCAGCCGCTCCCATTCCGCGTCCACGTCGGCCACCTCGAAGTTCAGCAGCAGACCCTGAACCGGTTTGCGATAGGACTCGGGCACGGTCGGATGCGTGTAGTCGAGCAGTGCGAGTTCGTAAGGCTTCTCCCCCAAACGCCGGAGGCTGATGTACCAGTCCGACTCGAAGGTGACCTCGAAGCCCAGCCACTTGGTATAGAAATCGCGCGACTGCGCGAGCCGGAAGGTACCGATGACCGGGTAGAAGCTGCTCAATTCCATTGCCATGCCCTTTCGCATACCGTTGGTATGCGAGCTAAGCTATTTCACATTCCAGCGGCATGTCAACAGGAGGGTCGATGCCGAGCACGATCCGCGCCAAGCAGCGTGAAGAGACCAGGCGTACCCTCCTTCGCGAAAGCAGGCGCCTGTTCGCGACGAAGGGCTATGGCGCCGTGGGGTTGTCGGAGATCGTCGCGGCGGCGGGGGTGACCAAGGGCGCGCTGTACCACAACTTCGACAGCAAGACCGAGCTGTTCGCCGCGGTGCTGGGCAAGGTACAGAACGAGGTCGGCGATCGGGTGGCCACGGCCGCCGCAGTCAGCGACGATCCCTGGGCCCAGCTGGTCGCCGGGTGCGAGGCATTCCTGACCACCTGCACCGATCCGGAGATCCAGCGGATCATGCTCGTCGACGGCCCGGCGGTACTGGGTTGGCACGAATGGCGGGCGATGGACGCGGCGGCGTCGGCCAGGCACCTCGGCGAAGCACTGGAACAGCTGATTGACGCGGGCGTGATCGTCCGCCAGCCGGTCGCGCCGCTCACCCACCTGCTGTCCGGTGCTATGAACGAGGCCGCCCTATGGCTGGCCACCTCGACCGACCCGAACTCCCTGTCGGACACGACATCGGCGCTGCGCCGACTTCTCGAAGCGCTCCGCGCGAACCCCGACTAGTGACGCTGCCCGCAAGCACGGCGAGGCGTCCGATCGATCCGTGGTCGCGTCGCCCCAGTACCCCGACGCTGGAAAACCGCTGGCTCGCCCTGAACGGAGCAGGCAGTATCGGCTGATGCCGCATTGGGTTCACGTCCTCCCGCAATTCTTGCCTGCCTGCCTGATCCTCGCGGCGCTACCCGGCCCGGCGACCGCGCTGTTCCTTCAGCGCGCTGTGCGCGACGGCCGCGCGGCGGGGCTTGCGGCAGTCGCGGGCAATGAAATCGGGGTGCTCGGCTGGACACTGGCGGGCGGGGCCGGGCTATCGGTGCTGTTGGTCGCGAACCGCGCCATGAATACCGCGGTACACGTCGTCGGTGCGCTGGTGCTGATCTGGCTCGGCGTCCAGGCGTGGCGGGGCGCGCGAGGTGACGACGAATTCGGCGCCACGATGACAAAGATGCTGCCATCGGGACGGACGCCCGGCTCCGCCTTCCGCGCGTCGCTGATCTCGATCGCGGCCAACCCCAAGGCGGCCGTCTTCGGGCTCACGATCCTGCCGCAGTTCCTTCCGTCCAGCGGACCGGTGCTCCCGACGGTCGCGATCCTCGCGCTCATCCAACTGATGATCGACACCGCCTGGTGCATAGGTGTCGTCCTTGCCGCCGACCGCGCGGGCACCTGGCTGCGCCGGGCCGGCATTCGGCAGCGGATCGAACACGCGCTCGGCGCCTTCCTGGTCATCCTCGGTCTCGGCCTCGCCGCCGACGCCCGCTGAGGTCGCCCCTGTGGTCCCGGCATCGCACCTCCTGTTCGGACAGCGCCGGGCCCTCCGTACGCGGCGGGATCGATTCGCAGCGGGATCGGTCCGGTCGACGCACTGATCCGGTCCTCGCGACCGGCTGCCGGTAGGTTGGTCCCGTGACCGGCCGCATCGCTATCGATGACACTGCCCCGTCCATCGCAGGCGGTCGGCCCGCCAAGGCCGTGGTCGGCGAGGTGTTCCCGGTGCGTACCGTCGTGTGGCGGGAGGGCCACGACGCCGTCGCGGCCACGCTGGTGGTCCGGTCGCCTGGCGCGTCACGTCCGGTCCGGATCCGGATGACGCCGGATCACGAGCCCGACGTGTTCAACGCGACCTTCACACCGAACCTGCCCGGCGCGTGGACCTACCGCATCGAAGGCTGGAGCGACCCCCTCGCCACCTGGCGATCGGCGGTGGAGGCAAAGCTGGCCGTCGGGCAGAGCGCAGCCGACCTGGCCAACGACTTGGAGCTCGGCGCCCGGCTGTTCGATCGCGCGGCACAGGCCGTACCGAAGAAGCAGTTCGAGCGGCTGCGGGCGGTCGCAGCGGCGCTGCGCAGCGACGAGCAGCTGCCCGCGCGAGTGGCTCCGGCCTTCACCGACGAGGTCGGCGATATTCTCCGGGCCGCTCCCCTGCGCGACCTGGTCACCCGCGGACCACAGCACACCGTGCAGGTCGAGCGGCAACGCGCGCTCTACGGATCCTGGTACGAGTTCTTCCCACGCTCGACCGGCGGTCGCGACGCCACCGGTAGGCCGATCCACGGCACCTTCGCCACCGCGGCCAAGGAGTTGCCGCGCATCGCCGCCATGGGCTTCGACGTGGTGTACCTGCCGCCGATCCACCCGATCGGCGAGGTGAATCGCAAGGGTCGCAACAACGCGCTGGTCGCCGAGCCCGGCGATGTCGGCTCGCCGTGGGCGATCGGCTCGAAGCACGGCGGCCATGACGCCATCCATCCCGAGCTCGGCACCGAAGCCGACTTCGCTGACTTCGTCTCCGCGGCAACACGACTCGGCCTCGAAGTGGCGCTCGATCTCGCGCTGCAATGCGCACCGGACCATCCGTGGGTCCAGGCACACCCGGAATGGTTCACCACCCTGCCGGACGGCACCATCGCCTATGCCGAGAACCCGCCGAAGAAATACCAGGACATCTACCCGGTCAACTTCGACAACGACCCCGACGGCCTGTACGCCGAGGTCCTGCGCGTGGTGCGGCACTGGATCGGATTGGGCGTCAAGATCTTCCGGGTGGACAACCCGCACACCAAGCCCGCCGACTTCTGGGAGTGGCTGATCACGAACGTGCGCCGCACCGACCCGGACGTGATCTTCCTGTCCGAGGCGTTTACCCGCCCGGCCCGGCTGTACGGCCTGGCGCGGCGCGGATTCAGCCAGTCCTACACATATTTCACCTGGCGTATTGCGAAGTGGGAACTGGCCGAGTTCGGCAACGAGCTGGCCGCGAAGGCCGACGAGGCCCGGCCGAACCTGTTCGTGAACACCCCGGACATCCTGCACGAAAGCCTCCAGCACGGCGGACCCGGCATGTTCGCCGTCCGCGCGGTCCTGGCCGCCACCCTCGCACCGACCTGGGGCGTCTACTCCGGCTTCGAGCTGTTCGAGCACCAGGCGGTGCGCCCGGGCAGCGAGGAGTATCTCGACTCGGAGAAATACGAGCTGCGCCCGCGCCCGTTCACCGAGGCGCTGGCGCACGGAGAATCGCTGGAGCCGTGGATCACCCGGCTCAACGAGATCCGTCGCGCGCACCCCGCCCTGCAGCAGTTGCGCTGCCTGCACTTCCACCACGTGGACAACGATGCGCTGCTCGCCTACTCCAAAATCGACCCGGCCAGTGGCGACGCGGTACTGGTTGTGGTGAACCTGAACCCGTTCGGCGCCGAATGGGGCATGATCTCGCTGGACCTGCCCGCCATCGGCCGCGAGTGGCACGACCACCCGGCGGTGCACGATGAGGTCAGCGGCGAGCAATATCACTGGGCCCAAACCAATTACGTGCGCTTGGATCCCGCGCACGCCGTCGCGCACATCCTCACCCTGCCCGCGGTACCGCAGCAGGCCCGCAGCGAACTGATTCATCGCAGGACGCTGCGATGAAACGGCGCGATCTGATGCTGCTGGCGGCGGGCACCCACACGGATCCGCACACCGTACTCGGCGCCCACCCTCATCCCGACGGCACGGCCGTGCGGGTGCTGCGCCCGCACGCCGAAACGGTGTCCGTGCGCGTCGGTGGCGTCGATCATCCGCTGAAGCCGTTGGGCCACGGCGTGTTCGCCGCGGTGGTGCCATACCCGGATCTCATGGACTATCGCATCGTGAGCACCTATCCGGGCGGCCAGACCATCCTCGGTGCGGACGGCTACCGCTTCCTGCCCACCGTCGGCGAACTCGACCTGCATCTCATCGGCGCGGGCCGCCACGAACGGCTGTGGGAAGTGCTCGGCGCGCACCCCCGCCGGTACACCACGCTGGACGGTGCAGTGCATGGCACCTCGTTCGCGGTGTGGGCGCCGAACGCGCGGGGCGTCACCGTGATCGGTGACTTCGACGGCTGGAGCGGCAACACCGCGCCGATGCGCTCGCTCGGGTCGTCCGGGATCTGGGAGGTATTCGTCCCCGGTGTCGAACCGGGCACCAAGTACAAGTACCGCGTGCACGGCGCCGACGGCCGGACGGCCGATCACGCCGACCCGCTGGCCTTCGCCACCGAACCGCCCCCCGCGACAGCGTCGGTGGTCACCGAGAGCCACTACGTCTGGCGCGACCACGCCTGGCTCGACCGGCGTGCGGCCACCGATCCGACCAGCGCGCCGATGAGCGTCTACGAGGTGCATCTCGGCTCATGGCGTCCTGGCCTCTGCTACCGCGAAATAGCTGACCAGCTCGCCGAATACGTGCAGGCGGCCGGCTTCACCCACATCGAGCTACTTCCCATCGCCGAGCATCCCTTCGGCGGTTCCTGGGGCTATCAGGTCACCTCGTACTACGCGCCGACAGCACGATTCGGTTCCCCGGACGACTTCCGCGCTTTCGTCGACCGCATGCACGCGGCGGACATCGGCGTGCTGCTGGACTGGGTTCCCGCGCACTTCCCGCGGGACGAATGGGCACTGGCCCGCTTCGACGGAACCCCGCTCTACGAGCACGCCGACCCGCGCCGCGGCGAGCAACTGGACTGGGGCACCTACGTTTTCGACTTCGGCAGGCACGAGGTGCGCAACTTCCTCGTCGCCAACGCGCGCTATTGGATCGAAGAGTTCCACATCGACGGCCTGCGCGTCGACGCGGTCGCCTCCATGCTCTACCTGGATTACTCACGTGCCGAAGGAGAGTGGGAACCCAACGTGCACGGCGGCCGGGAGAACCTGGAGGCCGTCGACTTCCTGCAGGACCTCAACGACACGGTGCACCGCCACCATCCCGGCGTCGTGACCATCGCCGAGGAGTCCACCACCTGGCCGGACGTCACCCGCGGCACCGACGTCGGGGGGCTCGGATTCACCATGAAGTGGAACATGGGCTGGATGCACGACACCCTCGGGTTCCTCGGACGTGACCCGATCCACCGCTCCTGGCACCACAACGAGGTCACCTTCTCACTGATGTACGCATGGAGCGAGAACTACGTGCTGCCGATCAGCCACGACGAGGTCGTGCACGGCAAGGGCACACTCTGGACCAGGATGCCGGGCGACGATTTCGCCAAAGCGGGTGGTGTGCGGGCGCTGCTGGCCTACATGTGGGCCCACCCCGGCAAACAGCTGCTGTTCATGGGGCAGGACTTCGGCCAGTTCCGCGAGTGGTCGCACGATCGCGGCCTGGACTGGCACGAGCTGGAAAATCCACTGCACCGGGGCGTTACGGCGGTGGTGCGCGACCTCAACGCTGTGTACCGCGCCCATCCCGCCCTATGGAGCCAGGACACCACACCGGGCGGCTACGCCTGGATCGAGGCGAACGACCACGCAAACAACGTGCTGGCGTTTCTGCGTTACGGCTCGGACGGGTCCGTGGTCGCGTGCGTTTACAACTTCTCCGGCTCGGTGCACGGCGCATACCGCGTCGGCCTCCCGCACGCAGGCCGTTGGATCGAAATTCTCAACACCGACGCCGTCCACTATGGCGGCTCCGGCATCGGGAATCTAGGCGAGGTATCGGCCACCGAGGAGCCGTGGCACGACCGTCCGGCGTCGGCGACGGTCACGCTCGCGCCGAACAGCGCGGTCTGGCTGCGCCCGGCCTAGCGACAGGGTCGACAGCCACACGCACGGTCTACTCGCAGAGCGTGTCGGCGCGGCACGGACCGCGCCGACCAGCGTCGGCTTTCCGGACGCCGAACGAACTCAGTAGAGCGCGGCGGCCAGCTTGCGGCGCGCGGCGACGACGAACGACTCGGCCTGGTCGAACAGCTCGAACAGCTCCAGCAGACGAGTGCGCGCCTTGGTGCGTTCGTCACCCGCGGTGCGTTTGACGACGGCGATCAGCCGGTCGAAGGCCGCTTCGGGCCGCTGGTGGAACAGTTCGAGATCGGCGGCGTCGAGCGCGGCATCGACATTCGACAGGTCGGCGTCCGCGGTCGCGATCGCCGACTCCGGGATCTGTTGTGCACGACCGAGGAACCGGAGTTGGCGCAGCGCTGCCCTGGCCTCTTCGTTCGCGGGCTCGGCGGCGAGGATGGCCTCATAGGCCGCCTCGGCGCCCGCCAAGTCGCCCTGCTCCAGCGCGGCTTCGGCCGCCGTGAAGCGCGGGTCCTCGGCCGGCTGCGGTTCTCCGTTGCTCTCGAGCTTGCCCGCGACCGCGTCGACGACCGCGTTCAGCCACTGCCGCACCTGCGGCTCCGGCTGAGCGCCCTCGAAATCCGCGAGCGGCTGGCCGCCCGCGATCGCGATCACCGTCGGAATGCCCTGCACCCGCAGCGCCTGAGCGATCCGCATATTGGCCTCGGCCTCGACGGCGGCCAGATCCCAGGCGCCGCCGTCGGCGGCGACCAGACGCTCCAGCGTCCGCACCAACTCGACGCTGCCCGGGCTGCGCTGCGAATACAGCACGACGACGACCGGAACCTGCGTCGAGCGGCGAAGCACCTTCGTCTCGAAATCGGCCTCGGTGACCGAGTAATCGCCGCCCGCCGCACCACCCGCACCAGCGGCGGGCTGCTTCAGACTGGACAGATCAACCGCACCGGACATGGCGGCGGCGACAGCGGGCGAAGGACGGCGGGCGGCTGGTCGAGTCACGGTTTCCAGTTTGTCATGACGTGACAGATACGGGAGCTCCGGAGTCGGTGGACACGGCGTTGCTCAGCTCACCCAGCCGGCCCGCACGCACCGCCCAGACCTCGAACAGGACGGTGAAGAACGGCGGAATGCTGGACAGCAGCGCGAGGACGGTGGTCTTGGCGTTCCAGCCCAGCTCCCGCGCAGCCACGATCGCGGTGATCACGAACAGCACGAAAATGATCCCGTGCGTCATGCCGAACACCTTGACGGGCCACAACACCGGTTCAGGAAGGCGCTTGAACACCATGCCGACGATCAGGAAGACCCAGGAGATCGCCTCGAGCACCGCGATGAAGCGAAACCGCTTGGCGACCGTGCTCAGGTCGAAGACATTGCCCATGGGCACCATTCTGCCGGATGCACTACGGACCGTCGTAGTCGAACGGGTCACAGTGTTCAATTTGCAGCGCCTGCGGCGCTGCAAAACCAACACAGTCAGACGCGGACGATCAGCGCGTCGCCCTGACCGCCGCCGCCGCAGAGCGCGGCCGCACCGACGCCACCACCGCGGCGCTTCAGTTCCAGCACCAGGTGCAGCAGGATGCGGGCGCCGGACATGCCGAGCGGGTGGCCGATGGCGATGGCGCCGCCGTTGACGTTCACCTTCGCCGGGTCGATGCCCAGCTTGCGGGTGGAGGCGACACCGACGGCAGCGAACGCCTCGTTGATCTCCACCAGATCCAGGTCGGCGGGCGCGATACCTTCCCGCGCGCAGGCCTTGGCGATCGCGTTGGCGGGCTGATCCTGCAGTGTCGAATCCGGGCCCGCGACCACGCCGGCGGCACCGATCTCGGCGATCCAGCTCAGACCGAGCGATTCGGCCTTCTCCTTGCTCATCACCACGACGGCGGCGGCGCCGTCGGAGATCTGCGAGGCGGTGCCCGCGGTGATCGTGCCGTCCTTGTGGAACGCGGGACGCAGCTTGCCTAACGACTCGACCGTGGTGTCGGCGCGAATGCCCTCGTCCGAGGACACCAGCACCGGGTCGCCCTTGCGTTGCGGCACCGCGACTGGGACCACCTCATCGTCGAAGACACCGTTCTTCCACGCCGCGGCCGCACGCTGGTGCGAGGCCGCCGCGAACCCGTCCTGGTCTTCGCGGCTGATCCGGTCGGTCTCGTTGCGCTGCTCGGTGAGCGCGCCCATCGGCTGGTCGGTGAAAATGTCGTGCAGTCCGTCATAGGCCATGTGGTCGCGCAACGTCACATTGCCGTATTTGAAGCCTTCCCTGCTTTTTTCGAGCAGATGCGGCGCCTTGCTCATGGACTCCTGACCACCGGCGACGACGATCTCGTACTCACCTGCCCGGATCAGCTGGTCGGCGAGGGCGATCGCGTTGATACCCGACAGGCACACCTTATTGACCGTCAGCGCGGGCACGTCCAGCGGGATACCCGCGGCTGCGGCGGCCTGGCGGGCCGGGATCTGTCCCGCGCCCGCAGTGAGCACCTGGCCCATGATCACGTAGTCGACCTGCTCCGGCGTGATACCGCCCTTCTCCAGCGCCGCCTTGATGGCGAACCCACCCAGATCGGAACCGTTGAAGTCCTTCAGACCCCCGAGCAGCCGACCGACCGGGGTACGCGCACCTGAGACGATGACAGAAGTGGTCACGACGAGCCTCGCATTCGTAGATCGGACCTGCCCGCAGCTTCGCGGAGCGGCGCCAGATGTCGTTTTCAACGGTAGCGGGTACGACTCCCGCTATACCGGCCAGGTACGCGCTACGTTCGAGTGGTGAGCAACGTTATCGACCATTCGTCTTTCATCCCCGCGGACTACGTAATCGCGATCGACCACGTCGGCATCGCGGTGCCCGACCTGGACGTCGCGGTGGCCTGGTACGCCGAGAACCTCGGCATGGTCGAAACCCACCGCGAGGTCAACGAGGCCCAGGGCGTCCACGAGGCGATGCTTTCGCTGCCCTGCGCACCTGACCGGGCCGCTGCCCTTCAGTTGCTGGCCCCGCTCGACGCGCAGTCGACCATCGCGAAGTTCATCGACCGCAGCGGACCGGGCCTGCAACAGCTTGCCTACCGCGTGACCGACATCGACGCGGTCTCCGCGCACCTGCGCGAGAAGGGCCTGCGTTTGCTGTATGAGGCCCCGCGGTATGGAACAGCCGATTCCCGCATCAATTTCATCCACCCGAAGGATGCTGGCGGTGTGCTGATCGAGTTGGTCGAACCGAACGCGAGTGTTACGCACTAGTATCGACGTCAAGTCGGGAAAACTCGTTGGAATGACATTCGCAGTCGAGTCACCATCGGCTGTCCTAAGGCTGTAGTTTGTGTGCCATGTCGTCACCCGAGTCCGATCGCAATCGCTTCGTTGCACTGCCCTTCACCGTTGTGCGCAAGGGTTATGCGCAAGACGAGGTGCGTAACTACTTCGACCGCTTTGATGCGGAATTGCGAGTCACCGCCACAGACCGCGATGCCGCTGCGGCACAAGCACGTAACCTCGCAAGCCAGTTGGAAGACGCGCGCGACGAGATCGACGAACTCCGCAAGGAGGTCGACCGACTCTCGGTGCCGCCGACCACCGCGGAAGGCATGTCCGACCGTATTTCCCGCATGCTCCGGCTCGCCTCCGACGAGGCATCCGAAGTACGTGCCTTGGCGCAGGCCGAGGCAGCGGAAATGGTGTCGATTGCCGAACAGCAGGCCACCGAGATGCGTGGCAAATACGAGTCGCTGCTCGCGGAGACCAAGGAGAAGCGCGAGGCGCTCGAAATCGAATTCGAGCAGACCCTCGCGAACGCACGCACCGAGTCCGCCAAGATCATCGAGGCCGCCCAGGCCGAGGCCGACCGCATCGGCAAGGAAGCCGATGCGAAGCGCAAGGCCACCCAGCAGGACTTCGAGGCCACTATGGCCGAGCGCCGCACCAAGCTCACCCGCGCCATGGAGGAGCTGGAAGCCACCAGCCGCGCCGAGGCCGCACAGCGGATCAAGGACGCGACCGACGAGGCCAACCGCCTCATCACCTCCGCGACCCAGACCTCCGAGCGCAAGATCGCGCACGCGAAGGAACTGGCCGAGGAGATGCGCGTGCTGCGCGGTCGCGTGCTCGCCCAACTGCTCGGTATCCGCGGTCAGCTCGACTCGGTGCCCGCGATGCTCGCCGCGGTCAACCGAGAAAGCGAACTGCTGGACGGTGTTCCGGACCAGCGCAAGTCGATCGGCGGCGGCACCAAGTCGGTCACCGGTTCGCGCCAGAAGGCGATCCCCGAACTCGCCGGCGAGGACGACGAGATCGACTCGGAAGAGCGCGAGAACGTCGACATCAGCAACTGACGTCGGGTCACGCGGCGACTGACAACCGAATTCACCGAAGGCCGCCCCAGCTGGGGCGGCCTTCCCTAATTTCCGGCGTATACGTAGAACCTCGGCGACCGCCGGTGGGTTGACGGGACCGGTCAGCCGGTTCCTGGCGAGTTACCCGATGTGCTCATGAAGTCAGTTGTCAGGTCACGACCAGCGGCGGGTGATACGGCGGGTCTGGCGGCCGTTCCAGCAGCCGCGGTGCCAGTGGCGACGGTCCTCTTCGCCGCCGTGGGCCGACCAGGCGACAATATGTGCTACGCCCGGCGCGATCTCGTGATCGCAGCCGGGGCAGCGGTAGGCCTTGATCGCGCGGGTCCCCGGGATGGTGCGGACCACATATGTCTCGTCGCCGTCCGGCCCCGATTCGGCACGCCCGAACACATCCCCGAGCGATGTGCCACCCGACCGCGACCGACCAGCATGGCGATCCGGACGTGGTTTCCGACGGGGCATACGAATAGCGTATTATCCCGCCGCAAGCAGCCAGCGCGCCCCCAAGCGCCCTCGAAGGGGGAACTCAGAAGAGGCGGAATTCGTTGCTCTCCGTGCCACGCAGAGCGTCG
The DNA here is from genome assembly GCF_035920445.1 of Nocardia sp. NBC_01730. Taxonomy (NCBI): domain Bacteria; kingdom Bacillati; phylum Actinomycetota; class Actinomycetes; order Mycobacteriales; family Nocardiaceae; genus Nocardia; species Nocardia sp. NBC_01730. The sequence continues at coordinate 7,423,442 of NZ_CP109162.1, read as the reverse complement.
TAATCCAGTGTGAGGCAGCGGATGCCGCGATCCCCGGCGAGCGTGCGCGCCTGCGGCTTTATCTGTTGGGCGGCGAAGACGCCGGCGACCGGAGCCAACAGCGGATCACGGTTGAGCAGTTCCAGGTAGCGGGTGAGCTGTTCGACGCCGTCGATTTCGCCACGGCGCTTGATCTCGACGGCGACCGTGCCTCCGTCGGCGTCCCGGCACAGCAGGTCCACCGGGCCGATCGCCGTCATGTACTCGCGGCGGATGAGGCTGTAGCCCGCACCGAGGGTCTGCACGTGCTCGGCGAGGAGTTCCTGGAGGTGGGCTTCCACCCCGTCTTTCACCAGACCCGGGTCGATCCCCAGTTCGTGCGAGGAGTCGTGTTCGATGTCCTCGATGGTGATGCGGAGTTCTTCTCCCGTCTTGTTGGTGACGACCCAGAGTGCCTTCGATCCCTCCGGCAGCTCCGCGTCGCCGTTGCGCTCGTTCAGCCGACATGGCGGGCTCATCCAGTTCAGCGGCTTGTATGAGCCGCCATCGGAGTGAACGAGGACCGAACCGTCCGCTTTCATCAGCAGTAGCCGGCGGGCCATCGGAAGATGGGCGGTGAGTCGCCCTACATAGTCGACCTGACAGCGAGCAATCACTAGGCGCACCCAAGCACTGTAGGCGAGCGCCCACCCGCGGCTGCCGTCAGCCCATGAGCAAGATCGCCGCGAGGACCGCGCTCACCGCGAGCAGCGCGGATTCGGCCCGGGTGAGCCGGTGCATCGTGGTCGCCCTGTTGCGGATCATGAAGAATCCGACGGCTGACCCGATCATGAACGACACGAGATGACCGACGTTGGTGAAGGTCTGCCCGATCAGCACACCCTCGGCGGCAACGATGAACCACACCGTGGCCCACGCGATCCGCCACCGGTACGGGACGGCCGCCACGAGTGCGCCGACCAGTGCCATGGCCCCGTAACTGACGCCGACGTCTTCCGCCCAGCGAATGTTCGCGGGCATCCACCCGGCCTCCACCGCCACCCAGAGGCCAGCCGCGACGAGCAACGTAGCGCCGATGTGGCCGGCCAGGAAGACGCGCACCAATCGCATGGCGCCGAAGCGCAGCTCGGCGAGGGCGAGCAGGCAGGCGAGCAGCGGGATCAGGATCCAGGCCGCACCGACGTCGCCGATCACGAACGCACTGGACAGCAGGGTCCCGACCTGTCCGTTCAGCAGGTTGTGCAGGTTCGTGCTTGCATGCAGCACCATCCTCGTCTGGGCCGAATCGCTCAGTACCGAGAAGATCGCCGAGACGATGACCAGCCCGGCCAGATATCCGGCCGTCGCGGGCAATCTCGGTCGCCACCAACGGCGTCGCGCCGGTGCGCGGGAATCGATCGGTGCCAGGTCCGCAGTCGTCGCGACAACCATGCACACCTCCGTTGTCCGCGCGGCGACGGCAATCTGCCTGCCGTCATCCATGATCAGTGTCCGCACTCTACGCAATCTTACTTTTCCCTGCGAGGTCACTGCGAAACACAGTTCTCGCCTGGAAATGCCGAAAGCCCCCGACGATGTCGAGGGCTTTCGTGAAAGGATGTTCCGGCGGTGTCCTACTCTCCCACACCCTGTCGGGTGCAGTACCATCGGCGCTGGCAGGCTTAGCTTCCGGGTTCGGAATGGGACCGGGCGTTTCCCTGCCGCTATGGCCGCCGTAACTCTGTGAAACTGTTCACGCGGCGCAACTCCCGGGGTGTTGTTGGGGGGTTGCGGTGCGGGCGTGTGTTGTTTCAGATACTGCACAGTGGACGCGTAGCTTCTTTGTTGGTAAGTCCTCGGCCTATTAGTACCGGTCACCTCCACACGTTACCGTGCTTCCAGTTCCGGCCTATCAACCCCATGGTCTGTAGGGGGCCTTAACCACTCGGTGGTGGTGAGAAACCTCATCTTGGAACAGGCTTCCCGCTTAGATGCTTTCAGCGGTTATCCCTTCCGAACGTAGCTAACCAGCAGTGCCCTTGGCAGGACAACTGGCACACCAGAGGTTCGTCCGTCCCGGTCCTCTCGTACTAGGGACAGCCTTCCTCAAGTTTCTGACGCGCGCGGCGGATAGAGACCGAACTGTCTCACGACGTTCTAAACCCAGCTCGCGTGCCGCTTTAATGGGCGAACAGCCCAACCCTTGGGACCTACTCCAGCCCCAGGATGCGACGAGCCGACATCGAGGTGCCAAACCATCCCGTCGATATGGACTCTTGGGGAAGATCAGCCTGTTATCCCCGGGGTACCTTTTATCCGTTGAGCGACACCGCTTCCACTTGCCGGTGCCGGATCACTAGTCCCGACTTTCGTCCCTGCTCGACATGTCTGTCTCACAGTCAAGCTCCCTTGTGCACTTGCACTCGACACCTGATTGCCAACCAGGCTGAGGGAACCTTTGGGCGCCTCCGTTACATTTTAGGAGGCAACCGCCCCAGTTAAACTACCCACCAGGCACTGTCCCTGAACCAGATCATGGTCCGAGGTTAGAAGTCCAATACGATCAGAGTGGTATTTCAACGATGACTCCACGAACACTGGCGTGCCCGCTTCATAGTCTCCCACCTATCCTACACAAACCGTACCGAACACCAATACCAAGCTATAGTGAAGGTCCCGGGGTCTTTTCGTCCTGCCGCGCGTAACGAGCATCTTTACTCGTAATGCAATTTCGCCGAGTCTGTGGTTGAGACAGCAGAGAAGTCGTTACGCCATTCGTGCAGGTCGGAACTTACCCGACAAGGAATTTCGCTACCTTAGGATGGTTATAGTTACCACCGCCGTTTACCGGGGCTTAAATTCTCAGCTTCGCACCCCGAAGGGCGCTAACCGGTCCTCTTAACCTTCCGGCACCGGGCAGGCGTCAGTCCGTATACATCGTCTTACGACTTCGCACGGACCTGTGTTTTTAGTAAACAGTCGCTTCTCTCTGGTCTCTGCGACCACACCCAGCTCAGACCGCGAGGGTCATCACCAGACGTGGTCCCCCTTCTCCCGAAGTTACGGGGGCATTTTGCCGAGTTCCTTAACCACAGTTCTCTCGATCGCCTCGGTATTCTCTACCTGACCACCTGTGTCGGTTTGGGGTACGGGCCGTGTATCAACTCACTAGAGGCTTTTCTCGGCAGCATAGGATCACTGAATTCACCTCAATCGGCTACGCATCACCTCTCAGGCACGTGTTGTGCGGATTTGCCTACACAACGCCCTACAGGCTTACACCAGTACAACCACTGACTGGCCCAGCTACCTTCCTGCGTCACCCCATCGCTTGACTACTACCAGCCGGGGTCGTGTGCAGCCCCTCACTCGAGACCCGAAGGCCTTCTCGGAGGTTTTGGACACTTAGCACAACTGATTCATCATGGGCGCGGATACACGGGTACGGGAATATCAACCCGTTGTCCATCGACTACGCCTGTCGGCCTCGCCTTAGGTCCCGACTCACCCTGGGCGGATTAACCTGGCCCAGGAACCCTTGGTCATTCGGCGGACGAGTTTCTCACTCGTCTTTCGCTACTCATGCCTGCATTCTCACTCCCACACCCTCCACCACTGGATCACTCCGTGGCTTCCCTGGATGCAGGACGCTCCCCTACCCACCCGAACCACTGCACACCCGACCGGAGTCGGATGCGGATGTATTGTTCGAGTGCCGCGGCTTCGGCGGTGTACTTGAGCCCCGCTACATTGTCGGCGCAGGATCACTTGACCAGTGAGCTATTACGCACTCTTTCAAGGGTGGCTGCTTCTAAGCCAACCTCCTGGTTGTCTTCGCGACCCCACATCCTTTTCCACTTAGTACACGCTTAGGGGCCTTAGCCGGCGATCTGGGCTGTTTCCCTCTCGACTACGAAGCTTATCCCCCGCAGTCTCACTGCCACGCTCTCACACACCGGCATTCGGAGTTTGGCTGATTTCGGTAAGCTTGTAGGCCCCCTAGACCATCCAGTAGCTCTACCTCCGGCGTGAAACACGTGACGCTGCACCTAAATGCATTTCGGGGAGAACCAGCTATCACGGAGTTTGATTGGCCTTTCACCCCTACCCACAACTCATCCCCTCAGTTTTCAACCTAAGTGGGTTCGGGCCTCCACGACGTCTTACCGTCGCTTCACCCTGGCCATGGGTAGATCACTCCGCTTCGGGTCTAGAACACGCGACTGGAACGCCCTATTCGGACTCGCTTTCGCTACGGCTACCCCACACGGGTTAACCTCGCCACATGCCACTAACTCGCAGGCTCATTCTTCAAAAGGCACGCCATCACCCCACACCCGAAGGCGAAGGCTCTGACGGATTGTAAGCGCACGGTTTCAGGTACTATTTCACTCCCCTCCCGGGGTACTTTTCACCTTTCCCTCACGGTACTAGTCCGCTATCGGTCACCAGGGAGTATTCAGGCTTACCGGGTGGTCCCGGCAGATTCACAGCAGATTTCACGGGCCCGCTGCTACTCGGGCACCCACTACAACAGAGCACGTGTTTTCGTCTACGGGACTCTCACCCTCTACGACAGGCCGTTCCAGACCACTTCGACTAACACGAACTTTTCTGACTGTTGCTTGCCACGGCAGTGACAAGAAAGTGAGCCCCACAACACCACACGGACAACCCCTGCCGGGTATCACATCCGCATGGTTTAGCCTCATCCGCTTTCGCTCGCCACTACTCACGGAATCACAATTGTTTTCTCTTCCTGCGGGTACTGAGATGTTTCACTTCCCCGCGTTCCCTCCACACACCCTATATATTCAGGTGTGGGTAACACGACATCACTCGTGCTGGGTTTCCCCATTCGGAAATCCTCGGATCTCAGCTCGGTTGACAGCTCCCCGAGGCTTATCGCAGCCTCCTACGTCCTTCATCGGCTCCTGGTGCCAAGGCATCCACCGTACGCTCTTAAACACTTACTAACAAAGATGCTCGCGTCCACTGTGCAGTTCTCAAACAACACACAAGACCGAACCTGACTCAGCACCAGCCGAGGATCCGAAAACCCTCGCGGTATGACTGAAGACCCAGCCTTGTCGTTATCTTGCCCAAGAGGAAACACTCGCGTGTTCTCTCAGGACCCAACAGTGTGTCGATATATTCACCGTGACCAACCACCGAGGATTGATCGAATGCGATAAAAGCTGTCAGCGTTCCACCCATGAGCGTCCGCAGTCCCACAGATGAGGACTCAACGGTCTCTGGCATCAACGTTTACCATCCCCGACTCTTCGGGGTGCGATGCAGAAGTGCTCCTTAGAAAGGAGGTGATCCAGCCGCACCTTCCGGTACGGCTACCTTGTTACGACTTCGTCCCAATCGCCAATCCCACCTTCGACGGCTCCCTCCCACAAGGGGTTAGGCCACCGGCTTCGGGTGTTACCGACTTTCATGACGTGACGGGCGGTGTGTACAAGGCCCGGGAACGTATTCACCGCAGCGTTGCTGATCTGCGATTACTAGCGACTCCAACTTCACGGGGTCGAGTTGCAGACCCCGATCCGAACTGAGACCGGCTTTAAGGGATTCGCTCCACCTCGCGGTATCGCAGCCCTCTGTACCGGCCATTGTAGCATGTGTGAAGCCCTGGACATAAGGGGCATGATGACTTGACGTCGTCCCCACCTTCCTCCGAGTTGACCCCGGCAGTCTCTCACGAGTCCCCGCCATTACGCGCTGGCAACATAAGATAAGGGTTGCGCTCGTTGCGGGACTTAACCCAACATCTCACGACACGAGCTGACGACAGCCATGCACCACCTGTACACCGACCACAAGGGGGCCTACATCTCTGCAGGTTTCCGGTGTATGTCAAACCCAGGTAAGGTTCTTCGCGTTGCATCGAATTAATCCACATGCTCCGCCGCTTGTGCGGGCCCCCGTCAATTCCTTTGAGTTTTAGCCTTGCGGCCGTACTCCCCAGGCGGGGTACTTAATGCGTTAGCTACGGCACGGATCCCGTGGAAGGAAACCCACACCTAGTACCCACCGTTTACGGCGTGGACTACCAGGGTATCTAATCCTGTTCGCTACCCACGCTTTCGCTTCTCAGCGTCAGTTACTTCCCAGAGACCCGCCTTCGCCACCGGTGTTCCTCCTGATATCTGCGCATTTCACCGCTACACCAGGAATTCCAGTCTCCCCTGAAGTACTCAAGTCTGCCCGTATCGCCTGCAAGCTCACAGTTGAGCTGTGAGTTTTCACAGACGACGCGACAAACCGCCTACAAGCTCTTTACGCCCAGTAATTCCGGACAACGCTCGCACCCTACGTATTACCGCGGCTGCTGGCACGTAGTTGGCCGGTGCTTCTTCTACTCCTACCGTCACTCTCGCTTCGTCGGAGTCGAAAGAGGTTTACAACCCGAAGGCCGTCATCCCTCACGCGGCGTCGCTGCATCAGGCTTTCGCCCATTGTGCAATATTCCCCACTGCTGCCTCCCGTAGGAGTCTGGGCCGTGTCTCAGTCCCAGTGTGGCCGGTCACCCTCTCAGGTCGGCTACCCGTCGTCGCCTTGGTGGGCCGTTACCCCACCAACAAGCTGATAGGCCGCGGGCCCATCTCGCACCGATAAATCTTTCCACCCTCGGACATGCATCCAAAGGTCCTATCCGGTATTAGACCCAGTTTCCCAGGCTTATCCCGAAGTACGAGGCAGATCACCCACGTGTTACTCACCCGTTCGCCGCTCGTGTACCCCGAAGGGCCTTACCGCTCGACTTGCATGTGTTAAGCACGCCGCCAGCGTTCGTCCTGAGCCAGGATCAAACTCTCCGTTGAAGACTCCAACCACACCCGAAAGGGTGCAATCAAAAGTATTTAAACCAGAGTCCGAAAACCCAGCAAAACAAAACGCCAACAAAATGTTGACTAAAATGTCCAACCTTCCAACCGGGGGGTATGAAAGGCCGGAACCAATAAAATATTGGCACTGACATTCATCGACACACTATTGAGTTCTCAAAGAACACACGCACACACCATCGCCCGGCGTTCAAACCGATTGATCAGTGAGGCAACTTATCAAGCTTAGCTCAAGCCGTTCACCCGAACAAAATCGGGGTCCCGATCGAACTAGTGTGAGCGTCAGGCGCTCCTCGTCCTACCTCGTTTCCCTAGCCTCTCGCTCAGCGTTTCCGCTCAGCTTCTCGGCCCCGGGTCGGTGTCCGTGTCGCTCTGACTTGGATAAAGTTACGTGTCTGCGTGAACGATGTCAAATCGCCTGGTCAGGAAGCATTTTCGGTAACGCGCCGGAAAGCGCCGCGCACTCGAGATCAATCCGCTGCGCCGACACGCTCCACCTGACCGCCCAATGACTGCAGCTGCTCGACGAAATTCGGGTAGCCGCGGTCGATATGGAAAACGTCGTGCACTTCCGTGGTTCCGTCGGCGACCAGACCGGCGAGGACCAGACCGGCACCGGCCCGGATATCGGAAGACCACACCGGCGCACTCGACAACCGAGGAATACCGCGCACCACCGCGTGGTGCCCATCGGTCCGCGCGTCGGCGCCGAGCCGGATCATCTCCTCCACGAACCGGAAACGCGCCTCGAAGATGTTCTCGGTGATCATCGAGGTGCCGTCGGCAATGGCCGCCAAACCGATCGCCATCGGCTGGAGGTCGGTCGGGAAACCGGGAAACGGCAGCGTCGAGAAGTTCACCGCACGCGGGCGCTCAGCCTGGATCACACGGAAGCCGTCCTGCTCGAATGAGATCCGCGCACCCGCGGAACGCAACTTGTCCAGCACCAGCGAAAGATGCTTGGGGTTGACTCCGGTCACCCGTACGTCACCTATCGTCATCGCCGCGGCGATCCCCCAGGTCGCGGCCACGATGCGGTCGCCGATCACACGGTGGGTCGTCGGCGACAGCCGCTCGACGCCCTGGATGGTGAGCACCGAGGTACCCGCGCCGCTGATCCGCGCGCCCATCTGGACAAGCATGTGGCACAGATCGACGATGTCGGGTTCGCGCGCGGCGTTGTCGATCACCGTCTCCCCCTCGGCGAGCACCGCCGCCATGAGGATGTTCTCGGTCGCGCCGACGGAGGGGAAGTCCAGCCGGATTTTGGCACCCTGCAGTTCGTCGGCCCGCGCGACCACACAGCCGTGCTCGATCTCGCTGGTCGCGCCGAGCAACCGCAGGCCCGCCTGATGCATGTCCAGCGGGCGCGAACCGATCGCGTCCCCGCCGGGGAGCGCGACGACGGCGCGCTTGCACCGCGCCATCAGCGGACCGAGCACACACACCGACGCGCGGAACTGGGTCACCGCGGGGAAATCCGCGTGGTACTTCGGCTCGGCGGGAGTGGTGATGGTGACCACCCCGCCGTCGATCCCGACGTCACAGCCGAGACCGCGCAACACGTCGCCCATCAGCGGCACATCGAGGATGTCCGGACAGTTCGTGATCGTGGTGGTGCCCTCGGCCAGCAACGCAGCCGCCATCAGCTTGAGGACGCTGTTCTTGGCGCCCCCCACCGTGACCTCACCGACGAGTCGATTCCCGCCAGTAACCAAAAACCGTTCCATGCCGCCTCTCCGCGTATTCGGCGCACTGTTGGTGCAAGGATAGTTGCGGCGGCCCGCTATGGTGCCGCCTCTTCGCCACACCACTCGCCTCACCGCATTATTTGCCGAGCGGCAGGTGCCGCGAGGTGGACATTTTTGCGGGCGACGGTTCGGATCCCGTCACATTTCCGGCATACCCGGTGGGTTGTTTCGTGTACTCGCGTGTCCTCACTACACGATCAGGTGCTCCTCCGGTCCCCGCCAGGCTTCCACAGGATATCGCCGCCGGGATTTGCCGCTCGGCTCAGGATGAACAGCAGGTCGGATAGACGATTGAGGTACTTGGCGGGCAGAACGCCGGTGTCCTCCTGGTGCGCTTCGATCGCGGCCCATGCGGAACGTTCCGCGCGGCGGGCAACGGTGCGCGCCGTGTGCAGCAGTGCCGCAAGCGGCGTCCCGCCAGGCAGAATGAACGAGTTCAGCGTGGGCAGTCCGGCATTGAACTCGTCACACCAAGCTTCGAGACGATCGACGTACGGCTGGGTGACGCGCAGCGGCGGGTACTTCGGCTCTGCCACCACAGGTGTGGAGAGGTCCGCGCCCGCATCGAACAGATCGTTCTGTATCTGCCGCAGCACCGTGAGCATCCCCTCCTCCGGCTGCCCGAGTGCGATCGCCACACCGATGGCGGCGTTCGTCTCGTCGCAGTCCGCGTAGGCGACCAAGCGCGCGTCGGTCTTGGCGACCCGGGAGAAGTCACTCAACCCCGTGGTTCCGTCATCGCCGGTCCGCGTATAGATCCGCGTCAAATGCACGCTCACGGCTGCACCTCACTGACGCTCGGCGTCGTCGTGCGCGGATGCGCGCTGCGTTTCCGGTTCACTCGCTGACGCTCGCTCATCGACTGCACCTCGCCGGCGCTCGGCTCCGTCATGACCGAGCGATACTCGGCTGTGTCTGTTGTTCGCTCGCTCCGCTCGCTCACAAGACAACCTTATGTGTTCAGAGACCAGGCATCCGGCGGGTGCGGTCGGAGGGGCGGGATTCCACCCAGGAAAGAAAAGCGGTCAAGGAGTCGCGGTCGAGGGCCAACTCGAAGCCGCCGGTCCGCTCCGACACCGCGATCACCGCGATCCCATCGGTCATGATGTCGTATTCGTCGCCGCGCGGACCGCGGCGGTCACCGATTTCGATGCCTTGGCGCCGAATCGTGGAATCGGGGCCCAGTTTGAGGCTGGTGAGCTTGAAGAAGACGAGCCGATCCTCGTCGTAACGGATCAACCCGTGCCGCCAACCCTGACCACCGCGAGCGGGCAGCACCCGCAGAATCGCGGCAGTTCCGCCGCGGCGCAACATGATCAGGCGATAGGTCGAGGCAAGCGCGAGAAAAACGAGCGTCAGCACCAGAATGATCAGGAGAACCATCCCGGTCTGCAATGCAGTTCGTCCCTTCGCTCCGCCGCTGTGTCGTCGACACCTCGCGGTCATTCAACCACGGCCCTGAGTTTACAAATGGCCCGGCCGTGTCCGACCGTTGCGGGCGATCCGACAGTGCCTCGACAAGCGCGCTCGCCGTGCGTCTACAAATACGCTGTCGGCGGTGAAGAAATCTTCACCGCCGACAGCCGTCGTGCTCAATGACAGGTTGTTGCTTACACGTTCGAGTTCTGCTCGACCGCGCGCACCCGAGCCTGAGCAGCCTTCTGCTGCTTCTGGCTGGCCTCCGAGTCGGCCAGTACCCGGCGCGCCGCCTCGACATCCACCTCGCCGGCGAACTCCGCGGACTCGGCCAGGACCCGGACCGAGTTCGCGGTCACCGAGAAGAAGCCACCGTGCACCGCGGCGACGATCCGCTCACCGTCGGTGTCCACGATGGCGACGGTGCCGCCCTCGACCAGCTGGCCGAGCAGCGGCTCGTGCCCCGGCATGATGCCGATCTGGCCCTCGGTGGTCTGTGCGCTGACGAACGACGCCTGGCCGGACCAGAGCAATCGCTCGACGGCGACGAGATCAACTGACATTTCCGCCATCAGTGACTACTTTCCGGCGATCTTCTTCGCGGCCGCCTCGACGTCGTCGAGACCACCGCAGCTGTTGAACGCCTGCTCAGGGAAGTGGTCGAACTCGCCCTTGCAGACACGGTCGAAGTCGTCGATGGTCTGCTCCAGCGGCACGACCGAGCCCACCTGCCCGGTGAACTTCTCGGCCACGATGAAGTTCTGGCCGAGGAACTTCTCCAGACGACGGGCGCGGCCCACCAGGACCTTGTCCTCCTCGGAGAGCTCGTCCATGCCGAGGATGGCGATGATGTCCTGCAGCTCCTTGTACTTCTGCAGGATCCGCTTCACCTCGTTGGCTACCGCGAAGTGCCGATCACCGACGATCGAAGCCTCCAGGATGCGGGAGGTCGAGGTCAGCGGGTCGACGGCCGGGTAGATGCCCTTCTGCGAGATCGGCCGGGAAAGCTCGGTCGTCGCGTCCAAGTGGGCGAAGGTGGTCGCCGGCGCCGGGTCGGTGTAGTCGTCGGCGGGCACGTAGATGGCCTGCAGCGAGGTGATGGACCGACCACGGGTCGAGGTGATGCGCTCCTGCAGCTCACCCATCTCGTCGGCCAGCGTCGGCTGATAACCGACCGCCGAGGGCATGCGGCCGAGCAGGGTCGACACCTCGGAGCCAGCCTGTGTGAACCGGAAGATGTTGTCGATGAACAGCAGAACGTCCTGGTGCTGCACATCGCGGAAGTACTCGGCCATGGTCAAGGCCGAGAGAGCGACGCGCATACGGGTGCCCGGCGGCTCGTCCATCTGGCCGAAGACGAGGGCGGTGTCCGGGAGGACGCCCATCTCTTCCATCTCCAGCCGGAGGTCGGTTCCCTCACGGGTGCGCTCGCCGACGCCGGCGAACACGGAGGTACCGGAGAACTCCCGCGCGATACGGGTGATCATCTCCTGGATCAGAACGGTCTTGCCGACACCGGCGCCACCGAACAGACCGATCTTGCCACCCTTCACGTACGGGGTGAGCAGGTCGATGACCTTGATGCCCGTCTCCAGGATCTCAGTCTTGCCCTCGAGCTGGTCGAACGACGGCGGCTTACGGTGGATGCCCCACTGCTCGCCCTCGCGGCCGAGACCGGGGGTGTCCAGGCAGTCGCCGAGGGCGTTGAAGACGTGGCCCTTGACGACGTCACCGACCGGCACCGAGATCGGCTTGCCGGTGTCGGTGACAGTGGCGCCACGGACCAGGCCGTCGGTCGGCTGCATCGAGATGGTGCGCACGATGTTGTCGCCGAGGTGCTGGGCGACCTCGAGGGTCAGGGTCTTGGCCACCGAGGTCAACGTGATCTCGGCGTGCAGAGCGTTGAACAGTTCGGGGATGGCTCCCCGCGGGAACTCGACGTCCACGACGGGGCCGATGACCCGGACGACGCGGCCTGCGGCGGCGCCCGTCCGGCTCGTGTTGTCTCGAGTAACAGCTGCGGTCATTGGTTGGTTCTCTTCCGTGTCGATTGGCGGCATTCGCGGGGCCCTTGGTGGTTACGCACGCTTCCGCCTCCGTGCCCAACGCTCATGCCGTGTCGATTGGCGGCATTCGCGGGGCTCTTCGTGGCTACGCACGCTTCCGCCTCCGTGCCCGTCTCATGCCGCGGCGCTTAGCCGCGGTCCGAGTTCGACGCCAGCGCGTTCACGCCGCCGACGATTTCGCTGATTTCCTGCGTGATCTGGGCCTGACGCACCGAGTTGGCCTGGCGGGTGAGCACACTGGCCAGTTCGTTGGCGTTGTCGGTGGCGGCCTTCATTGCGGTGCGCCGAGCCGCAGACTCGGATGCCGCTGCCTCGAGCAACGACGCGTAGATACGCGTATTGACGTACTTCGGCAGCAGCGCCGCCAGCAGTACATCGGCGTCGGGCTCGAATTCGTACTGCGCGTGGACGTCCGCGGTCGCGGAATCCGAGAGGCTGTCCTCGCCCAGGTCGAAGTTCTCGTCGACGAAGCTCACCTGGATCGGCGCAAGACGGCGCACCTCCGGGTTCTGGGTCAGCATCGACACGAAGCGGGTGTACACGATGTGCAGTTCGTCGACACCTGCGATGGTGCCCGTCCCGTCCGGTGCGGGGACCTCGCCGTCCGCACCGGCCATGAAGGCTTCCACCAGGTGGTGGCAGGCGGCCGAAGCATCGGTGTACTTCGGCTGCTGCGAGAACCCGGTCCAGGCCGACACGAACGGGCGATTGCGGAAGGTGTAGTACGTCAGGCCTTTGTTGCCCATGACGTAGAGCACCGGCTCCTTGCCCTCATCCCGCAAGGTGGTCATCAGCTCTTCGGCGCGTTTGAGCACGTTCGAGTTGTAGCCACCGCACATGCCGCTGTCGCTGGTGATCACCAGCACCGCGGCACGACGGGCGTTGGGGCGCTCGGTCAGCAGCGGGTGCGCGAGGTTCTTCGACGCACTCGCCAGCTCGCTGAGAACCTTGGTGATCTCCTCCGCGTACGGCTTCGCAGCCGCAACCCTCGCCTGGGCCTTGGAGATTCGCGAGGTCGCGATCAGCTCTTGGGCCTTGGTGATCTTCTTGATCGAATTCACACCACGAATGCGGGAGCGCAATTCACGCAAGCTTGCCATCAGCGGTTCACACTCCCTTCCTTCGCGGCAGTAGATTGGCAGCACTCGCGGGGCACTTCGTGTGCGCGTATACCTTGCGTAGCGCGGCGTCGACGGCCCCACACGGTATACCTTGCTCCTTTGTGCCCGTCGCTCATGCCGCGGATCGAATAGCGCATTGCAGGCCCGCGTTACTTCTCGACATGCTTGCGGGTCACCGACAGCGACTCGACCTCTTCGTGGTCGAGCTCGCCGGCGTCCTCCTCAACCACGCGACTACCGTCGGCGGCGAGGAAGCCCTGCTTGAACTTGTCGGTCGCCGCCTTGATCGCGTCGGCCGCGTCACCGTCGAGCACCTTGCCGCCCGCGATGGACTTGAACGCGTCGGCCGCGGTGCGGTGCAGGTCCTCCAGCAGCTCGGTGCTGAATCGGCGGATGTCGGCGACCGGAACCGAGTCGTAGTAGCCGCCATCAACCAAATAGATCGAGACGATCTGGTCCTCGACCGCGACCGGCGAGTACTGGTCCTGCTTGAGCAGCTCCACCCAGCGGGCGCCGCGCTCGAGCTGCGCCAGCGACGCGGCGTCGAGGTCGGAGGCGAAGGCGGAGAACGCCTCCAGCTCGCGGTACTGGGCCATTTCCAGACGCAGCGAACCGGCGACCTTCTTCATGCCCTTGGTCTGAGCGGCGCCACCGACGCGGGAGACCGAGGTACCGACGTTGATCGCCGGGCGGACGCCCTTGTTGAACAGGTCGGACTCGAGGAAGACCTGGCCGTCGGTGATGGAGATGACGTTGGTCGGAATGAACGCCGAGATGTCGTTGGCCTTGGTCTCGATGATCGGCAGACCGGTCATCGAGCCCGCGCCCATCTCGTCGGACAGCTTCGCGCAACGCTCCAGAAGACGGGAGTGGAGGTAGAAGACGTCACCCGGGTACGCCTCGCGGCCCGGCGGGCGACGCAGCAGCAGCGAGATGGCGCGGTACGCCTCGGCCTGCTTGGTCAGGTCGTCGAACACGATCAGGACGTGCTTGCCCTGGTACATCCAGTGCTGGCCGATGGCCGAACCGGTGTACGGAGCCAGCCACTTGAAGCCGGCGGAGTCCGACGCGGGAGCCGCGACGATGGTGGTGTACTCCATCGCGCCGTGCTGCTCCAGCGCGGTCTTGACGCCCGCGATGGTAGAGCCCTTCTGGCCGATCGCGACGTAGATGCAGCGCATCTGCTTCGTCGGGTCACCCGATTCCCAGTTCGCCTTCTGCGCCAGGATCGCGTCGATGCAGACGGCGGTCTTACCGGTCTTGCGGTCGCCGATGATGAGCTGACGCTGGCCACGGCCGATCGCGGTCAGCGCGTCGATAGCGGTGATGCCGGTGGCCATCGGCTCCTCGACCGGCTGGCGCTCCAGCACAGACGCGGCCTGCAGCTCGAGCACGCGCTGCTCTTCGGCCTCGATCTCGCCGAGACCGTCGATCGGCTGGCCGAGCGGGTTCACGACGCGGCCGAGGAACTTGTCGCCGACTGGAACCGAGAGCACATCACCGGTCCGGCGAACCTCCTGGCCCTCCTCGATCTCGGCGAACTCGCCGAGGATGACCGCACCGATCGCACGGTCCTCGAGGTTCAGCGCGACGCCGAGCACGCCGCCAGGGAACTCGAGCAGCTCGTTGGCCATCGCCGAGGGCAGGCCGCTGACATGCGCGATGCCGTCGCTGGTATCGGTGACCACACCGACTTCTTCGATGGAGGTCTCGGGGGTGTAGCTCTGGGTGTAGCTCTCGATCGCGCTACGGATCTCGTCGGAGGAGATCGTCAGCTCCGCCATGTTCTTCCTGCTCTCGCTGTCTGGGTCTGGAATGTCGGGTGGTGGTAGCGCGCTAGGTCAGGGCCCGGCGCAGCTTTTCCAGTCGGCCGATGGCGCTGCCGTCGATCACATCGTCACCGATGTGCACGACGAGTCCGCTCAGCAAACTCGGGTCGACCTGGACATGCACCGTGATCGCCCTGCCGTAGATGCGCCGCAGCGACGCGGCCAGCCGCTCGCGCTGCCGCTGGGTGAGCGCGATCGCGGCGCGCACATGCGCGACGATCTGATCGCGACGACCCGCTGCCAGGTCGGACAGCTCGTCGAAGGCGGCGCCGATGCTCGACCGCTGCCTGGTCACCACCTGCTCCGCCAGGGTCAGGGTGATGGGCTCCGTCTTGCCCGTCAGCAGACGGGCGACCAGATCGCGCTTGGCCGAGGCCGACTTCGCCCGATCCGACAGTGCCTGCTCCAACTCCGGGTTGTCGCTGATGATCCGGCCGAGCCGGAACAGCTCGTCCTCGACCGCGTCGAGCCGGCCGCTGTCGGCCGCCGACGCCAGCAACGCCTCCTGACCGAGCAGCACCAAGGTGCCGACCAGGTCCGAGGTGCGCGACCAGTTCTGGGCCACCGCTGTGGTCAGTACCGCCAGCGTGGCAGCGCTGACCTTGCCGCCGAAGACCCGCTCGCACAGATCCGCGCGCACGGACCCCGGCACCGACACGTCCGCGAGCGCCACACGCAGCGAACGCTGGTCGTCCAGCACGGCGACAACGGCGAACAGTTCGGACCCCGTCGTGGCCGCAACACTGTCACTTCCGGTCAGAGCGGCCCGAAGCGCCTCCCGGGACCGGGAGCTGGCTTCGCGGCTCGCTGCGTACATGCTTCTCACTTTCGCGTCGTTACCTTCCGACCCCGATGCCCGCATCCGACTCGTCGAGTTCGTCGAGGAACCGCTCGATCGATGCCGCCTGCTTGGCTTCGTCCGAAACCGACTGCCCGATAATCTTTTCGGCCAGATCGACGGCCGTGCGGCCGACCTCGGAGCGCAGCTCGGTCAGGATCTGCTGGCGCTGGGCTTCCAGCTGGGTGTGGCCCGCCGCGACGATGCGGTCGCTTTCGGCCTGGGCCTCGGCGCGCATCTGCGCGAGGATCTGCTGGCCTTGGGTGCGCGCGTCCTCACGGATCCGCGCGGCCTCGAGCCGGGCTTCGGCCAGCTGCTGTTGGTACTGCTGCAGGGTGAGCTGGGCTTCTTCCTGCGCGGCCTCGGCACGAGCGATGCCGCCCTCGATCTTGTCGGAGCGCTCATCGAGCGTCTTCATCAGGCGCGGGATCACGTATTTGTAGAACAGGATCCCGATGATGACGACGCAGACGATCGACCAGACGATGTCATACGTTTCGGGGATGAGAGGATTCACTTCCTCTCCCTCCGCCGCCGCGAGCAAAGCTGACTCGTACATCGGAATCAGAAAATGAAGCCGGCGACGAGGCCGATCAGGGCCAGCGCCTCGGTGAACGCGATACCGAGGAACATATTGGTCCGGATGGTGCCCTGCAGCTCAGGCTGGCGAGCAATACCCTCGATCGCCTTGCCGACGACGATGCCGACGCCGATGCCGGGGCCGATCGCGGCGAGACCGTAGCCGATGGCACCGAAACCCTTGAACTTGTCGGGGGTCGTCGCGGCTTCCTGGGCCAGGTAAGCGAGGCTCATGAGTCTTCCATTCCCTTTCTGTTGCTCACCCGCCGGTCGGCGTGGTGTAGCAGGTTTCCGGTAGTTGTGTCGGTCAGGTCAGTGATCGTCGGCGTGCTGCGCGAGCCCGATGTAGACGGCGGTCAGCAACGCAAACACGTAAGCCTGCAGGAAGATGACCAACAGCTCGAACAGCGTGAATCCGAGCCCGGCGAGCAGCGAGAACGGCGAGAACACCTTCATCCACGCCGCGGCGTCGAACAGGAAGAACCAGGTCGCGCTGAAGAACAGCACCAGCATGATGTGGCCGGCCAGCATATTCGCCATGAGTCGGACAGTCAGCGTGAACGGGCGCAGGATGAAAGTCGAGACGAACTCGATCGGAATCAGCAACACGTGCAACGCGGGGGGAACATTCGGAACCACGATGCTGCTGCGCATGTAGGTGAGGAATCCGTACTTCCGGATGCCGACGTAGTTGAACGTCAGGTATGCGATAACGGCCAGCACCAGCGGCATGCCGATTCGGGCGTTCGACGAGATGTTCAACCCAGGAATGACGCCGGAGAAGTTCAGAAAGAGAACCGTGAAGAAGATCGTCGCGATCAGTGGGAAGAATTTGCGGCCCGATTCCTTGCCCAATACCTCGTCGCAGATCTGCTCCTTGACGAAGACCAGGCCGATTTCGGCGACATTCTGCAGGCCACGCGGAACGATCCTGGGCGAGCGGAATGCCAGCGCCATGACCAAGACCAGGACGGCCGTCATCAGGATGCGGATCAGCATCAATCGATCGAGTTCGAACGGCGTACCCTCGAACAGCACAGCTGGAGGGAAGAAGTCGGTAAGCGACGGCGCGTGGAACTCGGCCGCCAGAGTGGTGACGCTCAGCGTTCTCTCCCGTGTTCGGGCCGCGGGTACGGTCATTCCCGCGGTTCGATCGGACATTGACGATCAAATTGGGTCGACTCAGGTCGGCTCGAAGTTCGTCAGCAGCTGTGCGGCGGTTTGGACTCCACCCGGCGTCTGTACGTGTGTCGGCGACATCGTCGACATGCAGAACCGGGACCCTCGGAGCCCGGCACGGCAGTAAGCATAGCGGCACTCGAAGGGATCTGGGCGATCCCCCCTCGCTTGGCTGCTTGCTTACCAACACTTTACCAAGCTATCTACGACAGCGTGTAGGTGGGTGGGGTTTGTTACTCGCCGGTACCCGGCGCACCATCCGTGTCGGTGGTCGTCACGTACGGAACTTTCTGGCGCAAAACGCCGTATGTCTCCGCTCCCAGCACGATGACCAGGGCTCCGATCACCGTGAGGAACAGGACGACCCGGTCGTAGAACTCGAACCGGTTCAGGATCGCGATGACCACCAAGGCCACCAGCACCTTGCCGACCCAGCTGGCCAGCATCACCAGCCCCGCGGTACTCGGCGGCAGCTTCGCGCCGAACAGCACGACCGCCGCGGTGGTCAGGATGAAGCCGCCGCCGATCGCGGCGCCGAGCACAGCACCCCACACTCCGGACATCCCCGCGACGGCGGAGCCGAGCGCGACGGCCAGGACCACCAGCACGCCGAGCCCGATCAGGCCATAGCGCAGCGCTGCCCGCAGCGGTGCGTCAGGACCGGGGACGGGGGTGGGAGTGAAGCTCACGACGTCACCTCGCTGGCGCTCGGCGCCGCCGTGCGCTTGGCGCACTGTGTTGATGGTTCGCTCGCAAGCTCGCTCACAGCCGTCGACTTTACCCGGACGGCGTCCGGTCGCCTGCGGGCTCCCCACGCCGCAGCCCCGGAATCGCGGTGATGACCAGGGCGAAAACCAGCCCGCCCGCCATCAGCAGAACGACCAGTCTGCGGTCCATCAGCGAGGTACCGACGGCGCCGAACGCGAGCACCCCGACCCACAAATAGATCACCAGCACCACGCGACGGTGCGAATGTCCGATCTGCAGCAAACGATGATGCAAGTGCATTTTGTCCGGGGTCGAGAAACTTACGCCGGCGCGCACCCGCCGCACGATGGCCAGCAGCATGTCGAGCACCGGAATGAACATCACCGCACCCACCAGCAACAGGGGCGAGAGCAGACCGACGATGTCGCGCGGCCCGTATCCCTGCAACGGGATTCGACCGGATGCGCCGGTCGATACCGCGGCAAGCATCAGGCCGATCAACATCGAGCCGGAGTCTCCCATGAATATTCGCGCGGGTTGAAAATTGTGTGGCAGAAATCCGAGGCAGGCGCCTGCGAGCGCGGCGGCGAGCAGCGAAGGCGGATAGGTGTCGACCGATCCGCCCTGTTCGTTCATCAATCCGAGACAGAACACGAAAACGGCGAGCGCCGCGATCAGGCCGAGGCCCGCCGCGAGCCCGTCGAGCCCGTCGACGAAGTTCATGGCGTTGATCAGGGTGACGGTGACCGCGACCGTGACCAGACCACCTTGCAACCCATCCAAGACCACCGTGGTGTTGCTGAACGGGTTGTAGATGACGTACCAGCCCAGGCCCATCACGGCCATCACGCCTGCCGCCGTCACCTGCCCGGCGAACTTGGTGAGCGCATCGAGTCCCCAGCGATCGTCGACGATCCCGACGAGCACGATCAGCGTGCTCGCCACGAGCACCGCAACCGGGATGTTCGGCTTGTAATCGAAACCGCTCCGCAGCGCGGGTAGCTGGTGTGCGAACAGGACGGCCGCGACGACGCCGGTGTACATCCCGACGCCGCCCATGCGAGGAATCGGCTTGACATGCACGTCTCGATCGCGCGGCACGGCGACCGCGCCGAAGCCGATCGCCAGTACCCGGACTCCGCCGGTGGCCAGGAACGTCACGACCGAGGAGATGAGGAGCACGACCAGCAGCTCACGAAGCGGAACGACAGCGCTCGAACCGATCATCCGAGGTTCGGCCCGATCATCCGAGCCGCTGCTCGGCCGCGGCGCTGGTCAATGCCTCCGGCGTCAGCCCTAGCACCTCGGCGATGTCGGCGACGGGGACCGCGCCCGCACGCAGGATCCGCGGCTGGTCGGCGGTCAGATCGACGATGGTGGACGCAACGGCGTGCTCGGCCCGACCCCCGTCGAGGTAGACGCCGACCAACTCCCCGAACTGGTCGCGGGCCTCCGCCGCGGTGCGCGCCGGTGCCTGTCCTGACACGTTGGCGCTGGACACCGCGAGCGGGCCTACCTCACGCAGCAGCTCCAGCGCGACCGGGTGCAGCGGCATTCGCAGCATCACCGTCCCCCGCGTGTCGCCGAGATCCCAGGCCAGCGAAGGAGCTTGCTGCACAACAAGACTCAGACCGCCGGGCCAGAACGCCCGGATCAACTCACGCGCCTGCGGGCGCACCGAGAACACCAGGCCGTCGATGGTGTGCCAGGAACCGACCAGAACCGGTACCGGCATGTCCCTGCCGCGGCGCTTGGCCGCGAGCAGCGAACTCACCGCGGTGGAATCGAACGCGTCGGCGGCCAGGCCATACAGGGTGTCGGTGGGCAGCACGACCAAACGCCCGGACTTCAGGGCGCTGGTGGCTGCGGATAGTCCGGCGGCACGCGAGTCGGGATCCGCGCAGTCGTAGACGGTACTCACAGCACCCATCCTGACATGCTGTACCGCCTCTCCGAGAATTCAGGCCGTACCAGTGGGGTAGCGCAGGATTTGCGTTCAGGTCCTGCGTCGGGTGCCGAGCACGGTTTTGGGCGTGTCCGACGAGTTACCCATGTGCTCACGAAATCAGTTGTCACTTCGGTATCAGCTGTCACGTTGGTATCGGCCGTGTCGGTACCGCTGCACACCCGGCACAGGGGCTGCTCAGCTGGCACAAGGGATGCACACTCAACGCAAAGGGTGCGCCGCTCCGGCGTGGTTCGGAAGTGGCGGCCGCCGCTTCGACGATGGGCAGGCAAAGGGTGCCGTGGACGCGGCCGATACCCACGTGACAACTGGTTTCGTAAGTACATGGGTAACTCGTCGGGCACGCCCAGAGGTGAGACGGCACCAAACGCAGGACCTGAACGCAAATCACGCGTCACCCGACTGGTACGGCCTAAAGCCCGGAGAGGCGGGGGAGCCTGAATTCTCGGAGCGGCGGCACAGCGCGGGTGGCGGCTACGAAGCGGGGTTTGCCTGCCAAGTCGGGGTGTTCGATGATGTCGGTGAATGCGGCGGTGGCGGCGAGGAGGGCGGCCAGGCCGGAGCCGTTGGTGTCGTCGTGTTCGATGGCGGTGGCGCCGCCTGGGCGAAGCAACCGGGTGATGTTCGGGAGCATCGCGCGGATGACGTCCAGCCCGTCCGGACCACCGAACAGGGCGATATGCGGGTCGTGCTCGACCACCTCGGGATCGAGGCGGGCACCCTCCGGTATGTAGGGCGGGTTGGACACCACGACGTCCACCCGGCCGTCGAAATCGGCGAGCAGCACGGGATCGGTGACATCGTCGGCGTAGAGGGTGATCGGGGTGTCGCCGGCCGCGATGCGGTCGTCGGCGTTGCGCCGCGCCCACGGCAGCGCGGCAGGATCGAGCTCGATCGCGTGCACGTCGGCGTCGGGACGCGCGTGCGCGATGGCCAGCGCGAGTGCTCCGGACCCGGTGCACAGGTCGACGACGATCGGGGTGTGATCGTGCGGCAGCGCCTCCAGCTGGGCCAGCGCCCATGCGAACAGCAGCTCGGTCTCGGGGCGGGGCACGAAGACGCCGGGCCCGACCGCGAGATCGATCGCGCCCATCGCGGACGTCCCCGTCAAGTGCTGCAACGGAATACGCTGTGCGCGACGAGCGACCAGCTCGCGGTACTCCGCCAGCTCGTCCGGCGACACGAGCGGGGTCAGCGCCAGCCTGGTACGCGCGACGCCGAGAACGTGCGCCGCCAGCTGCTCGGCGTCGGCCTGCGGGCTGTGCACACCCGCCGTCCGCAGGGTCTCGACGGCGTCGTTGATGGCGGGGCGCAGCGCGACTCGAGTCGTAGACATGGCACCGACTCTGCCCGAACCCAGGTTCATTCCGCCGCCATACGCGCTTCGCGATCCGCTTTCCCCAGTGCATCCAGCAGCGCGTCCATATCGCCATCGAGCACGGAGTCCAGGTTGTGCGCCTTGAAACCGATCCGATGATCGGCGATCCGGTTCTCTGGGAAGTTGTAGGTGCGAATCCGCTCGGAGCGGTCCACGGTGCGGATTTGGCTGGCCCGGCCCGCGGCCGCCTCCTGGTCGGCCTGCTCTTCGGCCAGTGCTTGCAGCCTGGCCGCGAGCACCTGCATGGCGCGGGCCTTGTTCTGCAGCTGCGAGCGCTCGTTCTGGCAGGTCACCACGATGCCCGAGGGCAGATGGGTGATGCGCACCGCGGAGTCGGTGGTGTTGACGCCTTGACCGCCCTTGCCGGAGGAGCGGTAGACATCGATGCGCAGATCGGACTCGTCGATCTGCACCTCTTCGACCTCGTCGGGCTCCGGGTAGATCAACACACCCGCCGCCGACGTGTGGATGCGCCCCTGCGACTCGGTCACCGGGACGCGCTGCACGCGGTGCACGCCGCCCTCGAATTTGAATCGCGACCACACGCCGTCGCGCGCGGCATCGCGACTCTTGATCGACAGCGTCGCCTCTTTGTACCCGCCCAGATCGGACAGGGTGGCGTCCAGAATCTCGACCTTCCAGCCGTGCCGTTCGGCATAGCGCACGTACATGCGGGCCAGATCGGAGGCGAACAGCGCGGACTCCTCGCCGCCCTCACCGGACTTCACCTCCAGCACGACATCGTCACCGTCGTGCGGGTCGCGCGGGGCGAGCAGGTCGGCGAGCGTCAGCTCCAACTCCTCGACCTCTCGCGCCAAATCGGGAACCTCGGCGGCGAAGGCCGCATCGTCCGCGGCGAGCTCCCGCGCGGCGGACAGATCGTCACGTGCCGCTTCCAGCTTGTTGTAGGTGGCCATGATCGGGGCCAGCTCGGCGAACCGCTTGCCGACCCGACGCGCGGCGCCCGCATCGTTGTGCAGCGACGGATCGGCCAGCTGCGTCTCCAAGCCCGCATACTCGGCCAGAATGTCGTCGATGGCGGACGGTTGCGTCACGGTGCTTCCTTCTCCTGATACCTGTCCCTACAAAACACCGACGCCCGGCCTGCACAGCAGGACCGGGCGTCGGCGAGGAAGCTACTTGGCGTTGGCTTTCTTGCCCGCACGCTTGCCGTAGCGCGCTTCGAAGCGGGCCACGCGCCCACCGGTATCGAGGATCTTCTGCTTGCCGGTGTAGAACGGGTGGCACTGCGAGCAGACCTCGACGGTGATATGTCCCGACTCTTTGGTGCTGCGAGTCTGGAAGGTATTGCCGCAACCACAGACGACCGTGGTCTCGACATACGCCGGGTGAATTCCTGCCTTCATGGATGTCCTCTCGGGTTTGGTCGCCGGGTCGCTCGAGCGTGGATTCGCCAGAACGTGAACCGGAACCGACTAGGCGGGAGGTCTGCTCACCTGAGCAGACGCAACGACCGTTCAGTATGCCAGAACCGCCGTTACGCTCCCAAAACGCCCCGGGCACGTGGTTTGTTCCCGCCCCAAGGTACTTCCCCCGTCGTCGTCGGCCCTGAAAGCTCGGGCACCGCGAAGTGGTGTGCCAGGAACCCCTGAAGTCGGGTAGTCCGCTACTCACGAATGCGAACAGCTCCGTTCATAGAGTTTGCATACCTGATGCACATCGGCGTGCCGTGACAGGAAGGAGACCCTGTGAACATCCGAATCGCGTCGGTGATTTTCGGTCTGCTGATTCTCGCTGTCGCGGCGAGCTGGTGTGCACTTCCGGAACCCTCAGGCTCCGCGGCACCCGCGAACGCGGTGCATGTGGAAACGTCCGACACCACTACGGCGGACTCCTCGATTGCTGCCTGTGCGGTTATCTTCGGCTTCCTGATCAGCGGCGCGGCCGCGATCGGCATCATGTTCTTCGGCCCATGCACGCCGAAAGGGTCCCGCACAAGCGGGACCCTTTCGGCCGTTGTCACAGCGACAACTGATTTCACGAGCACCTGGATAACTCGTCGGGCATGCCCAGAGCGGCACCGGCCACACACCGCAGGCCCTGAGCGCGACCTCCGCGGCACCGAACCGGTACGGCCTGAATATCCGGAGAGGCCGCTCGGCCTATTCGTCGAGCGCGCCCGGCGCGGTCTTGCTGACCGACATCAGGAACTCGAGGTTGTTCTTGGACTTCTTCAGACGGTCGATCAGCAGATCGATCGCCTGGTGCGAGTCCAGGCCGGACAGTACGCGACGCAGCTTGTGCAGCACCGCCGCCTCGTCCGGGCTGAGCAGTAGCTCGTCCTTGCGGGTACCGGACGGGTTGACGTCCACCGCGGGGAACACCCGGCGCTCCGCGATCTTGCGGTCCAGCTTGAGCTCGGCGTTGCCGGTGCCCTTGAACTCCTCGAAGATCACTGTGTCACCGGTCGAACCGGTCTCCACCATGGCGGTGGCCATGATCGTCAGCGAGCCACCGTTCTCGATGTTGCGTGCCGCGCCGAGGAACCGCTTGGGCGGGTACAGCGCGGTGGAATCGACACCACCGGAGAGGATTCGACCCGAGGCGGGCGAGGAGTTGTTGTATGCGCGACCCAGTCGGGTGATCGAGTCGAGCAGCACCACGACGTCCCTGCCCATCTCCACCAGGCGCTTGGCGCGCTCGATGGCGAGTTCGGCAACCGAGGTGTGGTCCGACGGCGGGCGGTCGAAGGTCGAGGCGATGACCTCGCCCTTCACCGAGCGCTGCATGTCGGTGACCTCTTCCGGACGCTCGTCGACCAGCACGACCATCAGGTAGCACTCGGGATTGTTCGTCGCGATCGCGTTCGCGATGTCCTGCATGATCGTCGTCTTACCCGCCTTCGGCGGCGAGACGATCAGCGCGCGCTGGCCCTTGCCGATCGGCATGATCAGGTCGATCACCCGGGTGGTCAGCTTGTTCTGCTGGGTCTCCAAGCGCAACCGCTCGTTGGGGTACAGCGGGGTCAGCTTGCTGAAGTCGGGACGACGCCTTGCCGCATCGACGTCGCCGCCGTTGACCGTGTCCAGCCGCACCAGCGGATCGAACTTCTGCCGCTGATTGCTCTGCTCGCCGTCGCGCGGAGCCCGCACCGCACCGGTGATCGCGTCACCGCGGCGCAGGCCGTTCTTGCGGACCAGGTTCATCGACACGTAGACGTCGTTCGGCCCGGCCAGGTAACCCGAGGTGCGGACGAAGGCGTAATTGTCCAGCACATCGAGGATGCCCGCGACCGGCTGCAGCACGTCGTCTTCGCGGATCTCCAGCTCGCGGGCCTCGCCGCCACCGCCACCGCTCTCGCGATCACGTCCACGACGACGCTCACGGAAACGGCGTCCGCGCCTACCACGACCGCCCTCCTCCTCGTCGCCGCCACGGTTGTCTCCACCGCGGCTGCCTTCGCCGCGGCTACCGTTCTGACTCTGGCTACGCTCACCTTGGCCACGCTCACCTTGGCCACGCTCACCTTGGCCACGCTCACCTTGGCCACGCTCACCTTGGCCACGCTCACCTTGGCCACGCTCACCTTGGCCACGTTCCCGACGACGCTCGCCGCCCTGTTCGGCCTCCTGTTTCGGCTCGTCACCACGCGCCTCGACGTTGGTGGTCTCGCCGCCGGATCGCGCCTGGTCACGGCCGCGCCGCTGCCGACCGCGACCACGCTGGCCGCCCTCGCGGCCGGAATCCTCGGTGATCTCGGTGGCGGTCGACGATGCCTGGTCGGCCGCGTTCGCGTTCGTGGAAGCGGGCGCGGACTCGGCGGGGGCCGCCTTCGCCGGAGCGGGAGCCTCGGTATCCGTGGCCGAAGCCGCGGGCGTCACGTCGAGGGTCGCCTGCACGGCCTTCGCCTGCGCCGACTGGGTAGCCGCCGACTCGGCGGGGCCATCTGCCTCGGTGGCAACCGCGGACTTGCCCTCGCCCTTGGCGGGCTTTTCCCCCTTCGCCGGCTTTCCGGCCTGATTTTCCTTGATGGCGGCGATCAAATCGCCCTTGCGCATTCCGGAGGTGCCTCGGATACCGAGCTCCCCCGCGAGCGCGCGCAACTGCGGCAACAACATTCCAGTCAGCCCCGATCGTGCGACGTCGGTTTTTTCGCTCATCTTCGAAATCTGTCCGGATTCACTTTCGCGGTCGCCCATCGGGTTGGAATCCACCCCGGGTGTCGCGAGCAGGTCCGTATCTGTCACGGAAATCCTTTCCTTCCCTCGATTGCCGTGTGCTGTTTCGAGGGTTCGTCCCGCAGCCCGGGCATTCTGCCGGACTCGGATGCGTCCGTCCGGGCGCTATGTGCCGTATCACCTGCCCCGCCGGACCGGCGGCTTCTCCACCGATGGTGAAAGGTGGGGAGAGATCATTCCAGTTGCGCAGCTACGCAGCACCCCCATGGCCTGGAGGCTCGAGCCTGGAGCCTGCTGGAGCGATTGCCCTGATGAAGCACCGGCGTCTGATGCGCACGATGTACGGACTCGCTCAGGATAGCTGCCTATTGTGAATCTCGGCAAGGCGGACGCGCCATCAGTCGACCAGGACGCCCTCGGCGAGTCCCGGCTCCACCACGCGCAGGCCGTCCGCGGCCGCGAGTTCACGGAGCTCCGCCGGGAATTCGCTGGTCCCCAAGGCCAGGACAGTCGGTCCCGCGCCGGAAACGGTGGCTGCGATCCCCGCGGCGCGCAGGCGGGCGATCCAGGTGGTGGTCAGCGGTAGCGCAGGGGCACGCTGGGTCTGGTGCAGGCGGTCCGCGGTAGCGGGCATCAACAGATCAGGACGCTGGGTCAGCGCCACCACCGCGAGCGCGGCCCGGCTGACGTTGAACGCGGCGTCGCCATGTGGCACGACCTCGGGCAACAGGCCGCGGGTGTGCGCGGTGGACGAGCGCTCTTCGGGGATCAGCACGACCGGATGCAGCGCGGGGTGCGGCTCGAGCCGCACGGCGCGGTAGACGCGGCCGTGGTATTCGGCCACCGCAGCACCGTTGGGTCCCAGGTCCGCGACCCGATCGGTCTCGGTCCACGACACGACGATCCCACCGAGCACGCTGGCCGCCGCGTTGTCCGGGTGTCCCTCGAATTCCGAGGCGAGCTGCACCAATTGATCGGCCGAGGTGGCCAACTCCTGGTCGAGTTTCGCCGCGAGGGCGCACCCGGCGGCCAAGCCGCCGACCACAGCGGACGCCGACGAACCGAGACCGCGCGAATGCGGAATCACGTTGCGGCACACCACATCGAGGCCATCGGCCCACACGCCCGCCGCTTCCAGTCCGCGCTCGATCGCGCGGACCACGAGATGCGAAGGGCCCCATGGCACGTCGTCGGCACCTTCACCTTCGACCCGGATCGTTAGCCCGGAATCGGTGGTGCGCACCTCGATCTCGTCGTAGATCCCCAACGCCATGCCGAGCGAATCGAACCCGGGACCGAGGTTCGCGGTGGACGCGGGCACCCGTGCGGTCACAGTGAGACCGACGGGCAGTGTAGCGCTCATCAGCTGACTGTCGCGCGAATTCAACTCAGGCCAGCTCGAGTTCGGCGGCGACCGCGACCGGGTCGACCGGAATCGCCTGCACCTGCGGCATTCCCGACAGCGCGGTGTCCGGATCCTTGAGACCGTTGCCGGTCACGGTGCACACCACGGTGAGACCGGCATCCAGCCAGCCCTCCTTGCGCGCGGCGAGCACGCCGGCCACGCCGGCGGCCGAAGCGGGCTCGACGAACACGCCCTCGGTGGCCGCGACCAGGCGGTACGCCTCCAGGATCGCCTCGTCGGTGGCGGCACGGAACGCGCCGCCGGACTGCTCCTTGGCCGCTACCGCGCCGTTCCAGGACGCGGGCGCGCCGATCCGGATGGCGGTCGCGATGGTCTCCGGGTCCTTCACCGGGGCGCCGTTGACCAGCGGCGCGGCGCCCGCGGCCTGCACACCGAGCATTCGAGGCAGCTGGGTGGTGACACCGTCGGCGTAGTACTCGCGGTAGCCGCGCCAGTACGCGGTGATATTGCCCGCGTTTCCGACTGGAAGCGCGTGCACGTCGGGCGCCCTGCCGAGCACATCGCAGATCTCGAAGGACGCGGTCTTCTGGCCCTCGATGCGTGCCGGGTTCACCGAGTTCACCAGGCCGATACTCGGGAAGTCCGCGGTGACCTTGCGGGCGAGCTCGAGGCAGTCGTCGAAGTTGCCCTGCACCTGGATGATCTTCGCGCCGAGCATGACGGCCTGGGCCAGCTTGCCCATCGCGATCTTTCCCTGCGGGATCAGCACGGCACAGCTCATGCCCGCGCGCGTGGCGTACGCCGCGGCGGATGCCGAGGTGTTGCCGGTGGACGCGCACAGCACCGCCTGCTGGCCGCGGTATTTGGCGTCCGTCATCGCCATGGTCATGCCGCGGTCCTTGAACGAGCCGGTCGGGTTCAGCCCCTCGACCTTCAAGTAGACCTCGCACCCGGTCAGCTCGGACAGGTGCGGGGCGGGCACCAGCGGCGTACCACCCTCATACAGGGTGACCGGCTCCCAGTCGGCTGCGCCCGCGAGCCGGTCGCGGTAGGCCGCGATCAGGCCCGGCCAGCGGGAGTGCACCCCGGCCTGCGGCGCGACGCCAGTCATACGCCCACCCGTCTCCCGGCCACCGCCCCTCATGGCGTCGCTGCGCGACACTGTACTCATTCTTCGGTGCCTTCCAATCTCAGAACGCTGGTCACGGATGTGACGGACGCCATTTCCGCCAAGGCGGCCACGGTGTCCGCGAGCGCCGATTCCACCGCGTGGTGGGTTACCACGACCAGGCGTGCTCCCGAGCCGTGCCCTTGCTGACGGACGGTCGAGATGCTCACCCCGTGGTTGGCGAACTCGCCCGCCACCTTGGCCAGGACCCCAGGGCGGTCCTCGACCTGCAGGTTCACGTGGTAGCGGGTGGGCGTATCACCGATCGGCGCGATCGGTAGCTCAGCATAAACCGATTCGCCCGGTGCGCGACCGCCGTAGAACTTGTTGCGCGCCGCCATCACCAGATCGCCGAGCACCGCGGAGGCGGTCGGCGCGCCGCCTGCTCCCTGTCCGTAGAACATCAGCCGCCCTGCGTTCTCCGCCTCGACGACGACCGCGTTGAAGGCGCCGGTCACCGCGGCGAGCGGATGCTTGCGCGGGATGAGGGCCGGGTAGACCCGCACCGAGACGCGCTCCTTGCCACCGTCCTCGAGACTCGGCTCGCCGGGGCCCGCGTCCACGCGTTCGCAGATAGCCAGCAGCTTCACGGTGCAGTCCAGTGCTGATGCGGTCTCCAGATCCTCCGCGGAGATCCGCGAGATGCCTTCGCGGTACACGTCCGCGGCGGTGACCCGGGTGTGGAAGGCCAGTGAGGCGAGGATCGCGGCCTTGGCCGCGGCGTCGTAGCCCTCCACGTCGGCGGTCGGGTCGGCCTCCGCGTAACCGAGCCGGGTGGCCTCGGCCAGTGTGGCTGTGTAGTCGGCGCCGGTCTCGTCCATCGCGGAGAGGATGAAGTTGGTGGTGCCGTTGACGATGCCGACAACCCGGTTCACCCGGTCACCGGCCAAGGACTGGATCAGCGGGCGCACCACCGGGATGGCACCGGCGACGGCGGCCTCGAAATACAGGTCGGCTCGGCTACGCTCGGCGGCCGCGGCGAGTTCGCCGGTGTAGTCGGCCAGCAACGCCTTATTGGCGGTCACCACGGATTTGCCCGCGTTCAGCGCGGCCAGGATCAGCCTGCGCGGCGGATCGATGCCGCCGATCACCTCGACGACCAGATCGATGTCGTCGCGGGCGACGAGAGCGTCGGCGTCGGTGGTCAGCAGGTCCCTGGGGATGCCGCGGTCGGTGTCGAGGTTGCGCACGGCGACGCCGCGCAGCACCACCGGGACGCCGACCCGGGAACGCAGATCCTCGGCGTGTTCGCGCAGGATGCGCACGACCTCGGTGCCGACGTTGCCCATGCCGAGCACCGCGACGCCGATCGGACGATCGATCCCCCAGACACCGTTCTTCGCGTTCTCCGTCACGATTCCACCTCCAAGCTCAGCAGGTCCGCCACCGTCTCCCGGCGCAGAATCAGTCGTGGTTGTCCGTCACGCACCGCGACCACCGCAGGGCGGGTCAGCTGGTTGTACCGGCTGGACATCGAATAGCAGTATGCGCCGGTCGCGGCAACGGCCACCAGATCGCCGGGGCCGACGTCGGTCGGCAGCCAAGTGTCGCGGATGACAATATCCCCGCTCTCGCAGTGCTTTCCGACGACACGCGCGACCACCGGCCCGGCCTCCGAGGACCGCGAGACCAGACGGCAGTCGTAGTCGGCCTGGTACAGCGCAGGACGGATGTTGTCGCTCATGCCGCCGTCGACGCTCACGTAGCGCCTGCGCAGACCTCCGTCCAGCGAGACGTCCTTGGTGGTACCCACCTCGTACAGCGTCACCGTTCCCGGGCCCGCTATCGCGCGGCCGGGCTCCACGGCGATGGTCGGTTCGGGCAGACCTGCGCGGGCCGCCTCCGCCGCGACCAGCTTGCGCAGGTTCGCGGCGAACTCGTCCAACGGCGGCGGGTCGTCCGACGGCAGATACGAAATACCGAGTCCGCCACCGAGATCCAGCGTGGCGATCTGTGCGGTGCGATCGACACCAAACTTGTCGATCGCCTCACGCAGCAGACCGAGCATGCGACGCGCGGCAATCTCGAAGCCGTCGATCTCGAAGATCTGCGAGCCGATGTGGCTGTGCAGGCCGACCAGACGCAGGTTGTCGGCGTCGAAGACACGCGCGAGCGCTTCCATCGCGTCGCCGCCCGCGATCGAGAAGCCGAACTTCTGGTCCTCGTGCGCGGTCGAGATGTATTCGTGGGTATGGGCTTCCACGCCGACCGTGACCCGGACCAGCACATCCTGTACCACGCCTGCACGACCCGCGATGGCTTCCAGGCGCTCGATCTCGATCAGCGAGTCGACCACGACATGGCCGACACCGGCGGATACCGCTGCCTCCAGCTCCGCAACGGACTTGTTGTTGCCATGCAACGCGATTCGCTCGGCGGGAAAACCCGCGTGCAGCGCCACGGCGAGTTCGCCGCCGGAGCACACGTCCAGCGACAGACCCTCGTCGCGGATCCAGCGGGCGATCTCACCACACAGGAACGCCTTGGACGCGTAGTGGACTCGCGCGTTGGTACCGAAGGCCCGGACCATGTCGCGGCAGCGGGAACGGAAGTCGTCCTCGTCGACCACGAACAGCGGCGTGCCGAACCGGGCCGCCAGGTCGTGCACCGGCACGCCGGCCAGCCGAACCACACCGGCGTCGTCACGCGCGGCGTTACGCGGCCACACGTTCGCGGGCAGGTCGATCATCTGCTTCGGATCGCTCGGGCGCTCCGACAGATTCGGTGCATGCGGGATCTCGGCGTGCCGGGGACCAGCGGGATGCGCGGTCATGCCTGTGCCTCGCTGACGCTCGACTCCGGCACGACGGCGAATGCGGCTGCGCTCACTATTCGCTCGCTCCGCTCACTCACTGCCCGCACCCCGCTGACACTCGGCACCGGCGTGCCCGCGCCAGCGGCTGTGTCGATGGTTCGCTCGCTCACTAGTGCTTCCTTCCGCACGCTGCTCGACTGGGACACCTTCGGACCCGTTCACATCCGCTCCGGCGCGCTGACGCCGAGCAGGCCGAGTCCGTTGGCCAGGACCTGACGCGTGGCGTTGACCAGGACCAGCCGGGCGGCGTTCGTCGTCGAGACGGGCTCGTCGCCCAGCGGAAGGACACGCAGGTTCTTGTTGGTCTGGAACCGGTGGTAGGCGCCGGCCAACTCCTCCAGGTAGCGGGACACCCGGTGCGGCTCGCGCAGGCTCGCCGCGCTGACCACGACGCGCGGGTACTCGCCGAGGGTGCGGATCAGCTCGCCCTCCTCCTCTGCGGTCAACAGCGCGAGATCCGGTGTCACCGAGTTGTATTCGAACTCGGCGGCGTTGCGTGCGATGGACGCGGTCCGCGCGTGCGCGTACTGCACGTAGTAGACCGGGTTCTCGGTGCTCTGGCTGGTCCACAGGTTCAGGTCGATGTCGATGCTCGAGTTCACCGACGAGCGCACCAGCGAGTACCGCGCCGCGTCCACACCGATCGCCTCGACCAAGTCGTCGAGCGTCACCACCGTGCCCGCGCGCTTGCTCATCTTCACCGCGATGCCGTCTTTGAGCAGATTCACCATCTGCCCGATGAGCACCTCGACAGTGTCCGGATCGTCGCCGAACGCGGCGGCGGCGGCCTTCAGCCTGCCGATGTAGCCGTGGTGATCGGCGCCGAGCATGTAGATGCACAGATCGAAACCGCGTGCGCGCTTGTTCTGGAAGTAGGCGATGTCGCCCGCGATGTAGGCGGCCTTGCCGTCGCTTTTGATGACCACCCGGTCCTGGTCGTCACCGTATTCGGAGCTGGCGATCCACCAGGCTCCGTCCTTCTCGTAGAGGTCGCCGGAGTTCTTCAGCTTCTCCACGGCCTGCTCGACCGCGCCGGACTCGAACAGCGAGCTCTCGTTGAAGTAGACGTCGAAGTCGGTGCCGAACTCGTGCAACGACTCCTTGATGTGGGCGAACATCAGCTCGACGCCCTCGGCGCGGAAAAGCTCGAGCCGCTCGGCCTCCGGCTTCTTCAGCACGTCAGGGTGCATGGCCACGATCTTCTCGGCGATCTCGCCGATGTAGGCGCCTGCGTAACCGTTGTCCGGGGTCGGCGCTCCGGTCGCTGCGGCGACCAGCGAGGCCGCGAACCGATCGATCTGCGCGCCGTGATCGTTGAAGTAGTACTCGCGGACCACGTCGGCGCCCTGCGCGGCCAGGATCCGGCCCAGCGCGTCGCCCACCGAGGCCCAGCGCGTGCCACCGAGATGCACCGGGCCGGTCGGGTTGGCCGACACGAACTCGAGATTGATTCGGGTGCCCTTCAGCGTCTCCCCGGTGCCGTACCCGGCGCCCGCGGCGAGCACCTGCTCGAGGATCACGCCCTGTGCGGACGCGGCGAGGCGGATGTTCAGGAAGCCCGGTCCCGCGACCTCGGCGGTCGCGACACCGTCCGCGTCGGCCAGCGCGTCGGCCAGCCAGGCCGCCAGCTCACGCGAGTTCGTTCCAGCCCGCTTGGCCACCTGCAGCGCCACATTCGTGGCATAGTCACCATGATCCGGGTTACGGGGGCGCTCCACCTTGACCTCGTCGGGCAGGACCGCAGGGTCCAGTCCACGTTCGACAAGCACCTTCGCCGCAGTCGCGCGAAGGAGATCTGCAAGGTCAGCTGGAGTCACGAGTCTCTATCCTATGGTCTGAGCGGGTGTACACCTCGGGTGGGCACTGCGCAGCCAGCGGATCCATCACGTCGAAAGAGCACAACGAGCGATGCCGAGCAATCCCAGCGCCAAATCGGCCAAGGCCGCCAAGGCCGCGGCGAAGTTGTCGGCTCCCCGCAAAGGCGGCGGACGTGGGCAACTTCCGAAGAAGAATCGCCAGATCCCCTGGCCGGCCATCGGTGCGGCCGTTGTCATCATCGCATTGATCGGTGCGCTGGCTTACAACCTGGTCCCCAAGTACCAGGAGAAGGCCGACCTGGACAAGTACACGCCGAGCGCGCAGAAGAAAGACCCCTCGGACGACATCTCGGGCGTGGTGAAGAAGGAGTACCCGGCCGGTCTGCACATCGGCCCGACCCAGCGCGTGGCCTACGACCAGTCGCCGCCGTTCGGTGGTCCGCACGACCAGTCCTGGGCAACCTGCACCGGCGTGGTCTACGGCAAGCCGATCCGGGTGGAGAACGCGGTGCACTCGCTCGAGCACGGCGCCATCTGGATCACCTACAACCCGGACAGGGTGAACTCCGAGGGGATCGAAACGCTGAAAACGAAGGTCCAGGGCAAGCCGTACACGTTGATGTCGCCCTACCCCGGGCAGGACTCCCCGGTGTCACTGCAGGCATGGGGTCACCAGTTGAAGCTGGACAGCCCCGACGACAAGCGCGTCGGCCAGTTCATCACCGCGCTGCGGCTGAACTCCTACACCTACCCCGAGGTCGGGGCGGACTGCTCGACGATCGTCTTCGATACCGACAACCCGCCGCCGTTCGACCCGACGCCGCCAGGACCCGACGCGGTGCCGATGGACGGCAAGGGTCTGCAGCCCGACCCGTCCAAGCTCGGCGGCGGCATGCCCGGTGGACTGCCGGGTGTGCCCGGCGTCCCCGGTCTTCCCGGGCTGCCCGGCGCTGCGGCGCCGACACAGTCCGCACCGGGCGCGGGACAGTAGTGGCCTCCGACCCCGATATCCCGGATGCCGCGGCGGAGGCCGCATCCGGTCTCGGCGGACAGCTCCGCCACCAGCGCACCGCGCTGGTGATCCTCGGCACAATCGGTGCCATCCTGATCGGCTTCGCGGTCGGCGTGCTGGCACGGATTCCACTGGACACCTCGTCCGAGCCCGACCCCGACATCGTCGATGTCGGTTTCAGCCAGGACATGTCGGCGCATCACGCCCAGGCCGTGGAAATGGCGGGCGTGGTGCTGGTGCGTTCTACCGGTACCGACGTGCGCCGCCTCGCCTACGACATCCTCACCACCCAGCAGAGCCAGATCGGTCGCATGCAGGGCTGGCTGCAGCTGTGGGGCAAGCCGGCGCAGAGCGTGGACGGATACATGGGCTGGATGACCGAACCGTCGAGCGGTCACGACCATTCTGGTCCGAGCTCACCTGGCCACAGCATGTCCGGCCCGATGGCCACCATGCCTGGCATGGCGACCCCCACCGAACTCGCCGCGCTGCGCCAAGCCACCGGGCCCGAGCTCGACACCATGTTCCTGCAACTGATGCTGCGCCACCACCAGGGCGGGCTCCCGATGATCGACTATGCCGCCCAGCACGCCGAGACAACCGCGGTACGCACTCTCGCCGAGACCATGTCGAAGACTCAGCGCGGCGAATCCGACCTGCTGACGACGATGCTCAGCGCGCGGGGCGCCGCTCCCCTCCCGGCGGGCTGAGCCCGAAGTCCCCGGCCCAGCGCACTTTTTGGCGGACGGCGACCGATACGATAGGCTGACCCAGCCCGATCGGAACCGCCATCCCGGCCCCGACCGAGTCCTATCCCGCCCTCGTAGCTCAGGGGATAGAGCGTCTGCCTCCGGAGCAGAAGGCCGCAGGTTCGAATCCTGCCGAGGGCACCAAAGGCCGCCTACCAAAAACCTTGGTAGATGGCCTTTTTCGTGCTCTGCCGGGTAGGTCGTCTACCTCGTGCTCGAGCAGCAACGCGAGGTTCATTTGCCGCTGGCGAAATGGCTGGGCTGATCGGCATCGACACTTTTCGCTGATCTGGCCTGCCGTCGCCCCGAAAGTTCGACAAGGACCCCAAGACGCCAGCCGGGAAGCGCCCGCCTCCATCCCGCCGCATCTTCGGCCGTACCTGGTCGAGCACATGGAACAGTGGGCGGGCAAGGAATGGCTCTTTATTGGTCTTGACGGTGCCCGGATGCGGGGCGACGCCATCCGCAAGGCTTTCGCCCGCGCCCGTAGTCGTGCTGGGGTGGATGTCACATTCCACGATCTTCGGCATACTGGGCAGACCCTGTCAGCCGGACGCACCTACGAGTTCCACCCCGTGGATCCGGGCAGCCTTTTGCATCCCGTCATCCAGGGTCATCAGTGGATAGGCGAGGCGCTGGGCCAGCGCGATATACCAGGCATCCGCGTAGGTGGCGTTATCGATCACTCCCACGGCGGCAACCGAATCCACCGGCTCGCGGATCCGCTCCACGGGGTGATTGCTGAACGCGGCGATCAATGCGCGCGCCTGATCGAATTCCAGTTCGCCGCGACGTGCCAGCCGAATCAGCGCGGAGCCAACCTCGAAGTCCACATGCGGCGGGGAAACACACCCGGCTATGCGGATCCGGTCCGCATAGCCGGGCGGCAGTGCCCCACGCAGCAGATCGACCCAGACCGAGGCATCGACAACGATCACTCTTCGCCCCGGTCGTAACCGTCCCGAATTTCACGCACCGCTTCGGCTCCGGACACCGTCGCCCGGCCGGTGATACCCAGCCGCTGCTGCGTCTGCTGCAACTCTTCGTCCCATTTGGCGATAGCCCGCCGCTGCAGTTCCCGCCGAACATCTGCTGCCATCAGGTCCCGCAGATACGCCGACACCGACTTGTGCTCAGCACTGGCTTTCTCCGCGATCACCGCTGCCACTTCATCGGGGACGTCTCGCACCTGAACCGTCGCCATTGCCCACCCTCCTCTGCATGATTACATGCAATACTTCATGCAAATAATAGCATGCATCTGTCGCGTAGAAGTGGACCGATCGGCGGGAGGAGCCGAGCAGAAGAGCCGATCCGCTACCGCCGCCTGTCGCTGCGACTGCGTTGCTCACCCGTTAGCGAGAAGTCAGCTTCCACTACCAGCTGGCCAACAAGAATCCCCAGGTCACATCCATTCCCATCTTCGATGTGCCCCACCGATGGCACACCGAGAAGGCCCTCGACCAGCGGTCGGGGGCCGTCTCGGGTCGAGTGGCGGGTGGCCGGTTACAGCAGGGGCTCGGTGGACTTGGGGGCGCCGGCGAGGACCCCGGCACGCGAAAGGTAGGCGAAGGCGGAGGCGGTCAGGTCCGGGTGGAGGAAGTAGAGGTGGGCGTTGGTGACGGTTCCGGTTTCGGTGGCGTCACACAGGGCGTTGAGTGCGGTGGGGTCGACAGTGAGAGCGGTCAGCTTGCCTGCCTCGTAGTCCATCTCGACCCACTTCGCGTGAATCGCCGCACTCATGATGCCCCCGGCGAAGCCTTCGCGGTCGGCCGCGGCGCTCAGACTCATCTCGAGGCCGTCGTCGAGATCCGTTGAAGTGTGCTGCCAGCGACCGTCTTCCCACCAGCGCGCGAAGGTGATCGGACGGTCACTGCGACGGTTCGCCGTCAAGTCCACCGAACGCACCCAGGTGGGCGCTGCGGCCAGCGGATCGTAGGCCGTACCCGCGACCTCGTTGTCCTCGTCCGTACCGAACAACAGCGCGCGGTCACCGGAGTATCTGATCAGCGTGTACCAATTGCCCGCGCCGTCGTCGTTGATCAGCCGAGCACCCTCCACTCTGGCCGACTGCCCGATTTCCACTCCGCTCGCGACCCGATAGTCGTCGTCATGGGTCGCGGAAGTGATCACGTCGAAGACGGTCACACGCGCCCACAGCACCTCGGGATGCGGCAACTGAAATCCCATGCCCGGCAACGTATCACCGGCCCCCCACCGCGACAACCGGACCGGCACAGGCGCGACAACGCTCCCGATAGCGGCCACATGTCCGGGCAAACCTGATTGGCCGGGCCCACTCAGGGGCCTCCGAAAATACGGCAGAGAAGGCAAATTTACAGCTACAGTACGCGGCGACGTTCCCGCGCACCGACTTCCGCGAGTCACGTCGATCAACGCTCGGATTCCCGGACGCGTCGCGGGCGCAGGGCATAGGCGGGGACCAGTTGGTCCCGCAGGTGGAGATCTGGGCGGCCATCGGCGAACTGGACACTGTAGGTCACCCGGCCCATCCAGTCGCCGTCAACGGTGGGCAGCCAGTGCGTCAGCGTGCCGGGGCGCTCGCCGCGCATGATGACGCCCGCGCCGTTCACATGCCGCGGGGTTCCCGGATCGCGGATCAGGATCGCGTCCAGTCGTACCCATACTGGTCGCGGCGGGTAGGTCAGCGTCCGGTAGTAGTGGCCGGCTCTGTTCGGGTAGACCAGCTCCGGTTGCGTGCCGTCGGTTCGCGGCGGCTCCTCGCTTGTCGAACCCATGTTCGAATCGTAGCTCGCATCCACGGCAAGCAACAGGCAACCGAATCCGCGACCGCTCGGTCACAAAACGTCTTCGAGATGGCCGCCACAGACGCCGGCCAGCGACGGCACAGTAGTGGTTGACCGGACGCTATCGCGGATCGGCACACGCCACCGAGCGCGCATACGACGCCGGGTTCGTCCACCTCTGGCAGGTCGTCGACGGCCGCATCACGCGACTGCACCAATACACCGACACCGCCCGGTGGCACGCTGCGCTCGAGGCGTGAGCCGCGGTGCCGGGCGCAGCAGAACTCGATCTGCGGCTCGAGCACCACGTCGAGGTGGGCGATGTCGCTGCGCGCCTGCGTCAGTCGCGAATTGTTCCCCGACCTGCAACGACACGCCGACAGTCGGTGTTTCATTTCCCGTCGCCCGGGCGCGCCGTTGCCGTAACGTGCCAGGTACCGGGGGTAGACCGGAGGCGAGACGATGACTTATCCGCCGGGCGGACAGCCGCCGCAGGATCGACCGCACTACCCACAACAGCAGCCCACCAGCCAGCCGCCGCCCATGGGCCACGGCAACCCGCCGCCCATGGGCCACGGCAGCCTGCCGCCAGGCCAGGGTCACCCGCCGCCCATGGGCAACAGCAGCCTGCCGCCGGGCTATCCGCCGCCCGGGAGCTTGCCCGGCGGATATCCACCTCGGCCGCCGAAGAAGAGCTGGACCGGTCTCATCGCCGGATCGGTGGCGCTCGTGGCGCTCGTCATCGCGGGCGCGGTGATCGTGGGCGCTTTGCTGACCTCGCAGGGCAAAGGCCCGCTCAGCTCGGACGAGAAGAAAATCGAGTTGGCCATCCGCGACTTCTACGAGGTGCTCGGCGCGCACGGCTTCCGCGCGGCGGCCGAGAAGGCGTGCGCAGCCGACCGCGCCGAGTTCGACGCGATGACCGAGGAGCAGAAGAAGGAGTTCGATGCGGCGACGGTCTCGGTCACCATCGAGAGGATCGAGGGCATCGTGGTCACCGGCCGCAGCGCGACCGCGAATATCACCGGCAAGCTCACGGTTGCGATTCCCGGTGAGACGCCCGATTCCGATACCAGCACCACCGAGCACCTGAGGAAGGAAGACGGCCAATGGAAGGTCTGCTCCGCGCCGGGGTCGACCTGACCGAATACATCCACACATGAGTTGCTGTGGACCTTCCGGCCGGACCATGCCCGGAGTCCTCGCCAACGACGTGCACTAGGCGAGTAGATCAGCGGCGCGATCGTCGGCGAGCTGCGCCGGCTTTAGGCAGGACCTCGGGCTTCCGCCCTACCCCGAGGTGATGCAGGCCGCGGCGCTGGACGATCCGCGCCGCCCGACCGCGGTGCCGAGCGCCTGGCCCTCGCG